>VFKN01000195.1 GCA_009885525.1 Anaerolineaceae bacterium | reverse complement strand
CGTTGAGTTCAATATCGTCAATCATGCTGGTGTTAGTTTACTCGTTTATCTTTGTTCCGGGGGGGATTCAATAATTTCCTGCTCATCCCCGATTTATTGAGATGATACAGATATTCGCCGAAAAAAATATTTCCGCCTGCGCCGTAGGTGATATGTAACTCCGCGAGCATGGATGGCAGCGTGGGGCCTTTGAGATTGTCTGTGAATCCAAAAACGAAGAAAGACAGGAAGCACCCAGCTGTTAGCAGGAAAATAGTGGTTTTAGATGGTTTCGTTTGCATGATGAGAGAAATTATAACGGGTCCAGCTTTGTAGTTAAGCCAGACCCGTTGGGGAAGAGATGTATTTTATGCGAGTATGTTGTTACAAACAAAAGTGTGGCCTTAAAATATGCGCCTTTCCTTGAAAAAAATTATTGCGCTCTATTACGAGTGGCAACATCGAAGATTACTGCGGCGGCAAGCACGGCGCCTCTGGCCATATATTGATAGGATATGCCAATGCCCATCAGGTTCATACCGCTTGTCAATGACAACATTACAAATGCGCCGATGATTGATCCGGCTACTTTGCCAATGCCGCCCGCAGGTGACACGCCGCCAATGAAAGCTGCCGCAATTGCATCCAGTTCCCATAGAGAGCCCGCTGTCGTTGTAGCAGACTGTAAACGCGATGCAAACAGGATCCCTGATAGCGCCGCTAACATACCCATCGAACCGAATACGATGTAGGTTATTTTCTTTACGTTGATACCGCTCAACTCAGCCGCTTCCGGATTTCCACCGACCGCGTAAATATGCCTGCCGAGCACGGTTTGTGTAGTAATGAAATGATAAATTATCGCCACTACCAATACGACCACAGCCGTCCAAGAGAGTCCCTGATATCCTGCAAGCAGCCAGGTGAAACCACCAATCAAGGCTGAAATGAATATCAATTTAATGACAAACATTTCCATTGGCAACACTTCGAAATTATAAGATAGTTTCTTTTTGCGGTCGTTTATTTCGCTGATAATGAGCAAAACAATGGCAATCACTCCGATGATAAGCGTTAGTTTGTGGACGCCGGGTAAAATCCCTATATCTGGAATGTCGGGAATAAAGCCGTTCCCAATGGCATTAAAAATTTTGTCGGGGATAATGATTGTGCCGGTGCTTTCAGTTACCACCAGAATTGCACCGCGATAAATCAACCATCCAGCCAGGGTAGCTACAAAGGCCGGAATTTTCATCTGCGCTACGAGGAAAGCGGTGATTGTTCCAGCCAGGATACCAAGAGCAAGGGTGAGAAGTATCGCTAAAAATACGGGCAAATGCCACTGTACCATTGCAATAGCGGCAATGGCGCCAAGGAAACCGCCAAGAAAGCCGACGGACAGATCGATGTGTCTGATCACGATGACCAGCGTCATGCCCACAGCTAAAACTGCTATATAGCCTGTCTGATTCACAAGGTTGACGATGTTTCGCGACGAAATGAACGTGCCTTTCGTTGTGATCGTAAAAATGGTCATAATGACAAACAATGCGATATACATGCCATATTCGCGGATGTTTTGCTGCAAGACCTTTTGTGCGCTTTTGAGAAACGTCATTTTTGATTCTCCTTAGTTCGTTGCCAGATGCATGATTTTTTCTTGAGAAGCTTCCTCTATGGGCAGTTCACCGCTGATTCTGCCGGAGGAAACAATATACACTCTGTCGCTCATTCCCAATACCTCAGGCAGTTCAGAAGAGATCATAATGATGCTCATGCCTTCCTGAACCAACTTGGTCATGATCGTATAAATTTCAAACTTCGCGCCGACATCAATACCGCGTGTAGGTTCATCCAGGATCAAAACATTGGGTTTGACAAACAACCATTTGCCGAGACAAACTTTTTGTTGATTACCACCGCTTAGATGAGATACTTTCTGCTCCACGGTCGGAGTCTTGATGTTGAGATTGACTTTGTATTCGTTTGCTACCTTCACTTCCGCGTTTTTATCGACCACACTTCGGGTCGCGATTTCATACAAGTTAGCGAGCGTGATGTTTTCCTTCACATCCTGGATCAGGATCAGCCCATCGCCTTTGCGGTCTTCGGTAACGTATGCCACACCCGCTTCAATTGCATCATGGGGATGTTTGAATTGTTGCTTTTTTCCACCGACAAACAATTCGCCTTTCAATTGATAATTATCCGGATTGCCAAATATACTTAAAGCGAACTCAGTTCGTCCTGAACCCATCAGGCCTGCCAGTCCAACGATCTCGCCCTTCTTCACATTGAAGTTTATATCCTTAAGAATATTTCTTCCAATCGATGGGTCGTACGCGCTCCAATTCTTAACTTCAAGAACGATCTCCTGCGTTCCTTTGGAGTCTCTCTTTGGATAAATATTATCTATTTCACGGCCCACCATGTATTTGATCAACGCGTTCCGCGTCACTTCGCCTTTTTGCGCATTTAATGTGCAAATGGTTTGCCCGTCGCGTAATACTGTAACTGTGTCGGCCACATCAATCACTTCCGTCAATTTGTGGGAGATCAAAACACAAGTCACGCCATTGTTCTTGAGATCGCGGATTAAGTTAAGCAGGTTTTCACTATCCACTTCATTTAAAGCCGCGGTGGGTTCGTCTAGAATTAATAATTTAACATTTTTGCTGAGCGCCTTGGCAATTTCGATCAATTGTTTTTTCCCGACGCCAAGGTCTTTCACTTTCGCAGCCGGGTTTACATCCAAATTGACTCTCTTTAACATTTCCGTTGCTTTTTTGATCGTTTCATTCCAGTCAACCATAAAGCCGTTGCGCACTTCGTTGCCGAGGAAGATATTTTCATAAACCGTCATTTCAGGAATGAGAGCAAGTTCCTGATAAATAATAGCAATGCCTGCTTTTTCGCTGTCACTGATGCCTGAAAATTTCTGCACTTTGCCGTCGAATAAAATATCCCCGTTATATTCACCATATGAATACACCCCGCTCAATACTTTCATAAGCGTGGATTTTCCTGCGCCATTCTCTCCAACGAGGCAATGAATCTCGCCCTGCGCAACTTGAAAACTGACGTTGTTCAACGCTTTCACACCAGGAAATTCCTTGGTGATGTTTTTCATCTCTAGTATGGGAGTATTCATTAGCGTCACGACTCCTAAGAAATCAAAAGATTATTCAAAACAGCTCGCAGGATTTTGCAGTCATGAAATTTGACTGGATCAACCTGCGGGTAACTTTCTTCTTACTAAATTATACAGGCATAGTGGCTAGTTAGTCCATCACTATACCTATACTGTTTAATTGAACTTGCTTACTTCAAGTCGCAGTTGTCATGCGCTCTATCAAATTGAGCGGAAGATTGATATGCTGTAAGGGTTGATTAGGCTCATTAATACGTGCAAGTAATATCTCTGCCGCCAACCTGCCCGATTCATCCAAATGCTGACAAACAGTAGTCAAGTCCACATGTTCCGCCACATCAATATCATCGAAGCCGACAACGGCCAGGTCGTTTGGGATTTTAATATTTAATTGACGCGCCACTTTCATTACACTCAAAGCCTGAGTATCCGATGCTGCAAATATGGCCGTGGGCGGCTTTGACAGGCCAAGTAATTCAAGTGCGGCTTGCCTGGATTCTTTTTGGGTATAAGGAGCCGAGCGAATATATGCTTTAGGCAACGACAAGCCTGCTCCTTGTAACACCTGCTTAAACCCCGTTAGACGGGATTTAACGGGATGGATCGCAAATCTTTCGGGCGGTTCAATATCACCCAGAAACGCAAAAGTTTTATGCCCTTTGCTGATGAGATGCTCTGCAGCCAGCTGCCCGCCATGCTGGTCGTCGATCTGGATACTGTTTAACTGCGGGTGTGAATACTCAATCAAGACAGTTTCCATGCCGTTGTTGAATAACCGCTGCGCATCCTGATCTTCAAGAGACAAGGACATGATGATCAGGCCGTCAATATTTCTCATTAAAGGAATGGAGGAAATATACCCCTGCAGATGATCCATTGAATCCACCGGATAAATCACCAGTTCATAATTTGCCTTCGATAAGGCAGAAGCAACCCCCCGGAGCCGTTGTACAAAAGACGGGGCCGTGAAAAATGGAGTCAAGACACCAATGCGGGCGGTATTCCGCAATGCGCGGGCGCGGGCGTCTGCCCTTGGAACAAATCCAAGTTGATCAATGGCATCCATCACGCGTCGCTGCGTTTCTGAATTTACTTTATCCGGCATATTCAACACACGCGAAATTGTGGAAATGCTAATACCAGATAATTTGGCTACATCATAGATAGTGGGAGATTTCTTTTTAGATGGCATGGTTTATTTTTGAAAGGTTATTCAGTTTAGCATATCAAGTTATGAAGCGTCAATCCAAAATAAATGAGAACACAATAAACGTTCCACACCTTGACACCAAAAATTGAAAGTGCAATTTAACAAGAAATAAAGAAAGCCGCCTTTATTTTCGCAAAGTTTTCCAGTAATTATCATTATGAAAACCTTAATCCACAGATTTCGCCGATTTTTCTTTCTAATCTGCGTAATCTGTGAAATCTGTGGATAAATAAAAACTCATATTGAGAATTGCTGAAAGTTTGTTAAGAAACTTGAAAAAGTTTTGCTTATATAGTATTAACGCACTCCTTTTACTCGATTCTTGTCTCTGGCGCGGCGCAACCGTGGAGTCAGATCGGCTCGCTTGCTATTTTGATGTCCGCGCCGGTCGTGGTCATTTTCCTGATCTTCCAACGCACCCTGCTCGAGCGCATGATGTTCGGCTTATCTGGCGATTAGCCCGCAAAACACGAATCTCGAAACGGTCAGTAAAGTATTACAATTAAGGTGGATTACAGAGAGCATCCTGATATTTTTATCTTGATAAAACAAACTCTCAGGGCAAATTTTAGAATTGAGGCAAAAACATGACAACTCCCGATTGGGTAAAGGACGCAGTTTTTTATCAAATATTTCCAGACCGTTTTGCAAAGAGCAAACACATGCCCGATATTGGTTTTGAGGCGTGGGACTCCGCACCAACTACCTACGGATTCAAAGGCGGCGACCTTTACGGTGTGATCGAAAAACTGGATTACCTGCAAGAACTTGGAATTACAGCCATTTATTTCACACCCGTTTTTGCTTCGGCATCCAATCACCGCTATCATACTTATGATTACTACAATGTCGATCCAATTCTCGGCGGCAATGACGCGCTGAAAAAACTACTGACCGCCGCGCACAAACGCGGAATTAAAGTTGTATTAGACGGCGTATTCAATCATGCCTCGCGCGGATTTTGGCAATTCCATCACGTACTCGAAACCGGCGATGGCTCTCCTTATAAAGATTGGTTCTACTTTGACGAAGAAAGACTAAAGCGCCACAAACATTTTGGCGCCTACCCGACTGCGCATGAGGAAAAACTTTTACAAAGCGAAGACAGCATGAACGCGATCGGTTATCGCGCGTGGTGGAATCTGCCCGCGCTGCCAAAATTCAATACGAATACGCCCGCCGTGCGCGAGTTTTTATTCGGCGTCGCGGAGTATTGGATCAAACTCGGCATTGACGGCTGGCGCTTGGATGTCCCCGGCGAAATTGACGATGACGAATTCTGGCGCGAATTCCGCAGACGCGTGCGCGCGATCAATCCCGAAGCGTATATTGTGGGAGAAATCTGGCATGAGGCGCAGCGTTGGCTGCAAGGCGATCAGTTCGACGCGGTGATGAATTATTTGTTCACATCCGCTTCGTTGAATTTCTTCGCGGCCAATCATTTGGATATGGATGTCATCAACAAGGCGGGCGGATTGCAAAACCGCGTGCGCCCCACAAACGGTGAAGAATTCGCAAACGAAGTGGATCGCATCTTAAATATATATCCGCCAGAAATTACCGCCGCGCAATTAAATCTACTCGATAGTCACGACATGCCGCGCTTTCTTTCCTGCGTGAGCGGCGACAAGGATTCGATCAAACTGGCCTGGCTGTTCATGTTCACCATCGCTGGCGCGCCATGTATCTATTACGGCGATGAGATCGGCGTAGACGGAAAGCACGATCCTGAGTGCCGTAAAACATTCCCGTGGGATGAACACAAATGGGATAAAGACCTGCTCGAGTATGCAAAGGCTTGCATCACATTGCGCAAAGAACATAAATCCCTGCGCCGCGGTGATTACAAGCGCATTTACGCCCAAGGGGATGTGATGGCTTACATGCGTTCAGACAAAGAAGAGAGTTTGATTGTTGCTTTCAATGTTTCCAGTGAAGAAAGAATCGTTGAATTGCCTCTTGGCAAAAAGACGCAGATGGTCTTTGGCAGAAAGTCCAATATTGCGGAAAACCATATCACAATCCCACCGCGCAGCGGAGTGGTGTTGAAGTAAGTTAAGCGGGTCACGCTGCGAGCGTGACTCGCTTTTTTTACAAACAATAACGGTTGTCTTTTGACGTCTCTGATAGAGGGAATAACGAACCGGCTAAGCCACTTTAGGGTTTCAACCAGCAGGAGGTTGTCGCATGCATAAAAAAAACGAAAAACAACTTGCCAAAGGCGCATATAGTTGGCTGCGGGCTTCGCCGTTTTTTACTGTTACCACTTATTTCTTTTTAACAGCGCTTGGGGCCAACGAAGGGTTCGCAATCCTTGGCTCTGCGCTTTGGCATCTCCTCTTACTTCAATATATAAATAACAAAGAAAGCGAATTCGTCCGCTGGCATGGGCGGCAAGCGGCACTCGTCGCGGGGGTGCGCACGTTGATTCCGATGGCATTCTTTACCATTGATTTTATTACCGAATCAAATGGTTATTTTTTTTGCTTGACTATTCCCGTACTTATTATTCTATGGGCAATCGCGACACCCTTGGGAAACAAACAGGTGGAACGCGGCGAATGCACTTTCGCAAAATGGATGGGGGTGGCCGTCACCCCGCCAACAGATAAAATAGCTGAAGAGCGTTCTCAAGATGTAAATCCTCGCGAGCTCGAAGAAATTGCAATAAATGACGGGGGCGATATTCTCCGTAAAGACGCGCGTCTTTTGCTAAACAAGTTTACAGATCAAAAACCAGATGCCCCTTTCGATCAGACAACAAGCGTGGAAGTTCACATGTTTGAAAATCAATCGCAAAAGCCAGCTGCTATCCTCAAAGAAATCCTCAGTACTTTGCAAAGCAGCAACCCGATAGAACGTTTAAGCGCCATCGGAAAACTGCACACGATCAACTACAGCAGCGAAGCGATCCGTAACGAGTTGGAAAAACTTGCACTACACGATCCAAATGAAGACATCCGCAAGGAAGCGCTTTATGCGCTCGATCTTGCCACACAGCGCAACGTACGTACGAGTTTCAACAAGATTGACCGCGGGTATCGCTACATTCTGTTGCAGGAAATTCAGGATTGGGAAAAACTTGGTTTCCTGGAAAAACAAGCTGCGGATGTGATCCGCCGCCGCTACGATTTTGATATTACACCAGTTGCCGCGCCCAACCCCGCCCCCCAAGTTGAATCAGCGAAACCCGCGCAGCCGCCGCAACTCGAAGCGAAACAAATCTCCGCGCCTGTTCAAGTAGAATCTGCACCTGCTCCAAAAGTAATCCCCCAACCCAAGCCTGCTGCACCGCCCAAGCCCGCCGCACCACCCAAGCCCAAGCAACCGCCGATTGACTGGAAAAAAGTCCGCGAACGGGTAGCGGATGCAGCCACATCTGGAGCGCTCCTGCGCGCACTGCTGTATTTAGGCGCGTTCATGATCGTCATTTCAGCCACCGTTTTAGTCGTCCGCTTTTGGAATGCGTTCAACTTTGTTGTGCAACTGATCTTCATCTCATCCGTCCCATTGCTATTCTACGTCGGCGGATGGACTCTTAGAACGCGGCTAAATCTTATTCAAGCCGGCACTGTTTTAACCGGCATCGGCGCAGTCCTTGTCGCAGTGGATTTTTCAGCCATTTATCAACTTGGCGGTTTGGCAAGTGGTGTCAACGGGCCTGCTTATTGGTTTGGTGTTGCGATCTTTTGCACGATCCTGTACGCATTTACAACCTGGAAAATGCGCGGTGAGTTTTTTGATTACCTGACATTGTTCGCTGGTACAGGCGTATTTTTTGCGTTGACCAGTGTCTTGAAATTACCCATTGAATGGCGTGTGGTTTCAGTGACTGCATCCGCGACGATTATGACTGGCATAGCCGGATACTTTTGGCAGGCGGGCGAGCAATGGCGCGAGTTTGCGCGTGCCGCGCGTTACCTTTCTCAAATTTTGATTCCGGCAAGCGTCATCTTCATCATCTTTTCAAATGTCAGTCTGCCAATTATGGCGGCGTTTTTACTGGCAACAATTGGATACAGTATTCTGGCGTGGAAATTCCCAAGCATGGTCTTTGCTTATAGCGCACTGGCAGCTTCGATCGGCACAGTATTATTTGCTCTCCGTGCCGCAGACATGCCACAACAATGGTATGCAACTGTCGGGTCAGCGCTGGCGCTCGTATACATTCTCATCGGTCAACTTGTGAAGCGGGCAAAGACCGAATCAACGATTATCCAGAACTACAACAAAGCCCTTAATACAACAGGATTGATTCTGATCGGTCTTGCGGCGGTCTATGGATTCGTCCTCGTATTCGATGAAAATACCTATTGGGCTGGGGTTATCGCGCTGACAATATCCGCGCTCGATTTGGCCGTCTGCGCGTATTTATTCCAGCACTCCCGATATTCTCTGCTTGCGTTCGGTCTGGCAATTGTCCCGTTCACACTGGCGATTGCGCGCTGGCTCAATGATGCGCAGACTGCTCAAAGATTAACATGGCTGACTGTCGCTTGGGGCTTGCTGGCGCTAACTTATATTATATTGGCCGCGCTGTTACAAAAAGCAAGCAACCACGCCAGATGGCTTTATGCGTGGGCACATGCTTTGATCCCATTGGCTTTGTTCTTTATCTACCTGGATTACATGACCATGGATGCCTGGGTGAACACATCCGCGCTCATATCGTTGGGGATATGCATCGCAGGATATTTGCTCACTTTCATGTTACAGGATAGCGGGAAGCACGCATCACTTTCCGCCATATCAAATTTTCTTTCATTCGGTTTGGGCAAAGCCATTTTCCTGTGGCCGATTGGATTCTTGCTGCCGGTATTCACCGCCGCTGCCTGGTATGGAACTGAACTAACGCGCGAATGGTTTGGATCTGCGCTCGCGATCTTTGCATTGGCATATCTTGGAACAGGACAGTTATTACTCAAGCGCGCGAAAGAATATCGCTTCCCGCCGCACGTTTTCGCTTACCTGCTGTGTTTGATCGCCATTCCTTTGGCATCGTCCGACCGCTACGCACTTCTAACCGTGCTGCTCATCACTGTGACATCAGCGGGCATTCTTGCATATCTTTATAACCGCGTTGTTGAAACAATCATCGCTTGTTTGTTATTCATCTGGTCTTTCCAGTTATTGCTTGAGTTATTCAAAGTTGAATCGTATTCACAATCTCTTGGTTACGTGCTTCTCGCCAGTCTTGTTTATATACCCATCGCGATCTATCTGGACATACTCAGGAAGCGCGCCGAACATCAGCATCACGTTCCCGTATTTATCACAGGCTACGCATTGACGGTGTATGCGATTGCAGATTCGTTGATCGGACGCACGTCAGCTACTTTCACTCCGTGGGTCAGCGTGGCAACACCATTAATCGCAACCGCGCTTTATGTATTCAGCGCGTCTTATTTCAAAACATCCAAATATGGGATCGGCTGGGCATGGGCATCTGTATTGACCTTTGCCATCGCGTTCGGACAGGGCTTGACCTTGTTCAAAGTCCCCGCGCAATATGATGCGCTTGCGTGGGCTGGACTGGCTTTTGCTTATATGATCGTGGAGCGGCTGCTCTCACTCACCCCGGAAACTGACACAGGAAAACTGGGGCGCTATTGGTTCGACAAATTCAACTTGCCGCTCATTACCGGCGTATTGATTTTATCCACACTTGGCTTGGCATTGAGTCTGCCCGATACTTTTGCAGCGTTCATAGGTAGCCAACCTGACGACCTCCTGCCGCCGATTCTGGCGCAGATATTGCTGGTCGTCCTATCCATTGTTTCGGCGCGCCTCTATCAACAACGCTGGATGCTTTTCATTGAGCCTGCTCTTGCATTCCTGCCTGCAACATTATTTTTTATCAGCTACGGCGAGAAAATATTCAGTCAACCACTCACCACGCCGCAATTCGCTCTCGTGTGGACGGGGCTTGGAGCGATCCATTTATTGGCAGGCATATTCCTCGACCGTGCCAAAGTCCGCTATGCGCACGGATTATTTTTGGGCGCATACGCGCTGCTGACCTGGGCTGTTTTATGGTCTGTCATTGATCGCGCAACGCTGGTCTGGTCGTTTGGATTATGGATCCTCGCTTTGCTGGCCTCAGCCATATTGGTGCATTTCGGCCGGTATCAAACCTGGGATGAGTTCAATCATTTCATATTTGAAAAATCGGAAGGCATATTACAAACCGCAGCTCGCAACGCCTTCCAATGGCTCGCCGCGTGGACTTTCCCAATCTGGCTGGTTCTCTTCCTGCGCCAGATAAACGTTCCGGAAGAATTCGCGTGGCTGGGACTCATCACTGCGCCTCTCGCCTACCTCGGGCTTATCCTGTGGCTGCGAGAAATCAACCGCTCCTATACTTATCCGCTGCACAGTTCAGCGCAATTCTTCACAGCGGTTGGCTTGCTCATCTCCGCGCCGGTAACAATTAACTTCCTGGGCAATCTTGCACACAACAGCAGAAATTCGCAGATAGCATTCATTACTTTGCAAATTTTAGCGGTTGTCTTTTATGCCATATCTGCGTGGCTCGTTAAATCGCGTGGCTATGCATACGTCTCTGCATGGTTAAGCATTATCCCGTTCACCATGGCGTGGAAATTATCTGGAGTTACGTTCACCTCCATTAGTTATGTTATACCCTGGTTGATGTGGTCAACTATATTACTCGCAATCGGTTTCGCGCTGGATAAAAATAAAACGCGCTATTCGCACGGGCCATACTTCGCAGGATATGCGCTGGCAATTTACGCATTGGCGCGCTCCGTACCCGATAGGGTCAGCAACATATACGCGCTCGCCATCATCATTTCACTGGCAGTGATCTCACATCTCGCTGTTCATTTTGGGCGGCATCACTCGTTTGAAGATTTCATCAACAAGTTCTGGAAGAAAACGCCCGAAGTAACTCAGCAGATCGTTGCAACCATCTTCCTGTTCTTTGCTTCGTATGCAGCGCCTGTACTTCTGGCGCAAATCCTAACGCATCTTAAACTTGACCTTGCGGTGCGAGGCGTAGCGCTGGCAATTGCCGCGCCGCTTTTTATCGCCATTGGACTGGCAGTCCGCAATTCAAAATCCCGCTCACTGGATACTGTTCCCACCTGGCCGCTTTACAGCGCGGGTTACATCCTGACCGCAATCGGCGCGATGATTTCCTTTGGAGATGAACGGCTGGCAATTTATGTGCTTGTGCTCAATGCGATCGTATATGCAGTCTCGGCCTATATTTTCCAACAGGCGTTTTGGCTGTATCTCTCGACAGTGCTAACGCCGATGATTGCGCTGCTGATCCTGCACTATTCGGATCACCTTGAGACGAAGTGGGGCGCGTGGATATTTATCGGCATCGCCTATCTTTATCTTGCCATCGGTCAGATATTTGACCGCGCAAAAAAATCTGAATCTGATATTCATCCATTCGCCGCGCCATTTTACGCCCCCGGATTTTTACTCAGCGCCATTGCTTTGGCGGTTGCCAGCTCCGATAAAATGCTTGCGCTGCAAGTTTATTCCGCTGGTGTTGTGCTGTATGCGCTGGCTGGCTGGCTATTTCAGGAAGCGCTATTTATATATCCCGCGTCATGGCTGGCGGCGGTTCCATATTATCTATTGATCACATTAACGAATCTGGAAACGCGCTGGTATGGATTGGCATGGCTGCCTTTGATCATCCTCTACATCGCGCTGGGTCGCTTCGTCTTCCACAAACGTCCGCTCCCGCCGCTGGGGAAAGGCGTGCTGGCGGAATGGCTGAGCCATCCCGCAACTCCGCTTTATCTTTTGGCTTATTCATTAAGCGTGAGTATGATCTCCCTCTCTTATGTCTCGCCGCTTTCACTCACGCTGGCATTTGCAGTGGCGGCGGTCATCTATTTCGTTTCCGCGTATCTTTTCCGTGCGCCTACGTGGATCTACGCGGGCTTGTTCGCAACGCACATGGCCGTGCTGGCTTTCTTCACGATCAGCCCGTCGGGCAGGGGCATACAATATATAACTTATCCTTTCCTCGCGATGACATGGCTGACAGCATTATTCGGGTATGGATTCAGCCGCTGGATTGCCGTATCAGATTTGTGGGCGGAAAATGAAGCGTTCAAATTCAGTCTACTAAATCGCTTGTTCAGTAATATCTGGGCAAGACCCTTCTTCGCATTCGCCATCGGCGAGATGTTCATCTGGCAAACGGTTGCGATGAAGGGCTACGACACAACCATTGTTCTCGGCAGCGGACATGCACTATTGCTCGCGCTCTTCTCAATTTTATGGGCAGAAGGCGTTTTGGTTTATGGCGTGGTTGGGTTTGGTTTACTGGCCGCTGGCGCATGGATGAGGCAATCTGAAATCGGATTCACAGAAGCAACGGCAATTTACGGCGGCATCGGATTTGGACTCTACTTGCTTGCAAGATTGCTGGAACCAATTTCCGCCCGAGTTAAATCATTTGCCGTTTGGCTGACGCCGCTCACCCATTCCGCCATCGCGCTGACATCTGCATCCGTCGTCATCAATTTACCTTTCGTCGTCGCTCACATGACCGCCGTCGCCGCATCGCTTGCATTTGCGGGCGCACTATACATAGCCATTGCATATCGCGGACGACAATATCAACTTGGTTATCTCGGCATGGCTTTGCTTGAAATTGCCTGGGTCATGGCGCTTTACATGCGCGACGTGAATCAGCCGCAATGGTACGCCATCCCCGGCGGACTTTACTTCATGGGATTGGCTTATCTTGAATGGCGGCGCAATCGCAGTAAATATTCCATCGGCATCGAATTGCTTGGGTTGGGAATTTTGTTGATCACATCATTTACGCAATCACTTAACGGCGCGCAAGGCTTTGTTTACTTCGTGCTTTTGATGGCCGAGTCGCTGTTGATCATTTGGTGGGGCACGCTTCAAAAAAGAAAGATTCCCTTCTTCACCGGCATCGGCTTCAGCGCGCTTAATCTCATTGCGCAAGTTATTGTGCTGGTCAATGTCTACAATATAAGCATCTGGCTGGTGGGGTTGGGAACAGGGCTGATCATCATGACCATCGCGGTATTCGTGGAACTTCGGCGCGAACAATTAAGAACGCGCACGCGCGAATGGGGTGAAACGCTCGAGAAATGGGAATAGAGGCAAATAAAATGGAAACGAAACCTTCAAAATTCTGGGCATATATCGCGGTCATCGTGGGCTGCATCCTTACGCTTGCCGGGCTGGCTGCGTTGATCGACTATCTCGGCATACCCATCTTTTTCCCCGTTGACGATGCATTGAGCTATGAGCTGGGACGGATCGCCGCTATTTATCTGGGATTGTTTTGCGGGCCGCTTGCCGTCTATCACGGCTTGGGTTCGATCATGGGCAGCCTATCCCATCCTTTCAAATTACCGTCCTTCTATATTTTTTGGATCGCCCTCGCGCTCGTGCTGGGAACTGGAAGCCTGATCCTCGACCGCAAGATCGTTGTCAATCTGCTTTTCCCGCTTCTGTTTGTTTTGGGTGCGGCATTATCCACGTTTGCCGTACTGGCATGGGCATATCGCAAAATGGGCTGGCCCGTTACATGGAGACAAACCGCGCTGGCTTTTGTATGTGGAAGCACACTCGCGATTCTCGTGGCAATTCTTCTTGAAACCACCCTTCCCTATATTGCCTATCTTTTACTGGAACCACTCCGCTACCTTGGGCAGGATATTACCTACTTGGGATGGGGCGCGCCAGGCTTTGTCGAAAGATTATTTGCATCGCCGTTGATCTTTGTATTTCTTGCCATCACTGCAATAGAAGCTCCCATCCCTGAAGAATTTGCGAAAGCGCTCGGCATTCCCATGTTTGGAAGCGCACGCATTCAAAACGAACGTCAGGCCTTTGCGATCGGTCTCGCCAGCGGAGCGGGTTTTGCGATTCTCGAAAACATGTTATATGAAGGACTCTATGCGAGTCACAACGGCTGGAGTTGGGGCGGCATTACTCTGCTGCGTTCCATCGGCTCGGTTCTGCATCCAATTGGCACAGGTATCATTGCGCTTGGCTGGTTCCGCATGAAAGCAGGCGGCGGCGTTGGCAAACTTCTCAAAGCCTATCTGCTCTCGGTTGGCTTGCACACACTTTGGAACGGCGGCTTCGAACCATTGGTCTATTTGACAGGCTTGGATTACTTCGCAGGCGCAGGGTCTTCGCTTTCCATTTATGGAGAAACTTTAAACATTCTACTCGTTGGATATTTGATCCTGCTCTCAAGTGGATTGTGGTGGCTGTTACGGCGGATCGTGGATCAAATATCCGCGGACGCGACCACAGATATTACGCCCACGATTATTTCCAAACGCGCCATCGCCGTTTGGGCAGTTGCCAGCGCGCTGGTAATCATCCCCATCGGCGCGACGTTGAGTCCCGCCTGGGTTTCGATCCAAAAACTTATTCTGGGAAATTAAAAATCCCGGCGCATATGTGAGTCCACTGCAAAAACCAATTAAACACAAAGGCACAAAGGGATACAAAGGAGAAACCTTTTCATTAATTAAAACCTTCGTGTACTTTGTGTCCTTCGTGTTTAAAGACCTTTTTGCAGTAGAGTCATATGTAAGTTCCCAATCATAAAATCCCTATTGACAGTTGGGTTTTTAATGCCTACAATGACATTTCCTATCTTAAAAATCCTCTTCAATCTTAACAGGGACACATGACTAAAGTTTTCATTTCCTATTCACGAAAAGACAAAGCCTTCGCCGAAAAAATAGACAAAGCGTTAAAGGAGATCGACCTTGATTCATGGATCGATTGGGATGACATTCCTCCCACAGCAGATTGGTGGGAAGAGGTGCAGAAGGGCATCGAATCTTCAGATGCCTTCCTTTTCCTGCTCAGCTCCGATTCTGCGGCCTCGAAAATTTGCCAGCAGGAAGTGGAACACGCGGCTAAAAATGGCAAGCGATTAATTCCCCTGCTTGTGCGTGACGTAGCCCCGGAAAATGTTCATCCACTGTTATCCAAACTCAATTGGATATTTTTCCGCGATCAGGATGATTTCAAAACCGCAATGCAAAAGTTGGGGACGGGCATCAAGACCGATCTGCAATGGGTGGAGTCGCACCGCCGGTTGCAGATGCGTGCCCTGGAATGGCAAAAACACAAGGAACGTAGTTTCTTGTTGAGAGGCAAAGACTTACAGGATGCGGAACACCAGATTGCTTCCAACGCAGCTAAAGACCCAATTCCTACTGAGTTACAGCACGAATATTTGTTGGAAAGCCGGGAAGCGGTCGACAGGCAACGCAGAATTGTCACAGGCATTTCAATTGCAGGGGCCATCATCATGACCGCGCTGGCAATTTATGGATTTGTGCAAACAATGCGGGCTAGAAGCGAGACAAATCGCGCTGAAAACGAGACAAAGATTGCCATAGCCGCGGAAGCCAACGCGAAATCGAAAGAGGCTGAAGCACTGGCCGCGAAGGCTGAGGCCGATGATCAAAGAACGAAGGCTGAGCAGCAGGCTAAAATAGCCCTGGCGGGGAGTCTCGCTGCGCAAGCTGATTCAATCAAAGGGAGTAATCACGCGCTGGCGCTGCTCCTCGGGCTGGAATCCTATCAGAGCGAGCCGAATTTTCTAACGCGCACAACGCTCTTCAATCTCCTTCAATTTTCACCTTATACGCGCTTGTTCGGCTACAGCGGACAAGTGAGCGGCATCGCGGTCAGCCCCGATGGTAAGTGGGCGGCCATATCAAGCTCAGATCAAATTAACATACTCGATACAGGAACGCGCCAGGTTGTATTCAATATAAACAAAGAGAATACTTCTGGCGGACTCGGCAACGTGAACGGTCTGGCTTTTAATGCGGATGGTACGCTGCTCGTCAGCGGAGGATGTGTTAAAGAAGGCTGCGAAGAATCGCATGGGCAAATTACCCTTTGGGATATGACTGACCCGAAAAACCCTGTTCAATTGAGCAGCCTCCGCGATGGTCACACTGCGAAAGTAAAAACAGTTGTTTTTAGCCCGAACGGAAAATACATCGCCTCGGGTAGTTATGACCGGACGATCATCTTATGGGACGCATCCCAACCGAAAAATCTACGTCCAATCGGCCGCCCTTTGCAGGCTCCTAATCATAACGGAACGATAACCAGCCTGGCCTTTAGCCCGGATGGTAACACGCTGGCTGCTGCGAGCGAGGATTATTCGATTCAATTGTGGAATGTTTCCGCACCGGAATCTACCGCGCTAATAGCGGTGGCGCCTACGCAGCATACGGGTGAGATTAATAGTATCGCGTTTGGTCCGCTTGACAGCAAAAAATTCGCATCGGCTAGTAATGATAGGACAGCGGCCCTGTGGGATTGGGATGCGAGTTCTGCTTCGCTCAGTAATCCCCAAAAACTCGAAGGGCACACCGGCTTTGTGCGCAGCGTTGCCTTCAACGCAGATGGAAGCGTGCTGGCTTCCGCCGGCTTTGATAAGACGGTCATCTTGTGGAACACTCAGACGCGTGAGCGCATCGGACCTGCGCTGAGCGCGCATTCAAAAGTGATCAACAGCATTGTTTTTGGCAAAGGTGAAATGCAGAACGTTTTATTTTCGGGCAGCGATGACCAGACCATCATTTTATGGGATCTATCCACGCGCCAGCCGTTGAGCCATCCGGTCAAGGATATAACTGAGCAGGCGCCTGGTCAAACAGCGAAAAGCGATGGGGTCGAAGCCGCAGTTGAAGGATCGCAGATCACACTTGCGGGGAGCGCTAAACCGTTGACAAATCATACCGGCGCAGTGAACACATTGGATTTTAGCCCGCAAAAAATTGATGGCAAACTTTTACTCGTTTCCGCCAGCGATGACCAGACCGTAATCATCTGGGATGTCAGCGATGTTTCGAACGCGACTCCATTTCTTAAACTGGATGGTTTCGAAAATCCGCTGAGTTCGGCACTTTTTAGCAAAGACGGAAAGCAACTGACCACCTTTGAAAAAAATGGCGGGAACACCACGCAGTGGATCATCGACCCTGCGGATTGGGTAAAACTCGCTTGTGAGGCTGCACACCGTAACTTGAGCCCGGAAGAATGGGATACCTATATGCCCAAGAGCCAGGCTTATCGCAAAACTTGTGAAGCCTATTAGTGACAGCCGTTAACTCATCTGTAAATTTTGGAGGTCTTAATGAAAGTGTTAAATAAAAAATCCATTTTTATTCTGTGGATCATCACGATGCTCGTTTTCCAGATCGTGAATCCGACACTGGTATATGCGGACGGTGAAACGCCGCCGCCAACCGACGTGCCCGTGGAGACCGCTACGCCAGAGCCCATAGATATTGTGGTTACCGAATCGCCAGCCCCGGATAATGCGACTAGCACATCTGAGCCAATCGTTACTGAAGCGCCAGTTGACTCAGCCAGCCCCGCGGTTGATCCAGCCGCGACCAGCGCCCCGGCGGAGGAGACTGCTGCTCCCGCGCCGACAGAACTCAGCCCGGTTGAATCTCCGGCAGCGGAACTTTCCCCTGCACCAACAGATGCGCCCACAGACTCGCCCATGCCGGCTACTGTCACTCCTGTCGAAACCAGCGCACCGGAGGAATCCTCCACCCCAGTGCCGGCAGAATCCGTGACTGAAGCGGTAAAGGAAGAAAAAGATAAGCCAGCGACAGAGATTGAATCCGCGCAGGCAACTGCAGACCCAACTGAATCAATTCCAACAGAAGCGGCTGTAGTGGAGCAGCCCACCTTGCTAGAAACTGTTGCCGCGCTTTCAAATGAAACCAGCGTGGTCATATTGGATGCAAGCGGACAGCCCATGCCGCTCGTCACGCAATCTGCCGCAAGAGCCATTGCAACCAATCACCCCATGTGGTGTCCCGATGGGGTGGCCCCGGGCGGTGCAGGCTGTACAACGGGCACTGCCCCTACTATCGCTCAAATGATAGCTATAGATGGCGCTTATATTAACAGCCAAACCGTAAGCGGCACAATCTGGATTCCCTCAACCGAAGTCGAGACGCCTGGTGTTCTTTTCATTGACGGAGCAACCTACACAAATTGGGCAACCCACGGCCTTACTTTTCAGGCAGGCTGGAACGGGGTACTCGGTGATACGACCATCGGCTCGAACACCGTTATGTCGGGTGTTTCACTTAATGTCAATGGTTGGAGTGGGGATGTGACCGTGAATAATTTAACGATAACCGGCGGCGGCACTAATTTGTCAATCGAAACCGACGGCGGCATCGCGATTAACGACAGTGAGTTTAATAATGGCATTATTAACGGAGCATTCCTCTCTGCGGCTAACGAGATCACCATTGCGAACAGCACCTTTAGCAACAACGGGCAGACGGGGCTGTCTGCTAACGCTGGCGGTAATATCATCATTGAGAACAGTGTTTTTAGCAATAACGCTGAGGGATTAAGTGTTATACCTGCAGGAGGTGTTGGCTCTAATGTCACTATTAGCAACAGCTCTTTTACCAATAATAGTGCTGCCGGCATAAGCGGCAACGGCAATACCTTAACTTTAAACTGCGTGACCTTTTCGGGCAATGCACACAATAATGCCGGTACTTTTTTTACAACACAAGATATCCCCTGCCCAACCCTTACACCAACGCCAACCCTTACACCGGCGCCAACCCTTACACCGGCGCCGCCTTTAGTGCCGTCGAAGCATTCAGAATCCAAACCGGCTTCAACACCTGCGCCAATTCTAGTGGTGGTTGTCCCACCCGATAAAAAATCCATCGATATCCCTCTGGATTGTGATAAGTACAGTTCCTTTAGCGTGGAATGGTACTCCGGTGATAAATTCATGATTTCCTGCGTGGTGGATGGCCGTGCGCGCATCACCCGCCTGGATAACACCGAGCTCTCCCACGATCTGCCCGCCGGTTATGAGTATGCCGTCGCGTACAAAGTTGAGGTTTTCCAAAATGAAATTCCTTTGTTGGTCATGCCTGAAAGCGGAGCCATTCAGTCATCATTTGCATCCCGGCACGACAATCCCAACTACAGCGTGATGGCCTGGAACGAAAAGACCAACGATTGGACGCCGCTGGAAGGCTATCAGAAAGATCCCTCCGGCGCGCCAAGGGCATTCCCGCTCGACCCATCCAACCCGCAGGATCCGCGTCAGGTCTTAAGCGGCGCGCGCTTTATCGACCCGAGCAGCGAGGATGCTATCACCAATTTTGCCAGTATTTTTGTGCTCGTGCAGCAATAAGTCTGTTCACAAAAAGAAAGCGGATTCGGTAACGCAAGCGGGCGTGTGGATAAATAAGACACGCATGCGCAATCCCTCCAGCAAGAGGCTTATAATCCGAAATGGAGAATGATTATGAAAGCACAAAAAGCAAATATCACCATTTATGGCGCCTACTGGTGTCCGGATTGCCGACGCAGCAAGCAATTTTTAGGCGAACACCAAATCCCCTATAACTGGGTGGATATTGAGCAAGATAAAGAAGGCGAGGCGTACGTCCTACAAAAAAACAACGGCAAGCGAATTATTCCCACGCTTTTATTTGCGGACGATTCGATTCTGGTTGAGCCATCAAATGCTGAGATCGCAGCCAAACTTGGATTGAAGACCAGCGCTTCGCGTCATCATTATGATCTGATCGTGATTGGCGGCGGCCCTGCAGGATTAACAGCCGCGCTTTATACTGCGCGTGAAGGGATCGACACGCTCGTAATTGAACGCGCCGCGCTGGGTGGGCAAGCCGCCGCCACCGAACGATTGGATAATGTCCCTGGTTTTGCAGAAGGCGTGCAGGGTTCTGAATTCGCGTCTCAACTGCGCAAACAGGCGGAGCGCTTCGGCGTGGAAATATTACAAGCGCAGGATGTGGTTCGCATCCACAGCCACGACAATTATCATTGCGTCGATACTGCCGATGGCAGTGAATATTCTGCTTGCGCGGTTCTATTCGCAACGGGAAGTCGCTACAAACAACTTGGTGTGCCGGGCGAGGATGATTTTATCGGCGCCGGGATTCACTTCTGCGCCACTTGTGATGGCCCCTTTTATAAAGGTCTGCCGGTAGCAGTCATCGGCAGCGGCAACAGCGCAGCAGAGGAGAGCCTGTTTCTGGTCAAGTTTGTAGAGAAGGTGACTCTGCTCGTGCGCGGCGATAAATTGGCTGCCAGCCAGGTGATTCAGGACAAAGTCCTAAACCATCCGCAAATCGAAGTGCGGTTCAACACAGAGGTTATGCAGTTCAGCGGCGCTGGCGGAAAACTAAAAGAGGTCAAGATCAAAAATCGTCAAGCGGATGTGGAAGAAACCATTCACCCCGCGGGTGTTTTTGTGTTTATTGGATTGACCCCCAACACCAGTATTTTGGAAAATACAAACGTTACACTCAACCAATGGGGATTTGTTCAAACAGGTCACGATCTTGTGCATGCCGGGCAGAAAATTTCAGACTTCACCGAACGCGAGCCGGCGTTCCTTGAAACCAGTGTGCCGGGTTTATTCGCTGCAGGAGATGTCCGTCAAGGCAGCACCAAACAAGTTGCGTCAGCAGCTGGCGAAGGCGCAACCGCCGCGCTGCTTATTCGTGAATATCTAAAAAGTGTGTAAAACATAAATACAACTTAATGTGCAATTCTTATTTTCATCTTTATGGGACGTAAATGAACGCAGACTTTTTTTTCTTTGAATCAACATTGGGAAAGTGAGATCTCGCGAGCCATTCAGTAATTCTTCAAAGCGAAAATTTACTTTAAAGACCCCCGCACAGTTCTGGTGCGAGGGTCTTTATTTTCCAAAAAAGAAACGTAATGGATGACTCTATCTACTCTGCAGAATTACTCAGTTACGATATCCACTTGAACGGTCATGCCGGGGCGTAGATTAAGTTTGGTGATATCCAACTCAATGATTAAGGTATAGGTCACGTCGCCCTGCTGCACAACGGCGTCGGGATGAATTTCTATAACGTGCCCGATCAAGGTTTCATTGCGGAAGGCGTTCACCGTGGCGCGGACTTCCTGTCCGATGGCGACACGTCCGATCTGGAGCTCGCTGACATTTTTCGTTTCGATGTGCCAGCGCGACACATCCTGTAGTTCGATCACGCCCGCACCGGTGTCTGCCCATTCGTTTTCGTTGAAATGAATTTCCGCAACAACACCGTCAAAAGGCGCGGTGATGAGCATTTGCTCCGTGAAGGCGCGGCTGTCATCTGTACTGCCGCGAAGTTTTCCGTAATCCTCTTCGGCTTTTGCCAAGCGCGCTTCGGCGGATAACATAGCGGCTTCATACTCTATGCGGTGAGTTATGGAATTATAGGCATTTTGCGCGATCTCGAGATTTTTCTTTTTATTCTGACAATCGCTGCGCTGGGGCGATGCGTCTTTGCATGATTCATAAGCCGTGCGCGCATTGACAAGATCATCGCTGGCTTTTTTCAAAGCATCCAATGGCTCAAGTCCGATCAGCGAAGTGGGCATGGAAAAATAATATAGACGCGTGCGGGCTTCATCCAATACTTTGCTGGCATCCGCGATCTCCTGCAATGCCGCCGCGGATTGTCCTTTTACCGTCAGCGTGGAATCGAGGCGGGCGAGTTCCTGTCCCTTTTGGACTTTATCGCCGACTTTCACCGGGAGTAATTCGATCAAGCCGCTTGTGCCAAAACTTAAATTGACCTGACGCGCGGGTAATAAGATCCCGTTGGCGTTGATACTACCGGCGGCAACTTGAACAGGCCGCGAAGATTCTTTCACGGGAGTTGGAATGGCATCGGTCTTTCCACTTCCGCTGCAACCGGTTAATAAGATCGCGACCAGACAACAAAATACAATTATACGTTTCATAGTTTAAGCCTTCATTTCCACAACGGCTACGGGATCAAGTTTCATCAGCATGCTGCTGATCGTTCCCACGTTGACGATGACCACCGCCAGCGGAATGGGCAGAGTGAACAACCACGGGGTGATATTACTCATGTCCACGTTCACGCCCACGGGGATGTAAATAAATATCTGAGCCAGTACCAATCCAAGTAAAGTAACCGCCGCGCCGATCAACCAGGCGGCTAATGCGATCGTCCCGGTCTCGCGCAGGGTGCGGAAGACCAGCCATAAGCGGCTGTGCCCGATGGCATTCAGAATTCCGAACTCTTCGCGGCGCTGGTTGAAGAAGATTGAGTTGAGGGTTGCCAACGCAATGGCTGCTACGATCGCGATCAATCCCTCGATCAGCACAAAAGCCGTGGTTAATGAAAACATCATTTCTTCATATTCTTTCGTCTCGGTTCCGTAAGTACGCACAACCGTAAGGGGAGTCTTTGCATTTTTCTCCAGCCAGCTGCTGGCAGCCAGTTCACGACCGGCAAAAGGGACGACCAGCAGACGTTCGGACCGATCGCGGGTCAGCTCGTGGCTTTCCAAAAATTCGTAGGACGCCAGACCCATCCAGGGGACATCCGGTCCTGTAATCCCTGTGATTACCATTTCGGCAGGCACGTCATCGTTCTCATCTTCAGGTCCGCCGATCTTGTCACCGATCTTTAGTCCATGATTCATAGCGACTGCCCTGGAGATTATCATCTCATTTGTGCGCGGGCGCGGCAAGCTGCCCTCGATAAGGTACACGCCCATGCGTTCCATCAAAAATGGCATATCCCGCTCGGAGACTCCGTAGACGTAAATTGTTGTTCCGCCGCCGGGGGGCACATTCATTGATATCCCTAATTGGTTCGCAGGGATAATTTTTTCAACATCCGCATTAGCGCGGATCTGCGCCGCCACACCCGCATCCACGGATTTTCCCTGTGCAGGAAAAACCACGCTAATTGAACGGAATGTTTCATTCGCCGGTTTCATGGCCGTGATAGTGGTCAGCATCATAAAAGCCGGGAATGCCACGCCCACAATCATCAACGCCATGGTTGCGACCAGAGAAATGCCGCGGCGGCGATGGCGCAGGTAAAATGTGATCGAAGAAAGCGGCTTGCTCGTGGAGCGATTGACCGCCGCGTAAGGCTTGGCGCTTTCCTCGCTGAGTTTGCCTCTTTCCAAAATTTCGACAGAATCCAGGCTGGCAAATATGCGCCGCACACTTTGAAACGCGGAGATGATCACCGCCAGCGGGATGGGGATCACGAACAGGAAAGGCGCGAGATTCCAGATATTCAAGTCTACGCCTCTGGCATACAACACGCCATCTCTTAGTACGGCAAGGAAGGCGACAGAGAGGATCATTCCCAAAAACCAGCCGATCAGCGCACTGACGCTTGTCTCAGCGACTACGCGGCGCGTCAGGGCATTTTTGCTAAATCCCAGCGCGTTGAGCAAGCCGAGTTCCTCCAGCCGCTGCATCAAAGCGATGCGGTTGATGGCGGCAACGACCAGCGCCACAACAATCGCCACGAGAACATTCACCACCCCGAAGATGAGGAACAACATCCAGCGCCCCTGCGCAACGTTTTTCATGATCGCGTTGATCGTTTGCACTTTGGTGGCAGCAGAATCAACCTCGGATTCCAAAAAGCCATTGACCTGCGCAAGCAGCCCGGTGCGCGGAGCGACGATAAGGCTGTGCTTCAGCGGCGCGTATAACTCGTGACCGTCCAGGTATTCCCCTGAGATAAAACCAAAGCGCGCGGGAGGATTTTCAGTAGCGGGGGACGACGGGTCGCGGTCAATAATACCGACCACTTTTAATGGCGCAGCAACATTGACATAAAGTCTTTCGTCGTGCTCGATCACATCGCCGACGTGCAAGTTCATCGCGCGCGCCACCCCGCTGGCAAGCACGATCTCATTCGTGCGCGGCTCGAACATGCGTCCCTCCACGATCACCTGACCCGAATAACCGATCAGATAAGCGGCATCGTCAGGCGAAACGCCCAGCAAGTCAGTGCCCTCCCAGCCCATGAGGACCGGGGAGAAAAGAACCAGCGTGCTTGAAGTGATCACGCGTTCCACATCCGGGTAGGCTTGAATCCGGGCAACCACACCCGGCTCCAGGTCATTACCGGCAAGCGGATCCACCCGGCTGACCTGCGTCAGATATTCGGTATTCGCGCGTGCGGTAACAGAGTCCAGCATGGCTACCATGACGAAGATCCCGATGGTTGCCAGCGCGATCAGCAGCATCAGCATCAGGGTACGCGCTTTATGTCGAAGATAATATGTGAATGGGGATAATGGATTCATAATAATCTCTGCGTTACGAAATCTGCGCGCTCTTGAGTTTGCTTTCCATGTTCGCGACCTGACCATCGCGCAATGTGATCACGAGGTCGGCTTCGCTTAAGATTTCGGGGTTGTGTGTGACTGCGATCAGGCTGCCCTGTTCGCAATATCCGCGCAGCAAAGACATCACCTGCAAACCTGTGCGACGATCGAGCAGACCGGTCGGCTCATCCGCAAAGATAATACGCGGACGATGGATCATGGCGCGCGCAATTGCCACGCGCTGACGTTCGCCGCCCGAGAGTTGATACGGGAAGCGGTGGAATTTATCGCCCAATCCCAAATCCGCGAGCAATGCTTTTGCCTGTTCGGTGTGCGCCTTATCCTGAACGGGAGCGGCGACCATCACGTTTTCCTGCACGGTCAGATAGTTGATCAGGAAGTGCTGTTGGAAAACAAAACCGAACTCGCTGCGACGCAAAGCCACACGCTCTTTTTCGGTCATCTTGCTGAAGGCGCGGTCATCGAGAAAAACTTCGCCGCTCGCCGGTTTGCGTAATCCGCTCAGCAGATACAGCAGCGAACTTTTGCCGGAACCCGAAGGTCCCAAAATCCCAATGAATTGATGATCGTCAACTGCCAATGAAATTTTTTGGACAGCCTCTTTGATACTTTCACCGTCCTGATAGGCCAGGGATAAATTTTCTGCTTGTAACATTGTTCCTCCGATAAGATAATGTCATTGCGAGGGCGATGCTCTTTCGCCCGAAGCAATCCCCAAATGTGCGGGAGATTGCTTCGCCGCCAACGAACACACCTGCCCTGGCGGGTGGTGCCAGAGAGAGCGGCGGCTCGCAATGACGGATATGATGAATAGTTTTATTTGTAACTTCAGCAATATCATATCTTTCATGCAGAGGATTGTCAGTAAGCGCCTGTCACGCCGCAGGCATGACACTGTCATGGTCGCGGATTACAGTGCCGGTTGACTTCCCAACGGTATTCGGTACAATCAGCGACAACTAAAAGAATGAGTGATAAAACGGAGTCTAATGACCGGAGTCGTTGGACTCATGCCACCAAAGTCTGGAGACTTTGGACTCCAATATCAATTCACGCACGAAGGAAGAAAGTATGATCCGTGTCGCTGTTGTAGATGACCATCCGCACGTAGCCATTGCGCTGCGCGCCCAGCTCGAAACCGCCCCGGATATAAAACTGGTGGCAGAGTCGCGGCGCGGCAGTGAAGCCGCGGCGCTGGCGCGCCAGTTCAAACCGGATGTGCTGCTGCTCGATCTTTTTATTGAACCGCAGTTCGACGCACTGACCGCTGTGCGCGATCTGCGCGCGGATTTCCCCGACTTGAAAATTTGCCTGTTCAGCGCCTACCTCGAACCTGCGCTGGTGCGCGAAT
>VFKN01000046.1 GCA_009885525.1 Anaerolineaceae bacterium | reverse complement strand
CGTTGAGTTCAATATCGTCAATCATGCTGGTGTTAGTTTACTCGTTTATCTTTGTTCCGGGGGGGATTCAATAATTTCCTGCTCATCCCCGATTTATTGAGATGATACTGGCGCTCTATATAATAAAAAAGACCCGATGACGCGAATCCCATCAGGCCTTCCCTACTTCCTAATTATCAATTCTCTAATCTCTAATCTCTATTCTCTATTCTCTAATCTCTAATCCTCTTCTTCCTCTTCCTTCCACGCCGTCATCTTATTCAACACTTCAATTTCATTTTTGTTCAAATGCACATTCAGCGCGCCGAGATTTTCATTCAACTGCTGGATGGATGTCGCGCCGATGATCGGGCTGGTGATGACCGCATCCGCGAGCATCCATGCCAGCGCGATATGCGCGATGGTGGCATTATGCTCCTTGCCGATTTTTTCCATCTCGTCGAGCAGCGCAAAATTCTTCTCGGTCATATTGCGCTTGCGTCCCTCGGCGCGTTTGCTTTCGGGCATCGGCGTATCTCGGCGATACTTGCCCGTCAAGAATCCACCCGCGAGCGGACTATAAGGAATCACGCCGATCTCATATTTTTTGCAAACCGCATGAAGTTCGCGTTCAAATTCATCGCGATGAATCAGACTGTAATGCGGCTGGAGCGAATCATAGCGCGCCAGATTATATTGATCGGATGTCCACAGCGCTTGCATTAACTCCCACGCAGCATAGTTGGAAGCGCCGATATAGCGCACCTTTCCCTGCTTGACGAGATCATCAAACGCGCGCAGAGTTTCCTCGATCGGAGTATCGTCATCCGTCCAATGCGCCTGATACAAGTCGATGTAATCCGTCTGCAATCTCCGCAGTGATGCTTCGACTGCGTTCATAATGTGGACGCGGCTCAAACCTTGATCGTTCACTCCCTTGCCCATCTCACCACGCACTTTGGTTGCAAGCACCACCTGATCGCGCGGAATATTATTCTGCTTCATCCAATTGCCGATATAAATTTCTGAAATGCCGCCTGGATTTCCCTCGTACCACTTGGAGTAAACATCCGCGGTGTCGATAAAATTGATGCCCGAGTCAATCGTCGCGGAAAGGATTTTGTGCGTCTCCGCTTCATCCACTGACCAGCCGAATTGCATTGTCCCCATGCATAACGCCGAGACCTTAAGTCCCGTCCTGCCAAGTTTTCTATATTCCATGATGCACCTTTTTATTTATCTATTCTTGTCAATCAGTTTTTTTACTCTTTGGTGCAGTTCGTTAATAAAAAAGGGCTTAGAGAGATAATCATCCGCGCCCGCGCCGAATGCAACCGCTCGGCTGTCTTCATCGTTCAGAGCGGTGACAATTAGAATGGGCGTGTACGTGAAACTTGGAAACGTCCGCAGCAGCCTGCACAGCTTGAATCCGTCGGGATCAGGCATCATCAGGTCAAGAATAAACAAGTCGGGTTTTAGTGTGAGCGCTGTTTCTAGCGCCTGCGAGCTTTTATTCAACGCAGTCGCCATGTGGCCTTGCGTGTTAAGAAAACTCACAAATAGAGAAGTGATCTGTTCATCATCATCTACGATTAATATTTTTGCCATAATGTTTGCCTGCTCCTGTTATCTGAAATTGTAAATGAAAATTGAAAAGTTGAGCGTGCGCGTAGGCTTACAGTTCTGAAATTAAAAAATAGAAATCCCTGTTTTGGTTGTGAGTCTTCGAGGGCTCGCACCCTACATCTCCAACCTGAAACGTCTTGCCAGTTAATGGTTTTGTCCCTTCAAAAATTTCTGTCAGGATCTGTTGATAGTTGGTGTTCACTTTTCGCTCCATTAGAGTGATTTTATCAAGTTCGCTGGCTAAATATAGGAACTTATCATTGCAATCTATCGTCTGTTACATAATGTGAAAAACAAAGGAGTAATACAAATGAAATTTCTTTCCCTGATCTTTATTGTTATTTTGCCCATAATTCTGTCGGCTTGCACTACGCCGTCAATCACAGCAGTGCCTGCAACTGAGTCGTATGTGCCTGAACTTACCATAACCACTGCCGAACCGGCTTTGACTCAAGTAAGCGCCGGTGACCCCCCCGTTGCAATTGATCATGTCAGCAGTTCAGATACCGTCACATTGAATGATAATGGCAAAACGTTGAATTTACGCGTTGGCGATAGTTTCCTGTTGAACCTTGGCACGGATGTGTATGATTGGGATGTCGCGATTGATGACCAATCCGTGATTAGTCTCCACATGGGCGTGTTGGTGGTCAAAGGCGCTCAGGGAATTTTCGATGCGCATACTCCGGGAACCGCGAACTTGACCGCTGTTGGTAATCCTCAATGCCTCAAGTCAAATCCACCCTGCATGATGCCTTCCATTATGTTCAGGATCACAGTGATTGTTCAATAGTTAGCTGGGCATGTCAAATCGTAAGGTGTGTTATTAACTCACCTTACGCAGCAAGGTTAATCCTTTGCCGACGCCGCACGGGAATAAATCCCCGTGCTACTGTTACGAAGCCTGCTTCGCAGGCTGAGCTGCCGGAGGCGGCTTCGTAAGAGTAGCCCAGACGTTTACGTCAGGGCGTCGTTGGCAGGCGGGAACTCTGGCTGCATAAGAATTTTGCGTAAGGTGTGTTATTAACACTGGGCTTTTAGCCACTTCAGCCATTTCTCGTTGTATTCATCATAAGGGATTCCAAACGCATCCTGCACTGCTTTTCTAAAATCACTGGTCTTGTCGAGTGACCCGGCAAGTTTCCAGAAGCCATCCAATCCGCCATAATTATCCACAGTGAATTTGACAAGTGATTGAGAATAATTGTAAGCAAGTCCCACGTTTTCTGTGAGCATGGTGAGATGCATTAAATCCTGTTTGAAAACTGCGCCGGTCTCATCAAGGATTGGGATAAACGTGCCGGAGCGCATTGCATTGCACGCGTAGTAGATTTTATCGTTATTCGAAGACGAAACATATTCCGCCAACCCCTCAGACATCCAACTAGACAGTCGACCCGCTTTGTCGAATACCCGCGCGTGAACCATGTGAGTATATTCATGCGTGAGCGTTGTTTGCAATTCGCCGTCCCAGCCAAATGCGGGATCGTAAGTTCCATAGACATATGAGAAGGGCGTATACACTTCAATGATGTTTTTGATCGGACCCTGTTCCGACATGTAAAGCGCAATGGCGTTCATCGGATTGAATGGACTTAATCCGTAAATAGGCATGATCTTTACGTTCGCTTTTTCTTCGGGAGCCTTGCCAAGTATCTTTTCAACATCGCTGCGGGCGGTCTCCATCATATCCATGATTTTTTGGTTGACATTATCTGCCCAGGGATATGTAGTAAAAATAAAATGATCGGTTTCAGTCCGTACAGGTTCACCTGCCTGTTTGACGGTTGGTTCACTTAACACCCAATTGCCGCCGAGTTGACGAAAAGGCCAGTCTGCTGCATTCAACCCGTTCCCTCCTTCGATGTGCGCAATCACGAACCCGTATTCACGCTTGGTAATATCGACAACAACATACTCAAATTCAATTTGTCCTGCCAGATATGATTTTTGAAATTCATCGAAACGGTTTCGCACAATTCGATAAAAAGGTTTATTCTCGCTGTCAATCACTTGATCTAAAACATCCGGTTTATTATTTGTGTACGCTTCCGCATATAAATCCAGTGAGCGTTGAATCCCGGCCTTGATCTCGTCATCGGTTGGCGCGGCAGGAGTGTCTGCAGAAGTTGGCGCTGCCTCAGTCACTTTTGGCGGTAACGCGCTTGGTGTAGGCGCGATCAGCGTTTGACACGCCAGTTGCGAGGAAATAAGAATTGCAAATGCCAATAATATATTCGTTACTTTGCTGAGTTTCATTTTGCCTGCCTCGATATTTAATATTAGGAAACTCCCTTCCCCATCGGGGGAAGGGCTGGGGATGAGGGAAAATTCTGTGTATGGTGACTTGCTTACATTACGCAGTTAACCCCGAAGGGGTGAAAAGATTATAACAATGCGATGATTAGTTGCCTGCAGATACTTAATCTCCTCTGTTCTATCTTGCTTCTATTATATAATTAAAATCCATGATCCTATGTCGTTGGCTGAAATTAAACACAAAACTTGTGCGTATTGCCTTGCCATGAAAAAAATTGCAATTGTTCACGAATGGTTTGTTACCTATGCCGGGTCGGAAAAAGTTATTGAGCAACTTTTATGTGTTTTTCCCGATGCTGATGTATTCGCATTGTTCGACTTCATGCCGCAATCTGAGCGTGGTTTTTTACAGGGTAAATCTGTTCACACTTCTTTTCTGCAAAACTTCCCTTTTATTAACCGAAATAACTACAGGCATTTCCTGCCGCTGATGCCGCTGGCTGTGGAACAGTTGGATGTTTCAGCCTATGATATTGTGATTTCCAATTGCCACGCCGTTTCCAAGGGCGTCATCACCGGCCCCGATCAACTGCATATTGCATACATTCACAGCCCGATGCGTTATGCGTGGGACCTGCAAAGCACGTATTTGAATAACAGCGATTTCAGCATGTTGAAAGATATTGCGGCGCGCGCGCTCTTGCACTATATCCGCAACTGGGATGTGATCGCTGCCAATCGCCCCGATATTTTGCTTGGCAATTCGCGCTTTATCAAACGCCGCGTGGAAAAAATATATCGGCGCGCGGCCCGCGTTTTTTATCCGCCGGTGGATACGGATAAATTTATCCCGGGTGCAGCCCGCGAAGATTTCTATCTCGCGGCTTCGCGGCTGGTGCCTTACAAACGCTTCGATGTGATTCTGCAAGCCTTTAAGTCCATGCCCGATAAAAAACTCATCGTCATCGGCGACGGCCCTGAATCTCCGCTGCTGAAAAAAATAACCGCGCCCAATATACAATGGCTCGGTTATCAACCCGATAATGTTTTGCGCGATCACATGCAGAGATGCAAGGCTTTTATTTTTGCCGCCAAAGAGGATTTTGGAATTATGCCCATCGAGGCGCAGGCATGCGGCGCGCCGGTGATTGCTTTTGGCGAAGGCGGCTTGACCGAAACTGTGATTGGCTTAAGCGAAGATTCTCCCACCGGTATTTTCTTCCACCCGCAAACCGCGAATGCATTGCAGGATGCGGTGCATACTTTTGAAGCCAATGCGTCCGCGTTCACTGTTGAGAACTCCCGCAAAAATGCCGAACGTTTTTCCAATGCGCGCTTCCGCCATGAAGCCGCTGAGTTGGTTGAAAATGCGTGGCGCGAATTTCAGATATCCATCACGCTAACAGGAAATTCATGAGCAGAAGCATCTTCATCAATGGGCGTTTTTTGACTCACACGCTGACGGGTGTGCAGCGTTATACCCACGAATTATTGCGCGCATTCGACACGCTCAACCCAAACGTGGAGTTGATCTGTCTCGCGCCGCCGGAAGATTTTCCGCGCCCCATGTGGAAAAATATCGCATTGAAAATCATTGGCAAAAATCGCGGTAATGTATGGGAGCAACTTGATCTACCTTTATGGCTGAAGGGCGAATTCCTGTTTTCGCCATCCAATATTGGTCCCGCCTTTTACGCCAATCAAGCCGTGACCTTTCACGATGCTTCAGTGTTTGCTGTGCCCGATGCCTATTCGCGGATGTTTAAAATTAAATATCGTTTTGTCTTTCGTCAGATTGCTAAACGCGCCCGCTTCATTTTTACTGATTCAGTTTTCTCTCAACGTGAATTGGCGCATCATCTTAATTGCGATCCGCGCCGCTTCGAGGTGATTCTGCTTGGCGGTGATCATCTTCAACAAATCGAATCTGACGAAACCATTCTCGATGCGCATGGATTGCGCGATAAGCCTTATATGTTGATGGTTGCCAGTCAGAGCCCGCATAAGAATATGGCGCGGCTGCTCGAAGTGGCGGCCAGACTCAATGGCGAAATGCAGTTCGCTTTCGTAAGAGGTGGTTTCAAAAGTATTTTCCAAAACACCGGACTTAATCAACTTCCTAAAAATATTATCCAATTGGATTATGTCAACGATCCGAAATTAAAGGCGCTCTACGAACATGCCTGCGGTTTTATTTTTCCTTCATTTTATGAAGGCTTTGGCTTGCCGACCCTCGAAGCAATGAATTGCGGCTGCCCGGTATTGAGTTCGCACGCTGCTTCTTTGCCTGAGGTCGGCGGCAAAGCCGCACTATATTTTGACCCGCTCAATGTGGATGACATCATAGAAAAGATCGAAAGTTTTATTTCAGATTCGGCGCTTCAAGGCGAATTACGTCAGCGCGGCAGGACGCATGCTGCACAATTCACTTGGAATTTAACAGCACAACAAACTCTTGATTTGTTGCTGCCATTACTTTAGGAATTGCCGGCTGCTTTGGAACTTGGTGCGTGCCGATTTGATCCCAGGTCGGAGTAGATTAAACACAAAATCGCCTTCGATCAATGGAAGGCGATTTTTATTTCAGTCAAATATATTTTATCCGGCGTTCACACTATGTTTCGCATAATTTCCGTGCTGATGCGCTTCGCCTCCATTGCGATCTCTCGCAACATACCGGTGGGGGAGACGTAATATCCACAGAAATATAAACCCGTCACCGACGCTTCGCGGCCAGAGGAAATTGGCGCGCCGATTTTGTCATATACATTTGCTGCATTTAGAAACGAATCGACTCGTGGCTGGTAGCCCGTGGCCAGAATCACGGCATCGAACCGCGCTTCTTTTCCGTCCGCAAATTTAATCCCGTTTTCTGTAAACTCTGCCACCCCCGAATAAACATTGACATGTCCTTGCCTAATGAGGTTGAGCGTGCCGACATCAATCAACGGGATATGCTTATCGTTTTGAATTTGAGTCGCGGGTCCATAGGGCAGTTTACGGAGACCATACTTTGTGATATCCCCGATCACCGCGCGCAGGATTGGCGCATTAACTGCATCTGCCATCCAGGCAGGCATAATGTTTTGCACAACGCCAATGGATAGAATGGGAATCCCAAAAAGTTCACGCGGGATTACATTTATGGCATTTTGCACTGCAATGCCAGGTTTTGCTTCATGCTCCCACAAATCAATAGCGATCTCGCCGCCGGAGTTGCCAAACCCCACGACCAAAATATTCTGCCCTTTAAATTGCTCCCCGTTTTTATACTCGGAGCTATGGATGACTTTGCCTTTGAATGAATCGCGTCCCTTCCATTCAGGGATAAATGGCTCACGCGCATTTCCTGCTGCAATTACAAGATTGGGCGTGTGATAATGTGCATCCTGGGTTTGTATCTCCCAACGATTATTTTCCCGCTGCGCTGTGGTTACTTGCTGATTGAAGCGAATATCCAAATCGAATTTTTTCGCGTACGACTCAAGATAATCAATTAATTGATCGCGCGATGGGTAGCGCGGATAACTCTTTGGGAAAGGCGCGAAAGGCAATTCGGAATTCTTTTTGTCCGTATGTAAATGGAGACGGTCATAATGTCGATGCCAGGCAGACCCCACTTTGTCGCTTTGCTCCAAAATAATGGGTTGTATGCCAGATTGTTTAAGACATGCAGCAACTGCCAGCCCAGCTGGCCCGGCACCGATGATGATTGTGTTTAGTTCACTAAGTGAATTAGGCATGCGCCAAGTTTACCGCAACTATCCCGCCATCAATGCATCTACCGCCTCAGCGAGTTCCTTCAAATTGCTGACCTTCAACACGTCACTGCACAGCGGTGCGTATTGGGGCATGTCACTGTCGCCGTGCCACATGATGGGTGGTTCGGGATTCAACCAGATGGTGCGCGTGGCGCGGCGCGTCATCGTGGAGAATACATCCAGACGTGGATCGTTGTAGTTGTTGCGCCCATCGCCGACAATGATGAGCGTTGTCCCGCTGTTGAGCGTATCCATATATTCATCGTTGAAATTTTGAAAAGCCCTGCCGAGGTCGGTGTTGTAATGTCCGCTTGGCATGCGCCATAAAACGGATTGAATTGCCTCATCCGCATTCGCGCCGCTGAAATCTTCCGAAATGGATTCAAGATGATCAATGAATGCAAATGCGTGTGTCTTGCGAACTTGTCCTTGCAGCGCAAAAAGAAAACTCAGCATCAACTCGGAGCAAAAACGCATGGATGTACTCACATCGCAAATGACCACGATCTTTGGTTTATGCGTGCGGTTGCGATATTTGATTTCCATCGGCACGCCGTTATATTTCAAACTCGCACGGATGGTCGCCTTCGCGTCCATCTTTCCGCTTTTGGCGCGTTTTTGACGCAGCGCAATTCTTGTCCGCAATGCGGCGGCGAGTTTTTGAACTTCGCGCTGTAAAAGTTTTTTATCCGCATCTGATAATGATTCAAATGGACGGTTCATCAAACTGTCCACATTATCCTGGCGCGGATTTTCGCTCATGTTCTCAGCAAGGCGCTGCCCCGCGAATTGATTGATCTGCTCCTGCATCGCCTTCATATTTTGCTGGATCATGCCGCGGATTTGTTCAAGCCGCTCGCGGCTCATGCCCATCTGCGCGAGTTGTTCCATTAACTCTCGCATCGCTTTTTGCACTTCGGGGAAAGCCAGCGCGCGCATCATACGCTGCGCCATCCAGTTTTGATAGTCGAGATTCTCCGCTTGATTCAGCCCGACCATCTGCGCGAGCGACTCTAGCTCCGATTTGGTCAGCGGCTCGCCGTTCATCAGCCGCTCCATGCGCTGACGGAGTTGCTCCGCGAATTGCTGCATCGCCTCGGCCCACATCTGCGCTTCTTCGGGCGTCATATCATCCGTCGGGTTGCCACCCAGCATCGGCGGTTGACCTGTCCCGAAAAATAGCGGGAATAATTTATCGAATGTGGGAATGTCCTTCAAGTTTTTAATCAGCGTGGCGCGCAGCGATAAACGAAAATGTTCACGGTCTTGAATCCCCATAAGATCAACTGCCGAGAATGCTTCAGCGGATTCCGCGAGAGACACGCGCACGCCGCTGGCGCGTAAGGCTGCAATTAATTGTAAGATTCGAGATTCCATTTGATTTCCTTATGTGCCTGTGCCGAACTTTCGGAAGGCAAATAGTAGTGGAATTCCTACGATGAGATACGCGCCAAAATATAGTAGCCCGCCCGGGTGTTTTGCAAAATCAAACAGGCGGATGTAAATGAGTGCTGCAAAGGTGATGAAAACGATCAAGCCGTAAGACGCAAAGGCGTGGTGAGCAATTGGCAGTAGACTCTTTGCCCAAATGAGCGGCAGCACTGCCAATGCAATGGAAAAGTAGAATACGCCAAAACTTCGCAAAGTGAAGAGCGACATGATCTCAGGAAATATCCCGCCGTTTGTTCCGACCGACCCAATCTGCGCGATAATGCCATACAATCCAAGAAAACCGACGGTTGTTATAAAGATAATTGCATAAACGCGGTGAATGGGTTGCATGCTTTCCCCATTGGATTCAAGGTTGGGTTTTATCCGCAGCCATTCAAAAAACCCCAATAGAGCTGCGGCGGCGTTGATGAATAATGTAACCGCATACAGCCATGCGATCGGATGCTCAAGTTTAACTTTGTCTCGAAAGACGAAAAATACGATCAACTCGCCGATGCCGAACACCCAAAGATAGATGAGCGCTGTGTACACTAAATTCCATTGCCAGCGCCGCGCGGTGATGAAAGCTATCCACGCGTTGCCAAGACACCAGCCGCCGATGGTGATGGTCATGAACGGAGTTACTTTCCATGCAAAGACTGCCGAAAGTGATTCGGGAAAGAAGAATAACGGCAAACCTAAAAGCGTATACAGCGCCGCGATCGAATATGTAAGTCCGCGTGAATAATTGGAAAGCATGGATGTTATCCTTTTGTTGTGATTAATTCAGCAGTTCTTTTCGCAAGTCTTCATACGAATCCAATCCGATCTTTGGTGCGACCTCATCACGCCAGATATCATCCAATTCTTTCTTGATCCGTTCAGGTACGGATAATTTTGCGCTGCCGACCTGCCCATCCCGTACCTTGGATAATTGACCATCCATCGGTAGTTTCATTGCCGGACTGCGTGTCTTGCGAATGATGTGGTCTTCAAATTGGTTTTCATGAGCTTGCATAAATTTGATATCCGACTGTCTCAAGACAATTTCTCTTAATTCATCATCTAGTGGGATTCCGATAAATTCCGCAACCCGTTCAATGGTTTCTGACAAGTCTGCTTTCATGTTTTCGTAACATAAAGGCAGAACGTTCTCGTTATTGCGTTGATCCCAAAGCGCTGTGATGTGTTTGAAGACGGCCCGTCTGGGAAAGTAAAAATCCCTTGCAAAGGTATCAATGTCAATCGAGCCTTTTTCGAAGAAAAAATTCTCAAAAAAATAATAATGAGAGAGCAGCGCGTCCTGTGGGTTGCGCAGGATCACAATATATTTTCCGCCTTTCGGCGCTTCATTCAGCGTGTCATGTGTTTTGAAAGCACGCGGATGACCAACCTGCGGCGCATAGATGTCAATGCCCATATCATGCGCCATGTTGATCCATGGCACGACACGGGTGATCTCATCAAAATCCATTGAGCCGCGTGTGCGGAGTCCGTGGACGATCTGCTGCATCCAGGTGGTTCCGCATTTGGGCGGCGTAACAATGAAGACATCGCTGGATTCAGGCTTGTAGTCGAGTCCGCGCTGCCAGCCTTCCGGTGTTGAAAAGTTTTCCATGCGTTCTAGCATTTCTTGTATGGTGGTCGGACGTTTGAAGTTTTCGTGTTCGGTCATCTCTTGTTACCTCTAAAATATTTTTACCAAGACGATCTATTTAATTTCCTGAAAACCTGCCAAAGTCATCCGGAGGTCTTTGTTTTGGCTGTTGCGGCGGGGGAGCCGATAACTGCCGCTTTGCTTTTTTCAGATCCGCTTCGTGTTTCAGCAAAACAGAAAGCGTATCATCCAATGTGTCTTTATCTAAATTGGATGCGTTCAATGCCACGAGTGCATTTGCCCAATCAAGTGTTTCGCTGATGGATGGCGACTTGCGCATATCTGCTTTGCGGAGTTTTTGCACGAACTCCACGGCTTGCTGCGCCAGTTTTGGATTCAAGTCCGGGACTTTCAATCTCACTACCGCGAGTTCTTCCTGCAAGTTGGGATAATCAATGAACAGATACAAACAGCGGCGCTTCAATGCTTCGGATAATTCGCGCGTATTGTTGGATGTGAGAATTACAAATGGTTTATGCTTCGCAGAGAGTGTCCCCAATTCTGGTACGCTGACTTGGAAGTCACTTAATATTTCCAATAAAAATGCTTCAAATTCCGCATCGGCGCGGTCAATTTCGTCAATCAATAAAACCGTGGGTTGTTCGCTCAAGATTGCTTTGAGTAAAGGTCGCTGAAGCAAAAATCGATTTGAGAAAAATACATCTTCTTCTTTTGCGAGTTTGTCAGCCGCCTCAGCCAGCGACTCCGCTTTGCCGAGGGTATCGTTTAATTTATCACGCAATAACTGCGTGTACAGTAACTGCTTGGAATATTCCCACTCATAGAGTGCTTTGGATTCATCGAGCCCTTCGTAACATTGCAAGCGGATGAGTTCGCGGCCTGTTGCCCCCGCGATTGCTTTTGCCAACTCGGTTTTTCCTACACCCGCAGGACCTTCCGCCAAAAGCGGCTTGCCCAGTTTCTGCGCGAGATACACGATGGTTGAAATCTCATCGGAGGCAATATATTTCTGCCTGGATAATTCAGATTTAACAGTATGGGTCGAGTCAAATATGTTTGTCATTTTTACCTCAGGGTTTTCGTTTTGAAATAGACGCTTGCGCGGGCGCGGTTCTTTCGTGGGCGTGTTTGTAGCGCTGATTCTATCCCATGCGCGGAATTTTTGTGGCGCTGGTTAAATACGTGGGAGTCTGATGCGGGGTTTTATATCCGCTGAAAATTACCGCGTGCATTGGAATAGCAAAACAGATTGATTTGTAAATGCTGACTAAATGTATAATAAGACATCCGTAACGGTGAGTGTGCGTCTGGATTAGTTCGAGCCCATTTAAAGGCGTCAAGGAAAAAATGCAATCGACATTATTTGTAAGCGAAACTGATCGAAAATTGGCTGAATGGCGGGTCGGGTCTTTAAATATATTCCTGATCATTGCGGTTATTGTTGCCTTTCCTGCCGCGTTGATTCCTGTAATCGCAGCTTTTTATAATTCTGCAGAGATACCGGGCGCGGCTGCCATTTTCTCCGCTTTTGTGATTTTGCTTGTGCTGGCTGTGTTCCGAAAAATTGACTCGCGTGTTCGCGGATGGGGGCTTATTATTTTGGGCTTCTCGATGGCGATGGTAGATCTTACGCGCACCAACCTCGCGGGCGATATCTCAATTTATTTGCTGGCAATGCCGCTGTTGGCGTTTATCTTAATTAACTCCCGTTCCGGTTATGTTGCAGGGGCGATCAGCCTGATCTTGTATTGGGGCAGCGCGTTCTTAACCGAGCGCGGCATGTTCGACTCTATGTTGATCAACCGTGATGATCCCTTCGCTATGCGTTGGTGGGTGGACGCGGGCACGACCTTTGTTATGCTTATGGTCGCGCTTTTAGTTTTGTTCCGCCAATTTTTCAACCTTTTACGAAAAACCATCGAAGCGGAGAGATTGGCGGTGGTTCAGTTGGAAGAAGCCAACAATCAATTGGAGCAGAAGGTGGAACAGCGTACGCAAAAACTTCAGGAGTCCGAGCGGCAGATGACGGATACGCTTGTCGAACTGCGCAAAGCGCGCGATGCCGCCGATGCCGCCAATGAAGCCAAATCCACTTTTCTGGCGAGCATGAGTCATGAAATCCGCACGCCGTTGAACGGCATCATCGGTATGACCGGTTTGATGCTGGATACTTCTCTTTCCGCTGAACAACATGAATTCGCAGACACCATTCGTAACAGCGGCGACTCGCTGTTGATGATCATCAATGACATTCTTGATTTTTCCAAAATTGAAGCAGGCAAAATGGAGATGGAACATCAGCCATTTGATTTGCGCGAATGTTTGGAGAGCGCGGTTGACCTTTTGGCATTGCGCGCCAGTCAAAAGAATCTTGAGTTGGGTTTATTGATCGAGCCGGATGTGCCATCCGCGATTGTGGGTGATGTAACTCGGCTGCGCCAGGTAATCGTTAATTTATTGGGTAACGCCCTGAAATTTACCGCCAGCGGTGAGGTGGTTGTTGAAGTCGGGATTGATTCAAAAACCGCGACCGGCGCCCTGCCGCGTGTTTACGTCCTGCACTTTAAAGTGCGCGATACGGGTATTGGAATCCCCGCCGATCGCGTGGATTCCATTTTTGAATCTTTCTCACAAGTGGATGCATCCACCACGCGCAAATATGGAGGCACCGGCTTGGGGCTTGCCATTAGCAAACGCCTCTCCGAATTAATGGGCGGCAAAATGTGGGTGGAAAGCGAGGCGGGTAAAGGCTCAACCTTTCATTTCACCATACAAGCGCCCGCGTCAACTTTGGCGAAACAAGAAGAAAGATCGTTCGTTCCCCAGCTGGATGGAAAGCGTTTGCTAATCGTGGATGACCATGAAACCAATCGCCGCATTTTGATCTTGCAAGCCGAAAAGTGGAGAATGATCCCCGTTCAGTTTTCCAATCCGCTGGATGCGCTGAACGCGATCCAATCCGGTGAACGCTTCGATGTTGCCGTGCTGGATATGCACATGCCCGAAATGGATGGCGTGCATCTCGCGCAGGAGATTCGCAAAATCGAAGCGGAGCGGCTCAACCCAACCCCGTTAATTATGTTAACCTCATTGGGCTGGCGCGACGCGGCTGACCTTTACCACTTCGCATCCTTCCTGACCAAGCCTGTCAAACAATCGAATTTGTACAACGCGATTGTCGGCGCGTTGAGTCAGGTCGAGTCGAAACGGACAAGTCCCATTGCAGCGACAGGACATCAATTTGATTCGACGCTTGGAGAGCGCATTCCGCTGCGGATTCTTCTCGCCGAAGATAACACAGTCAATCAAAAACTTGCTTTAAAAATATTGGAGCGTATGGGTTATCGCGCAGATGTCGCCGCGAACGGTTTGGAAGTTTTAGAGTCGTTGAAGCGCCAGCATTACGATCTTGTATTCATGGATGTTCAAATGCCGGAAATGGACGGCTTGGAAGCCACGCGCCGAATCCGCTCGACCTTTGCGCCCGATAAACAACCGCACATCGTAGCAATGACCGCCAACGCCATGCAAGGTGACCGCGAAGCATGCCTCGCAGCGGGGATGAATGATTATGTCAGTAAGCCGATCCAGGTGAAGGAATTGCAAAAGTCAATCGAAAAATTGGGGAAGTAAGGAAGCAGGTTTTGTCAACGGCTTTCCTTTCACTGCGCCAAAGTTTTTTTTGCAAGCCGCGTATTTCGATTGCATTGTTCATTTTTACTTTACGTATAAAAAATTAAGCATTCAGGTTTAATTTTTTGTACACACTTAAGTTCGCTTCCAGTTCTTTCTCCAACGTAAACCGCTCGACAATTGTTTCCCGCGCTGACTTTCCCAATCGGTTTCTTAATTCTTCATTCTTCAATAATTTGAGCGTTGTATTTACGAAGAAATCCACATTGTTCACGGGGATGATTTTTCCAGTTACGCCGTCTTCAATCAAATCCAAAATTCCGCCAACAGGCGTGGCGATGACCGGCAGTTCGCAAGCCATGGCTTCCAAGACAGCGTTTGGCATTCCATCTCTTAATGAAGGATGAGCGAAGACATCCATCAACGAATAATATGCGGGCATGTCTTTGTGTGCCACATATCCCGTGACGATGATGTGCGTGTCGGGATTCCCTTGTTGATATTCCTCAAATGCCTGTTGATATTCTCCCGCGCGGACATCGCCAACGATGAGCAAGGTAGCGGGGTGCCTTTTGTTAATTTGAGTATAGCCAATCAGGAGCGTCGAGAGTCCCTTTTTAGATCGTAACTCACCGGCAAAGCCGATCACGGGAATTTTTTCACTCTTGGGGAGCGTGGCAGCTGGCGCTTCTCTCTGACTGGCTGAGCGTCCTTCGCTTGCTTTATGATGCGACGCAAGTGTTACATCGTTTCGATGATCTTTTGGGAGGATGATATTTTGGGGGATCTCCAAAGATGCTGCCAGTACAGCATTTCTTTTCACTTTCTTAAATACTTCTGTGTCAATCCCATTTGGAATCAAAAAAATTTCCCTATCAACGAACGCTTTTGCTTTCTTTACCAACTCACTGGCATTCGTTGTGACCGCACTTGCGTTTTGCAGCGCATACATCACATGCGAAAATTTGGACGGATCAAATGCCGCGCGTTCGATGTCATTTCCGCGAATGGAGACCACACTGGGAATGTTCAAATATTTTCCGGTATACGCCGCGGTGAATCCCGCCTGCGGAAGAAAATATGCGTGGAGCAGATCAAACGGCGCGCGCTTATGTTCTGCGATGATGAATTCAAACCAATCCACGAGCGTATCATCCACGCGTTTATGCGCGCCGAAGCGCGTAACGCCGACTCCATTCGAGCTAAAAGTCTGTTTGTTGGAAGCTGGCAAATTCGCGGACGGAGCAAAGACGCGGACCTCATGTCCAGCAGAAGTCAGCAGTTCTGCTAATCGTCCTGTTGAGATTGCGAGTCCGCCGATGTCTGGTGTATACTTTTCTGAAAGCAATGCAATTTTCATGAGGTGTCTCAATGGCAGAAAAATGTGAAATGATTATTGGTTATCTTGTTCCGCATCAATGTGAAAATCCTGCGCTGGGCAAGTGTACAAAATGCGGGCGCGGTTTTTGTGACGAGCATACCAATCAAATGCAGGAAGGACGCGTATGTCTTGCCTGCCAGCAGGGCCTTGAAATGCCGGTTGCTTTGCCGATTGCCGCCGCGTTTTTCACACAGGATGATCTTACTACCTTTGGCAGTTCCAGTACATTGGATGATGATAGCGGCGATCTGTTTTCGGATTTGAGTTAACTCTGGAGTCAAGCGGCTTGCCGCTTGACTTAATAACTCACCTTACGCAAGCAAAACTCCGAAGGAGTAGAATGATTATAGATTTGCATAAGATCGACATGATAACCCCGAAGGGGTGTCATGTTTTTATGGCATAAATTATGCCATCCCTTCGGGATTTTGATATCTGTTGCCATTATTCTATAATCTTGGCATCCCTTCGGGATTACAAACCGTATAAGGTGAGTTAATAAGGCCCAATTATCTCCCAAATCTTTTTATTTTCCACAATAAAATCATCACAGCGCTGACACGGTTTTAATGAAGGTGGATGCATTTTTAGGCGCACGGCTTGATATGCCGCGCCTTCCCAAATTTCTTTAAACGATTGTTTACGAATATCGCCGAGCGGTTTAATCTGTTCGCGCGTCATGCAGCACACATAAATTAATCCGTTGAAGTCGATCAGGCTGTGTGTCCACGGCGCGTAGCACGGATGTTTGCTGTAATAGCCGAATGCATAACGACCCGCGCGTCCCAACCTGACCTCGGATTCGTCTTTGCCAAACGGAAATGCGTCTTCATCTGCGATATTAATGCCCAACTCTTGCGCGCGTTTTTCGATAACAGGAGCGATCTCTTCATTGAACAATGCTATGTCTTTCTTTCGCATGGAAAGATGTTCGCCGCAGTGATCGTCCACCGGGATGAGGTTGATCCCATTTGCGCCGAGTTCGTGTGCGAGGTCGGGCAGCGTGGCGAGGCTGAGATAATTTTCGCGGCTGATGACCGTGTTGATGCGGACAGTCAACTTTCCTTTGCGCTCATATTTATGAAATAATTCAACGGCTTTGGTGGTCTGCTTGAACGAACCTTCCACGCCGCGCACTTTCTCGTGGACTTTGCGAATGGGCGAGTCGATGGATACATTCACGCCGCGCAAACCGGCCTCGATCAATGCTTTTGCTTTTTCTTTGTTGACCAGCGTGCCATTTGTGGTGAGCGTGACACGTAATCCCAATCCCGTTGCATGTGCAATGAGGTCGGGCAATTGCGGTCTGAGCATTGGCTCTCCGCCCGAAAAGTGGATCTTCTTGCAGCTGAGTTCTGCCAACTCTGTGATGACTTCCTTGAAACGATCCATTGAAATAGGCGACTCGCGCGTCTCGCGCCAGTGTTTGCACATGCTGCATTTCAGGTTGCATCCATAATTAATTTTGATCTTCACGTAAATCGGTTTGTATGCGCGGGCGTTTAATACTGCCTGACGCATTTCGTTCTTTTCTGCTTCTATCTGCTCAAGGTTATACATATTAAATCCTGTGCTATCATTGGCTTTCCAAATACGGAAACATGCATACAAGTAAACACGTACACAGGTAAGATTGAACAATTGTATCATTTCAATATTCATCCTTCGGAATTCCCATGCGTCTCAAAGCCGACTTACTTCTTTTTATGGTTGCCATTATTTGGGGCACAGCCTTCGTTGCTCAAGGAGTCGCGGGGCAATATAAAGTTGCGTATCTTTTTAATGGTGTAAGTTTTATGCTCGCCGCTGTAATCCTCATCCCGTTTATTCCGCGCGGCACGAAAATCTCCGCAGACCAGTGGAAATGGATGCTCGTTGCGGGCGTTATCTTGTTCATCGCCACCGCCATGCAGCAGGTGGGCTTACTCTATACCAAAGTTGCCAACGCCAGTTTTCTCACCAGTTTATATGCGGTCTTCACTCCATTTTTATTGTGGATCAGTTTCCGCGAAAAACCGCATTGGCTGGATATGATCGCGGTCACGCTCGCGGGCATTGGCGCATTTATGCTTTCCACTTCAGGCAAGTTTGAGGTACAGCCGGGTGATTCGATCGAGTTGCTCGGTTCGCTGTTTTGGGCATTGCATTTTGTGGTGTTGGGAAAATTTGCCTCAAAGTTTGACTCGGTTTCTTTCGCGTCAGGACATTTCTTCATCAGCGGATTAATTAACTTTGTGATTGGCTTATTTATCGAAGACATTTCTATCTTAAGTGCTTTGCCATTAATCGGCGCGATTCTCTATCGCGCATCTCTATCCATTGGGATCGGATATACCCTACAGGTCTGGGGTCAAAAGCATACGCCGCCCACCGATGCCGCGCTCATTCTCGGGCTTGAGGCTGTCTTCGCCGTCATCGCCGCGTGGATGTTGCTTGACCAGTCGCTTGTCTTTATTCAAGTTGTCGGATGCGTGATTATTTTCGTGGGTGTCTTGATCGCGCAATTAAAGGAATGGAATTCAGGAAAAATTGAACATGATCATTTGGTGGAAGGTCGTTAATGCGCCTTAAAGCAGATTTAACTCTCCTGGCTGTTTCTGTAATCTGGGGCTCGGCTTTCGTCGCGCAGCGGGTTGCGGGTCAACTGGGGAGCGTGTATTATTTCAACGGCGCGCGTTATCTTTTGGCGGCGCTGGTGGTTCTGCCTTTCGTCCCGCGTATAAAATTCTTAAACACAAAGGACACGAAGGACACAAAGGTTTTAAGGTCTTCCTTAGTGACCTTTGTGCCCTTCGTGGTTAAATCTTTTTCTTATCCCTACGAACAATATAAATGGATGTTCGTCGCGGGTCTTCTACTCTTTATCGGAAGCGCGCTTCAGCAAGCGGGCATGGTTTACACCTCCGCTGGCAACGCGGGATTTATTACCAGTTTATATGTTGTCTTTATCCCATTTGCATTGCTCATCTTTTGGAAAGAAAAACCGCACTGGATGTCGATCGTCGCGGTTGGTGTTGCAGGCACGGGCGCGTTTCTTTTATCCACGGGCGGGAAGTTTGAGGTCAAGGCTGGCGATGTGCTTGAAATCTTCGGCGCGCTCTTCTGGACATTTCATGTCATCGTGCTTGGCAAGTTCGTATCAAAATTTGAGGCGATGTCTTTTTCGGTGGGGCAGTTGTTTGTCTGCGGGATTTTCAATTTAGGCTTCGGCGTTTTCGTGGAAAGTCCCATGCCGTTTGATTGGTCACTGATCGGCGCGATTGCGTACACCGCGTTCTTTTCACTCGGATTATGTTACACGCTGCAAGTCTGGGCGCAGCGACATTCACCCCCCGCCGACGCCGCGCTGATCTTGAGTCTCGAATCCGTTTTTGCGGTTTTGTCGGGTTGGTTGTTGTTAAATGAAAAACTTATTGCAATTCAAATTTTGGGCTGTGTGTTAATTTTTGCCGCTGTTGTTCTTTCGCAACTCAAAGAATGGACATCAGGTAAAATTGACCATGACCATCTTGTCGAGGGAAGATAAATTATATGACTGAAGAAAAAAAACTGATCGAAGAATTAGACCTATCCTTTCATCCGCTCACGCAAAAACTCTGGCGCGATTTTGAAATACTATTCGGCAACCACGGCGCTTGCGCTGGATGCTGGTGCATGTATTGGAAGTTGCGCGGTAGAGCCTTTGACGAAGCCAAAGGTGACGATGCGCGTCAGATGCAAAAATCAATTGTCGATTCAAAAACGGTACCGGGATTAATTGCGTATTTAGAAGGCTATCCTGTTGGCTGGGTTGCCATTGAGCCGCGTAGCGCGTATCCCAAACTTGCGCACTCACAAACACTCAAGCCTGTGGACGATCAGGAGGTCTGGTCGATCACGTGTTTCTTCGTGGAGAAAAAACACCGGCATCGCGGCATCACCGTCGAGTTGATCAAAGCCGCGGCAGAGTTTGCCAAATCGCGTGGCGGAAAAATCGTCGAGGGTTATCCAGTAGACGCGCAGGATGCTCAACCTGATGCGTTTGTTTATACGGGTACAGCTTCTGCATTCCAACATGCAGGCTTTACTGAAGTTGCGCGCCACGCGCCCACGCGTCCTATTTTCCGTTACACGATTGAACCCTCTCCCTCTGGGAGAGGGCAGGGTGAGGGCGCGTGACCTTTCGCCCTCCTTCAAAATCATTTACGCCGCGTGATTATTTATTTATCACGTTCGTTACGATTTTATTTTTAACTGTTTCCATTACGCTTTTTTTTGCGAACCTTACGCTCAAAAGCGGCGGTGATTTTTATGTGTATTGGGCTGCCAGCCGCGGATTTATCTTTGAGCGGGTTGACCCCTACAGCGGAGAAATTCCCGCCCGTGTTCAGCAATTGACATACGGCCGTCCCGCCCGCGCAAATGAAAAACCCTACATTCTGGATACGTCTTTTAATATTCTCCTGCTTTATTTTCCCTTCTCGCTTTTTTCCTCCCCTCAAATTGCGCGCGCGTTTTTTACATTGCTCCTTGAGCTCGGTTTGTTTGCGCTTGCCGTCATTAGTTTGCGTCTGTCTGATTGGGAAATGCCATTCTTTTTTGCATTTCTATTTGTGATCTTTGCCGTCTTTAATTTTTATTCCATTCAATCCATTTATGAATCAAGTCCGGTTGTATTAATGGGATTGGTTTATGCGGGGATTTTATTTGCCTTGCGTTTTGAGTTGGATGAAGTCGCGGGCGCATTGATCGCGGTCTCGCTTTATTATTGGGAAGTCGGCGCGCCATTTCTTTTTCTTGTGCTCTGGCATGTTTATTCCGAAAAACGCTCGCGTGTCTTGGCGGGTTTTTTCATGCTCGGCTTCACCTTGTTGGCGGTCTCCTTTCTTTTATATCCTAACTGGATCATTCCCTTTTTTCGAGCCATAAGTAACAACCTGCGCGTTGATTATGGATTTAATATTCATTCTGCCCTTATTTATATTTTGCCTGCGCAGGGAAAAATCCTCGCGTGGATATTTACCCTCGCGCTGGTCATCGCGCTCGGCTACGAGTGGAGTGTTGCGCACGGCGCGGACTTCCGCCGTTTTTATTGGGCAGCCTGTCTTTCTTTGGCAGCCGCGCCGTTACTAGGATTCCGCACCGAGATGGAAAACCTCATTGTATTGATTATTCCGCTCGCGTTGATCTTCGCCATCGTCCATGACCGCTGGCGTAAAATTGGAAATGCTTTAACTATTTTGCTGTTGTTAATCGTATTTTTGCTGCCGTGGGGAATCTCCCGTTTTGGAGAGAGTGCGCAAAATATGATCTTCCTTTTCCTTCCGTTTTTCACCATCCTCGGTTTATACTGGATTCGCTGGTGGGCGATTCGTCCTCCGCGCATCTGGACCGATCTCGCGCCGCGCCACTAATCCCTAATTCCCAATTACCCATGACCTTCCGCACATACCTCCTCCTTTTCCTGCTCGGGCTTGCCGTCCCTATTTTCATTGCGCAATATCAGCCCATCCCCGGTTATCTTGATTCGGATTATTACTTCGCGGGCGGTGTTCAACTCGCCAGAGGCAATGGCTTTACCGAGCCCTATTTGTGGAATTATTTGGACGGCACAACGTCGCTGCCTCATCCATCGCACAGCTATTGGATGCCGCTTGCGTCCATCGTCGCTGCGTTGGGGATGTGGCTCACGGGGCAAACAACTTATGCATCCGGTAGATTATTTTTCTTTTTGGTCGCAGCGCTTGTCCCGCCAATTACGGCTGCGCTGGCGTACACATTTTCCAAGCGGCGCGACCTTGCCATTACATCGGGCATCCTCGCGGTTTTTTGCGTATATAACGCATCCTTCCTCGGTGTGACAGATAACTTTGGAATTTTCATGTTGTTGGGTGGTTTGTATTTCCTTGTCGCAACTCCGCTCATTGAAGACCCAACCCGCGCGCGGAACTGGTTTCTGCTGGGCTTGCTCGCCGGCTTGATGAATCTTTCGCGCACAGATGGTCTGCTCTGGCTTGGCATAACTTTCCTTTTCACTTTCTACTTTTTACTTTCCAAACGACATATACCGCGCATCTTTTTTATGAGCACAGTGATCGCTCTTCTCGGTTTCCTTCTTATTATGGCGCCGTGGTATGCGCGGAATTTTAATATCTACGGAACGCTCATGTCGCCGGGTGGCAGCCGTGCGCTTTGGCTCGCTGAATACGACCAGACTTTTAGTTATCCGCCCGCGCTGCTTAATATGGATTCTTTCCTTGCATTGGGGTGGAATAAAATCCTAATGGATAGAATGTTCGCGTTTCGCACAAATTTGATGAGCGGATTCGCCGCGCACGGCGGTATCGTCCCGTTCCCATTTATTATTGCGGGCATTATTTATTATCGTAAAGATGAGCGCGTAAAACTAGCGGGAATTGCATGGCTGATTCTTTTATTCGTGATGAGTTTTCTCTTTCCGTTTGCGGGCGCGCGCGGAGCATTCTTCCATGCGGGCGCCGCGCTACAGCCGATGTGGTGGGCGCTCGCGCCATTGGGGCTTGAATCTATTTTGGTGTCTCTGCGAAACCGCGGTATTGGCAACGATAATAATCGACTCATCTTCCGCAGTATTATGGTGATGGTTACGATCATTCTCACTGTGTATGTTGTCAATTTGAGATTGTTCACTCTCGGCTGGGGTGAAGGCGAGGATAAATATCCCGCTGTTGAACAATACCTTCTTGAAAAAGGGATTCAGCCCGAAGATGTTGTCATTGTCGCTAATGCGCCGGGATATTATCTTGCGACGGGTCGCCCTGCAATATCCATTCCTTATGGTGGGCAAAAATCCATTCGCGCAGTTTCCGATCAATTCAATGCAGATTACCTTGTGCTTGACCCAAAGAATGCAGGCTCCAATTTAAAAGAATACGATCAATTCATATATCTGGGTGAGATCAATGGCGCGCACATCTACAAAATCGAAGACCAATGAAATTCTGCTCCGCGATTTAATCATCATCGCGGTTGTTGTGATATTGATCGCGGGCATTTATTTGTTCGCCAGTAAAACCACGAACGCCATCGGCTTTCCGCTGGACGACTCGTGGATTCATCAAACCTATGCGCGCAACTTTGCTTTGCATGGCGAGTGGGCGTTCCGCTCGGGAATTCCATCCGCGGGTTCGACATCTCCGCTTTGGTCAGCGCTGCTCGCGCTCGGATTTTTACTCCGCCTTTCGCCATACATCTGGACGTATTTTCTTGGCGCGTTGACTCTCTTCGCGCTGGCTGTTCTTTGCGAATGGACAGTGCGTAAATTAATTAATTCATATCGTCCGCGCTTCCCGTGGGTGGGAATTTTTATCGCGCTCGAATGGCATTTAGTGTGGGCCGCGATGTCGGGCATGGAGACTCTGCTGCATGGTTTGATCCTTACCACCGTTCTGGTTTTGCTGATGACGAAATCGCCGCGTTATCTGCCCATCGGTCTGCTCGTCGGTCTATCAGTTTGGATTCGCCCCGATGGTTTAACCCTCCTGGGTCCTGCCTTGATGACAATCTTTTTAGTCGAAGAAGATACACGCGCAAAGTTGAAAGCGCTTATGCGTTATTTCATTGGTTTTAGTTCGCTCTTTTTATTCTACTTATTGTTCAACCTCGCCGTCGGTGGAACGCCCATGCCGAACACGTTTTATGCCAAGCAAGCCGAATATGTCAATTGGCAATCATTGTCCATTTTCACGCGGCTGTGGCAGATGTCTTTGCAACTGTTGGTGGGTCCCAGCCTTGTATTGCTGCCGGGAATCATTGGGTGGGGAATCAAGTCGGTACGTGAAAAGATGTGGGGGAGTCTTGCCGCGTTGATTTGGGTCGTGGGATATTTCGGGGTGTATATTTCCCGTCTGCCGGTATATCAGCACGGACGATATATCATGCCTGCTATGCCGATTTTTTTCCTGTTTGGTTTGTTGGCATTTGCCGAGTTCGATCATAATAAAATGTTCAAGCGCTATCATTGGATCGGTCAAGTGGTTTGGCGCGCGAGTATCGTTATGCTGACCATTGCTTTTATTTTTCTCGGCGCAAAATCATATTCACAGGATGTGGCTGTGATCGAAAGTGAAATGGTTGTGACCGCTAAATGGGCTGCTGAGAATCTCCCGCCCGATGCGTTGATTGCCGCGCATGATATCGGCGCGCTGGGATATTTCGATAACCATGAATTGATCGACCTCGCGGGATTAATTTCACCCGATGTGATTCCCATTATTCGAAACGAGCCACGCCTCGCGGATTACCTCAACCAGCACGGCGCAGATTATTTGATTGCTTTCCCTGATTTTTATCCCAAGTTGACCGAATTTGCCGAGACTGTGTTTGTGACGAATAGCGCGATTACTTTGCAATTTAGTCAGAAAAATATGGTAATTTATCGGTGGGAAAGTCCTTAATGGGTTAAAATGGTATGAGATATGAAAAATAAAGAGAATGATCTTGGGATAACCCCAATTACCCTAATAGTTGTTGACGACCATCCATTATTCCGTCAGGGGGTTGCAGACACTTTATCTTTGGAATCGGATATGCTCATTGTTGCGCAATCCGCTGACGGCGATGAGGCATTAGGATTGATTCGCATTAAGAAACCGGCAGTCGCTGTAGTAGATGTCAACCTGCCGGGCATGAATGGTCAACAGATCACACATCAAGTATCGCGTGAAAAATTGCCCACGAGGATCATTTTGATGACCGGTTATGATGATATCGAGCAAGCCATCCACGCTGCACTAGCTGGCGCATATGGTTATTGCTCAAAAGATATCGAGCCAAAAAACCTTGCCGGTCTTGTTCGTGAGGTTGCAGCTGGTAAATTTGTTTTTGCCAATAAAGTGTTTACCCGTCACGAGCTGGATATTTGGGTGGAAGAAAACACGGAAGCAGCCCACCGCTCGTATAGTGAACCCGGCTCTCCGTATCGTCCATTATCTGACCGTGAGATGGAAGTACTGGATTGTGTCGTACGCGGCATGAGCAATAAAGAGATCGCGAATTTATTGAATATCAGTCATCAGACTGTTAAGAACCATGTTACAGCTATATTAAGAAAGTTCGGCGTGGAAGACCGGACACAGGCTGTTGTCTTTGCTCTTAAGCGGGGCTGGGTAACGCTCAAAGACAGGCATATTTGATCTCAGGAGTAACGAATGGTTAACAGCGATTCTTTGGATTATAAATCTGAACTGGAAGAGACAAAGCGCTCGTTGCGTGAAGTGACTTTAATGATTGAGCAAAGTCAGGGTGAACTCACCAAGATCACGCAACGTAATGCCGCGATCAATGCGCATCTTCAGCAGGTGCAGAAGCAGGGAGCGCTTGAAGAGATTAAGATGGCGTACGATTCTGCTCTTGATGTTCAACAACGGCTTTTTGTAATGCGTGGGCAGCTGGAAAAACTTCAAAATGACAAGAGTCATCTTGAAAAATATAAGGTAATTTTGGATAATGCTTCCGCCGCGCCTGTCGAATCTGCCGGTTCGTCTGCGCCCGCCACTGGTGCCGCCAAAAGTCAAATGGCCGGTATCGAAATGATCGTCAACGCTCAAGAAGCGGAACGCCAGCGCTTATCCCGCCAGATGCATGATGGCCCTGCCCAGGCGCTTTCCAATTTTATTTTGCAAACCGAGATTGCCGTGCGCCTAATGGATATTGACCCTGCGCAGGCAAAAGAAGAACTGGGCAATTTAAAAACTTCTGCAATGACCACCTTCCAGAAGGTGCGTAATTTTATTTTCGAGCTGCGCCCAATGATGCTGGATGACCTAGGCTTGGTTCCGACATTGCGTAAATATACTGATACCTTCAAGGATCAGTCTGGTTTGGAAGTGAGTATGACCGTTACAGGCGCAGAACGTCGCTTGGAGCCTTATCTTGAGGTGATGATTTTCCGTGCTACACAAGAATTGCTGGGTAATATTTCCCGTCATAGTCAGGCCACAATTGTTAAAACCCAAATTGACCTTGGCACTGACCTTATCCGTGTCAACGTAAGTGATAATGGTAAGGGCTTTGATCCTGAAATTTTAAAAGACTCAAACAATTTAGGATTGAAACTTATCCGTGAACGTGCCGAAATGCTTGGCGGAAATTTCGAAATAGATAGTTCCTCTGGGGCAGGTGCTCGAATATCCTTTAGCGTTCCCGCAAAGGTTTGAAATTTTCCGGATTTTTTTAGGTCTGTCCGTTTTTTTTGTTTAGTCAAGACCAGAGCGCAAAATTTTATCATTTTAGCAAGCGTAGCGCCATTGTTTTTTATTTTTTGTGATCTGGTTTTTTTGAAATCTAAAAAGGAAAGGAGGTGAATGGTTATGTTGCCTGATTTTGGTGAGAAGGGCCAAGGTTTGGTTGAATATGCGTTGATTTTGGTTTTGGTTGCTATCGTTGTTATTGCAGCTCTGATGGTACTTGGTCCCGTGATTGGCAATGTTTTTAGTGAGATCAATTCAAGTATAGCCGCCTTGTAGGTCGGTGTATCTAATAAGTAAGTGGGACTCTTGGTTATGAATTAGAGTCCCACTTGTCTTTTGGCTTTATTGCAGTTATGTTTTTATCGTTTTTCTTGTATAATCAATGTGTTATAAAAATACTCCAGTGCAAGTAGAGAGCAAAGAATAGGAGAAACTTATGCGTCGTGGACGAACACTAATTTTTGTGATTCTGATGATTCTAATTCTCGGTGTAGTGGGCTTTTTGGCATTTAACCAAATTTCAAAGCAACAGGCACCTCAGTCGGTACAGCCAGCCACCGTTGAGGTATACATTGCAAAACAGCCTATTCCACAGGGAGCGAGTATCACAGATGATGTACTTGGGGTGATGAGTCTCCCCCCTGAAAATGTGATGGACGCTATGTTCAAAGTAGATGAGAACAGTGCGCTTGTAGGAATGATCGCCAAAATCTTGATCGAACAGGGAACGCCAATTATGGCGTCGATGGTTGGCGATGCCTCTTCGGCAGTTCCGATCACTGGCCCGGAGTGGGCGACCTCAATTCCACCAGGAATGACTGCCATGTCCATTCCCGCCTCCCGTCTTTCTTTGGCCGCGTTTTCCATCATTAAAGGCGCGCATGTTAATCTCACTGGGTGTTTCCAATTTGTGGATATTGATCCCGCTTTTCAGACAATCCTTCCCAATGGCACTGCACCTTTGCAAGCCCCTGGGTTCTTGCCAGATACGTTAGCAGCTCTTACCCTTGGAGTGGGATCTGCTGGCGGTCCACAAGGGCGTGCAGAGTTTGATCCATCGTTTCAGCAGCCATATTATTTGACACCTAACAGCACTGACGCAATGCAGCGCCCTAGAATGGTTTGTCAGATGTTGCTTCAAGACGTTGTCGTAATGGAAGTAGGTGATTTCAAGAAGTCGGAGGTGGCTGTCGCGAATCCCGCTCCCGTTGCTGCTACACCAGACCCTGCCAGTCCGCAGCCAGAGGGACAGCAGCCGCTGCCTGAGAACCCATTCAATATCATTACTTTGATCGTCACGCCGCAAGACTCAATTACCTTAACGTATTTGATGTATGCGGACGCCCAGATTACAATGACTTTGCGTAATCCGAGTGATCAGGCACGTCAGGCTACCGAGGCTGCCACTTTGCAATTCCTGCTTAGCCAGTACAACATTCCTGTGCCGGCCAAACTTCCTTATTCAATGAATATAAACTTTGTCGCACCGGGCTTTTTGCAGGTTACGACTCCGCCCGATGTGCCATAATCACGTTGTTTGATTTTAAGGTTTCCTCATCCCCCCAGCCTCTGTGACGATCTATGATGATAAGAGGCTGGGTGAGAAAAATGAAGTTAGTAAAGTGAGTTTCTTTTTATAATAGGATATATTGTCTATGGCTGCAGATAAAATTCGGGTGTTGATTGTAGATGACATAGCAGAGACACGCGAAAATATTCGCAAGCTTCTGCAGTTTGAGCCGGACGTGGATGTTGTTGGCGCAGCATCGGCGGGCAAGGAAGGCGTAAAACTTGCGCTGGAACTCGACCCGGACGTTATTTTGATGGACATCAACATGCCCGACATTGATGGCATTACAGCCACTGAAATGATCAGGCAGAAATCACCTTATATTCAGGTGATCATTTTATCTGTACAAAATGATCAGAACTATATGCGCCGGGCAATGCTGGCGGGGGCGCGTGACTTTTTAAATAAGCCTCCGATGGGGGACGAACTAATATCCGCAGTGCGCCGCGCAGGTGAAATGGCGCGTGCTGAACGGGCAAAAGGCGCGCAGCAACAACAATTTGTAGCCGCTGTTGCCACAGGTTCATCCGCAATGGCTGGCAATTTTGCGCCTGTTGCAAAAGGAAAAATAGTCACCATCTACAGTCCGAAGGGTGGCACGGGATGCACAACCATTGCAGTTAACCTTGCCTTGGCGTTAAACAGTGAAGATACCCGTACTGTGTTAGTGGATGCCAACCTTCAATTTGGTGATGTGGCAGTATTTGTCAATGTACAAGGCAAGAACACCATCATTGAACTCGCCCCGCGTGTTGATGAGTTGGACCCTGATATGGTTGAAGACATCTTGGTTAAGCATGAATCTTCAGGCGTGCGTATCCTTGCCGCACCTCAGCGCCCCGAAATGGCTGAGCAGGTTAATACAGAACAATTTATAAAAGTTATACAATATTTACAACGGATGTATACTTATGTAGTCGTTGATACATCTCCAATCCTGACCGACCTTATTCTTTCAATATTTGATGTGAGTGATTTGTTGGTTTTGGTAACTACACAGGAGATTCCTGCCATCAAAAGTTCCCGTTTGGTGCTAGATCTCTTCCAAACAATGGGACTTGGCAAAGAACGGCTTATATTTACGATGAATCGCTATGATAAGCGAATTGCCATTACGCCTGAGCGCGTCAGTGAGAACCTGAAACACGAAATATCCGCCATCATACCGCTCGATGAAAAAATTGTCATTACTGCGGTTAATCGTGGCGTGCCCTTCATGATAGATAATAAGACACAACCTGTTGGTCGCGGCATCCTTTCGTTAGCTGAAGCGGTTCGCGCGCGACTGGCATCTTTAGAGTCAGATAGTGGATTAGTTGGTAAACGTTAAGGAGTACCTGAATGTCATTGCTTAAACGTATTGAACAAGGCCAAAATAGTGGCGGTCAGCAGAGCAGCGGTGAAAATAATCCCCCTGCGCCTGCTCCAAAACCACCCAGTGAAGCAGGGGCGGGCAGCGGAGGCGATTCTCGTCTTTCTTCATTGCAGGCACGTAGAGTAAGTGCCCCATCCACAACCCCGCAAGCAGGTTCTTATTTTGATTTAAAAACACGCGTTCAGAATAAACTCCTCGCCGAAATCGATCCGTCCATGGATGTATCCAAGTCGGATGAAGTTCGCCGCACCATTCAAAACTTGTTCGAACAGATTTTAGCGGACGAGAATATTGTTTTATCACGTCCTGAGCGCGCCCGTTTGTTTGAACAAATTTCGGCTGAAATTCTTGGACTGGGCCCCTTGGAACCATTATTGCAAGATGATACGATTTCGGAAATCATGGTAAACGGACCGAAGAATATTTATATTGAACGTAAAGGCAAACTTCATCGTGTTCCTGTCACTTTCGAAAATAATGACCATGTTATGAGAATCATTGAACGCATCGTTGCTCCACTGGGTCGTCGTATTGATGAGTCTAGTCCCTATGTGGATGCGCGCTTACAAGACGGCTCCCGTGTAAATGCGGTTATCCCCCCCATTTCATTGGTCGGACCTGTCCTGACAATCCGTAAATTTTCAAAGAATCCAATTTCAATTGAACAGCTTATCCAGTTTGGCTCAATTACACCTGAAGCGGTGCAGTTCTTAAAGGCTTGTGTGGAAGCCCGTTTAAATATCGTCGTTTCCGGCGGTACAGGTTCAGGGAAGACCACCCTTTTGAATGTACTTTCCAGTTTTATCCCTTCCGATGAACGCATTCTTACAATAGAGAACGCCGCTGAATTGCAATTGCGCCAGGAACATGTAGTGACCCTTGAATCGCGCCCGCCAAATATTGAAGGACGTGGCGAGGTGACCATTCGCGACCTAGTGATGAATGCCCTCCGTATGCGCCCCGAACGAATTATCGTCGGCGAGTGCCGCGGCGGTGAAACGCTTGACATGCTTCAGGCGATGAATACAGGCCATGATGGTTCGATGACCACAGCCCACGCCAACACCCCGCGCGATGCGATTTCCCGTATTGAGACCATGTGTCTTATGGCAGGATTAGACCTTCCCGTACGCGCAATCCGCGAGCAAATTGCAGGCGCGGTGGATCTAATCTGTCAGCAGGAACGTATGCGCGACGGCAGCCGTAAAGTTACCACCATTACTGAAATCAGCGGCATGGAAGGTGACGTGATTACCATGACCGATATTTTTGTCTTTGAACAAACTGGCATGGATGAAGCGGGCAAGATCAAAGGCGGCACACGCCCGACAGGGTTGAGGCCGAAATTTATGGAAAAAATTGAGGCCGCTGGTATTCACTTGCCGCCCTCGATCTTTGGCATTGGCGAGCGCCGTCGTTATTAAATAAAGGTATATCTGAAGATACAAATATGATTACTTGGCTTATCATTGGTGGTGTTGTTATACTGATCGCTATAATTGTGGGCGTTGTTATTTCATCAAACAGCGAACGCAAGCTGGTTGAAGACCGCCTTGGTCAGTATTTGGATGACGACAGTAAGCAATCCACACAAGATCAGGCCCAACAGCGGGCGATAGATTGGGTGTCAAAGAAAGTTGAAAAAACATCTTTCGGTGACAACATTGCACGCAACCTGGCCCGCGCCGACCTGAAATTCAAAGTTGGCGAATATTTTATTCTGATTGCCGCCTGCGTTCTTGTGCTTGCTCTTTTTGCGTGGTTCATTGGAAATTCATCCCCAACCACCGGTATGATTTCTGCCGCGATCGGAGCTATTGCGGGCGGTTTTATTCCTGGTATTTATGTAAAACAAAAACAGAAGCAGCGTCTGCAAAAATTCCAGGATCAGCTGGCAGACATGCTTAACCTGATGGTGAATGGTATCCGTGCTGGATATTCAACCATGCAGGCAATGGAATCGATCAGTAAGGAACTACCCCCGCCCATCTGCGATGAATTCCGGCGCGTTGTTCAGGAAATGCAGATCGGTATCCCGATGGAAACTGCATTGGAAAATATGCTCAGGCGCATTCCAAGCCCTGACCTTGACTTCGTAATTACTGCGATCAACGTTCAACGTGAAGTGGGTGGTAACCTTTCGGAAATTTTGGACAGCATTTCGTTTACCATCCGTGAGCGCGTCCGTATCAAAGGTGAAGTGCGCGTAATGACCTCTCAAGTTCGTGCTTCAGGCGCTGTGCTTTCACTTATCCCCATTGGTCTTGCCTGCATTCTCTGGTTCCTGAGTCCCGATTATATTATCCACATGACAGATGGTGGTCCCTGGTGCACAGGCGGGATCGTTGTTCTTATTCTAGGTTTAATCGGTACCAGTTACGCTATTATGCAGAAGATTGCCGATATCGAGGTGTAATATGACTATTATTTACATAATTATTGCTGTCGTTGTGGTAGGTGGTTTGGTCGCCGCAATATTTTTCGGGTTGCGTTTTGCCCGCCAAAGCGAGGAAGGTAATATAGACCCTGTAATGATGCGTCTTGCCGAGGCAACTCAGCGTGGCGAAGTGGTTTCCCTTGAACAGGCTGAGTTACAGCAGCCATTTTTTGAGCGTGTTATTGTTCCGATCATAAAAAAAATCGGTGAAATTTCAACACGGTTTACGCCGCAAAAATTATTACAGGAAACAACACTTAAACTTGAACTTGCTGGAAACCCCGGCCGCGTTGACGCCTCAACTTTTTTGGCAACCCGCTTTGTGGTTGCTGCGGTTTTTGGCGGTCTTTTGCTTGTCATCTCTATTTTTTCGGATAATAGCTGGTCGTTTACACGGATATTTTTCACTGTAATTGGCTTTACTGCATTGGGATTTTTCTTCCCACAACTATGGTTGCAAGGCAGGATTAATGCGCGCCAACAGGATGTGCGCAAAGCAATGCCCGATGCGCTTGACCTGCTGACCATCTGCGTTGAGGCTGGCTTGGGATTTGATGCCGCCATGTCGAAAGTCAGCGAAAAATGGGAAAATGAACTTTCCATCATGTTCGGCCGTTGTATTCGCGAAGTGCAGTTGGGGAAACCCCAGCGTGAAGCTTTGCGTGATATGGCAGACCGTATCGGCCTGCCTGAACTTACCAGTTTTGTCGCGGCTGTAATCCAAAGCCAGATTTTGGGCGTAAGTTTGGCAAAAGTGCTGCGCATTCAAGCCGATCAAATGCGCATGAAGCGCCGTCAGCGCGCCGAGGAATTGGCGCATCAGGCGCCTGTCAAGATGATCATCCCGATGACCTTTTTGACCTTCCCGACGATCATGCTTATTCTGATGATCCCGGCTGGTTTTCAAATATATGGCATTATGAAATAATTCGTTTGCCGCACTGGATCTAATTACCCGCCTTGAATTTTTAAAAAGAAATGCGAAGTTTGAAAAAGAAACCTTTGCCATATTTTTTATACAGGTCTTTGTGGAGTACGCTTGACCTGCTCTTTCCTCCCTCTTGCGGGGGATGTGGCAAGTTTGGCTCGCGTTGGTGTATAGATTGCCAGAATAACGTGAAAATTTTGTCGGAAACGGTTTGTGATGTATGCGGTCTTCCACAGGATTCGGCGGGTGTTTGTGTAGCCTGCCGCACGGATAGGCCGCATTTTCGTGCATTAAGAGCCTGGTCGGTTTTTGAGGGCCCACTTCGGCAGGCTTTGTTAAAACTAAAATATAAACGTGATATATCCATGGGAGATGCGCTTGCTGCACAAATAATCCCTTTTGCCGAGAATTTGGACTGGCAGATTGACATCATGATTCCAGTTCCGTTAGGTAAAAAAAGAGGCAAGGAAAGGGGATATAATCAGGTTGCAATGATCGCAAAGCCCCTCGCAATGGCGTTGAACATTCAATATGCATCGCATGGATTGGTGCGTCGTAAAGAGACGCGCTCGCAAGTCGGGCTATCCAGTCAGGAGCGAAGGGAAAATATTCATGACGCATTTCAAGCGTGGAAAGGAGTGAGCGGGAAAACCATCCTTGTATTCGACGATGTCGCTACGACAGGGTCAACTTTATCGTCCAGCGCCGATGCGCTGCTTTTAGCGGGCGCAAAGGAAGTGTATGCGTTAACAGTCGCGCGCGCATTGCCTCAACATGGATTGAAGCATGCCTGAGCGTTTATATTTTTAACTTTTCATCCCAATAAGGAGGACACCATGTCCAACAAAGTGGAAGTTCAAACACGTAATATTCGTTTAACTGAAAAGATCGAAGAGTACGTTAATAAGAAAGCAAGTAACTTTGATCATTATCTGCCTACGATCGAAGAAGCGCGTGTGGAACTCTCGCACTATAAAGCCGCGCGTGATTCTAAAGATCGCAACGCAGCGGAGATCACTGTGCGGGGCAAGGGAGTTACCCTGCGCTCCGAGGTACGCGGTGAAGAGGTGCTAGCTGCCTTTGATGCCGCGCTGGATAACTTGCAAAGGCAGATCGAAAGACATAAAGGCAAACACTCTCACGGACGCGGCGACGGGCGCTCTGCCGCTGAGGTTGCAGAAGAAGTCATGGATGAAGAAACAGGTGAACTTGCCCCGCTCTTTGCACGACGCAAGAAATTCGTGTTGTATCCAATGACCCAGGACGAGGCCGTTGTGCAAATGCGTGACCTGGGACACGACAACTTCTTTATTTTTTATAATGCAGAGACCAGCAAGGTCAATGTGTTATACCGCAGGCGCAACGGAAGCTATGGCTTGATCGAGCCTGAACTTGGCTAGGATCGGGTAATACAAAAACTGGCCTGACGGTTGTCAGGTCAGTTTTATTTTGGAGTGAAGATGGAATTCGACGACACAAAAGATGATGTGAACGGTTCAAATATTGACAACCCGGTCATTGAAGAAGCCGTTGCGAAAATATTGGATGCCGTAGGGGAAGACCCGCAGCGCGAGGGCTTGCAGTTTACTCCTCGGCGAGTGGCGCGCATGTATCACGAACTCCTCGGCGGCTACACCATGGATCCCGATGCGATCATCAATGGCGCGCTTTTTAATGTGCAATATGATGAAATGGTGCTTGTGCGTGACATCGAATTTTTTAGCCTCTGCGAACATCATATGCTGCCCTTCATGGGGCGCGTACATGTTGCCTATATCCCCGATGGCAAGGTGCTGGGCTTATCCAAAATTCCCCGCATTGTGGATATGTATGCGCGCCGCCTGCAGGTACAGGAGCGCATGACGCGCCAGATCGCTGATTTCCTGCGCGACCTGCTCAAGCCGCAAGGCGTTGCGGTTGTCGTGGAAGCGATGCACCTGTGTTCGATGATGCGCGGTGTGAAGAAACACGATGCACGTATGACCACTTCCGCGATGCACGGTGCGTTCCGGGCGAATCTTGCGACGAGACAGGAGTTCCTTGCGAATATTTCGCGCGGCTCTTCGCCCTTGCAGATTTGACCCTAATTAACAAATATTATTCACCACGTTGTGCCTGTTTAAACCTGAATTCAAATAGAATAAAGCAGATCAACAAGACAAGCCATGCAGTGATCTGTCCTTGTATGCTGCCGTTGGATATCAAAGCAATATCCGCGCGAAAAGATTGGATGACGATCTGCGAAAACGCGGTCAGCGCGGCGAAGGTCAGAAAGAGAATCCCCGAAGCTGGATTCTCTTTGCGCAGCCAGATCAGCCCGAAGGTCAGGAAAGCCGCGAGCGTTTCGTAAATTTGGGTCGGGTGGCGGGTCGCGTTCCACAGCTCGATTCCGAAGGGCAGATCAGTTTCTTTTCCAAAAGATGTGCCAGCCGCAAAATGGGAAAGACCAATCCCCACTGTAAGAATTGAAAAAAAAGGGGTGAGTGCATCCAGCGTTGACCAGAATTTTAGCCCGCGGCGTTGACCGTAGACAAGCGCAAGCACGATTGCAGCTGCAAGCCCGCCGATCGGGTCGAACAGATCCGGGTTGATCGAAAATATCCCGAATGGGCTTTTGCTGAAGGCCGAAAGATTTTGCAAAACAAAAAATATTCGTCCACCGGCGACGAGCGCAATCAAGCTGTTAAAAATGGCGTTGTTGAGATCTTCTTTGCTGACGCCGTAACGCTCGGCGCGTTTTTCGGCAAGGCTGAGTCCGATCCATGCCGCGGCGACGAGCAGGATCATGTGACGGGGCGGTGAAAAAATGTCGCGAAATAAAGTGAGCATATTTTGTCCACGAATACCACGAAGAGACACGAAATTTTTTTAGCGATACTTCGTGTCTCTTCGTGGATTATTTAAGAATCTGTTCGATGCGTGTCCGCAGCAGGGCTTCAGCCATCGGTCCGCCGATGATGACTTCATTGATGATGCCTGCGCGGTTGATGAAATAAGATGAAGGCAATGAGCGCAATTGATAAGCCGAACCAACCAGTGCTTTTTCGTCTAGCAGGATCGGGAAAGTCAGGTTGTATTTTTGCATGAAAGGCGCAACAGCGCCGGGGTCGTCCTGATAGGTCATATCAACTGCGAGGACGATGAGCCCTTGATCTTTGTATTCGCCGTACATCTTCTCAATGGCGGGCATTTCGGCGCGGCAGGGTGGACACCACGTTGCCCACAAGTTGAGCAACACAGCGCTGCCTTTTAATTCAGAGAGTGTGTAAGTCTTGCCGTCAATGGATTGAAGTGTGAAATCGGGCGCGCTGAATCCTGTTTGCGGTGCGGATGTGTTTTTTACGGATGCGTGTGTAGGGTCGGCTGAAAATACGATCCAACCGGCGCTTATGGTGAGTACAAAAATATAGAAAATGATGCGTTTTATTTTGTTCATTCGTTTTGAGTATACATGAATTGCGGGGTAAAATATACCTGATATGTTATTCAATGACTCTGCCTTCATTGGCATTAACCCGGCTTCGTCTCACAAAACCTTTACCTATGCTGCGCTGGACAAGGATTTGAATTTGCTTGCTTTGGCTGATGGTGAAATGGAAGATGTAACTTCATTTGTTATGGGTCAACAATCCGCGACGGTGGCGATCAACGCGCCTGCAGGAGTCAACCGCGGGCTCGTGCGCGAGAAGATCAAGAAGCAAATGCTCACACCGCTTAAGAAGATTCGCGGTACTGAGTTTCGTCTGGCGGAATATGAATTACGCGCGCGCGGAATCTCCGTTTCAGGTACGCCCGCGAGCGCAGCCTTATCTCCGGCCTGGATCCAAATGGGATTTGATCTTTATCAAAACCTGGAAAAACTTGGCTTTACAAAATATCCCGATAAAGAATCAAAATATAAAATTCTTGAAACGCATCCACATGCATGTTTTTGCGTAATGATCGGACAGTTGTCTCTGCCCAAATCTTCACTTCAAGGACGTTTGCAGCGTCAGGTGGCTTTGTATGAGCGCGGCGTGAAGATCAAAGATCCGATGGATTTTTTTGAAGAGATCACGCGCCACAAAATCATAAAGGGAATCTGGCCGATGGATTTGTTGTATCTCCCCGAGCAGCTCGATGCGTTGGTTGCCGCATATACCGCGTGGCTTGCAGCTACTCGCGCAGAAAAAATCTCCACTGTGGGCGATGAACACGAAGGCCTGATTATTTTGCCGGAGAAGGAACTGCGCGAAAAGTATTCTTTATAAGCCGGAGAACTTTTTATTTAGTTCCGCAAAACCGGGTTCGACAAGTATGCTGCCATCGGGGAAAATGATCGTCGGCACACTGCGGCTGCCATGGTTGACATTGATCACAAACTCGGTCGCTTCTGCACTGTCTTCCAATCCCACTTTAAGATAGGAAATTTTATTCGCTTCGAAATACGCCTTTGCGCGGTTGCAATCGGAACAGTATTCGGTGGTGTACATCACGATCTGTGATGGTTTCATGGTGTAAAGGTCGCTCAAAATTTTTCTCCAATATTTTTTCATGCTTTCGGCGTTACAGATGAAGTTTGATGTAAACATCTTACATCAAACATTGCAAGGGCGCTCTTGATCTTTGCGCGAAGCAATTCTACCTGATCTTCTCTTCCGCCGCTTTTTGTAGGATATAAAATCCCAGTTCCATTAACCGCTTCAGATCTGACCTCGAAACGGATTCGTCGCCCTCGAGTTTTTCCAACACCCGAAGCAACGATCCGCGTACGCCGCTGGCACGATGCGCCCAAACAGAATCCGCCGATATTTTTTCGAGGCGGGCAAGCAACAGGCGCAACAAATTAAGCGTGAATTTATCTTCCATAAAATAGTGGGGATATTTTACAGCGGATTCCTAATTCGCGGCGAATTTCACATGAAAGAGTTTCATCCCAAAGATGAAAACGGAGTCTAGTCGTTTTGCGTCTGCCGTTGCTTTTGCGAGGGAGTCCAAAGTCAGGAGGTTTTGGACTTCTGCGTCTTTTTTCATACAAATCCCAATTCAATGCACAACAGCCTGGCATCCATTATCAGATACTGGGCTGTTGTGTATTTATGATTTGAAACAATCTATGTGCTATTGATATTTGAAAAAAGAAAGTCTGAAAACATGTCATAATAGAGGCATGAGAAAAAAAGGAACAAGCGAACAATTGGCAATAGTACGCAATCGAGGGCTGGCTCT
>VFKN01000059.1 GCA_009885525.1 Anaerolineaceae bacterium | reverse complement strand
CACATTTCCCTCGTAAAAAACCCTAAAGGTCTTTCTCGTTAATTGGAAATTTACGAAGGTAAAGCAGACCTTTAGGGTTTGCATGTACGGTAGAGAAATTTATTTTAGTTCCCCGCTCCGCTTTCAATAGGTGGTTACATGCTATCGCCGCAAACCGTTCAAAACCGAACTCGAACGGCTAGAGTTTCTGTTCGCGCTGTATCGTCAATACACCGAGCCGATGAATGTCGCAATGGAAGAAAACCTGAAAAGAAAGAAGAAGCAAAAGACCTGACAGGTTTTATTGTGGCGCTGGTTAATCAAACTTCTACGAAAACCTGTCAGGTCTGTATACAGTCCAGAGCCCCATTTCTGCCCCTGTCATCCTTCGACTCACCTCGGTCATCCTATATCCATCCTATATATGTTCCCCTTTTTCATCCTTCACAACTCATCCTTCATCCTTTCCCCTCGTCCGTTATAATCCCACCAACACACACCAATTCAGGAGAGAGACATGCCCAAAAAGAAGGGCTCTATTGCGCTTCCCCTCGATAAAGAAGAAATCATTAAAGATTATCGCCTCGCCTATCAAAGCCGGCAGGCTTCTCTAATTGGCAGGCGCGAAGTGCTGAGCGGCAAAGCCAAGTTCGGCATCTTCGGCGACGGCAAAGAACTTGCCAACCTTGCCATCGCGCGCGCCTTCCGCAAAGGTGATTGGCGCTCCGGCTACTATCGCGACCAGACCTGGATGTTCGCGCTCGGTGTCAATACCATTCAGGAATTTTTCGCGCAACTCTATTCCCACGCGGATGTGAACCACGACCCCGCATCCGCTGGACGTTTGATGAACGCGCATTTCGGTTCGCGCAACTTGCGCCCCGATGGTTCGTGGAAGAATCAAACCGAGATGTATAACGTCGCCAGTGATGTCTCGCCCACTGCCGCGCAAATGCCGCGCACGGTCGGGCTCGCGTACGCGTCGGTGTTGTATCGCAAACTCGCCGAACTCAATAACTTCAAGGATTTTTCGCACGATGGAAATGAGATTGCCTTCGCAACCATCGGCAACGCGTCCACCTCCGAAGGCATGTTTTGGGAAAGCGTCAACGCCATCGGCGTACTCAAAGCGCCTTCCATCATCACCATCTACGATGACGGCTACGGCATCTCGGTCCCCAATCAATTTCAAATGGTCAAGGAAAATATCGGCACGCTGCTCAAAGGCTTCGAGCGCGACATCAACGCATCGCCCGAAAAAGCCGAGCGCGGCTACGATCATTACACCGTCCGCGCGTGGGATTATCCCGCGCTGGTCGAAACCTATCTCAGCGCCGCAGAGATCGCGCGCGAATTTCACATCCCCGCATTAATTCATATTATCGATGTCACCCAGCCGCAAGGTCACAGCACCAGCGGCTCACATGAAAGATATAAATCAGCCGAGCGATTAAGATGGGAAGAAGAATTTGATTGTGTGACTCGCATGCGCGCGTGGATAATAAATCAGCGCATCTTAACGCCCGCTGAGTTGGTCGCTGTTGAACTCGAAGATTACAACAGCGTTGAGAGTCTCCGCAAAACCGCGTGGGATTCATTCCTCGCGCCGATCCTCGAAGAACGCAATCAAGTCATGGACATGCTCGACGAGATCGCACCCACATCCAATCACGTCATGGAACTGCGCCTGATCCGCGACAGACTCGCCAGTCTGCCATCCGTCGCGCGGCGTGATATTCACAGCATCGCCCACGAAGCGCTAAGACTCTTGCGTGACGAAGCGCATCCATCCAAACAAATTTTAATTCAATGGAAGAATGAAGATAACGAAATAAATCTGGAGCGTTACGGCTCGCATTTACATTCCGGTACTGCGCTCAAAGTGGATGAAGTCAAGCCGGTGTATTCGAGCAGTTCGCCTAACGTGTTCGGCTTTGAAATTATGAGCGCCATGTTCGACGCCGCATTAACCCGCGAGCCGCGCCTGATTGCATTCGGCGAGGATGTCGGCAAACTCGGCGATGTCAATCAAGGTTTTAAAGGGATGCAGGAAAAATACGGCGCGTTGCGCGTCACCGATACCGGCATCCGCGAAGCGACGATTCTTGGGCAAGCCATCGGTCTCGCCATGCGTGGACTGCGCCCCATCGCGGAAATCCAATATCTCGATTACATCCTATACGCGCTGCAAATTATGTCCGACGATCTTGCCTCCCTGCGCTGGCGCACTGCTGGCGGACAGAAAGCCCCGGTCATCGTGCGCACACGCGGACACAGACTCGAAGGTGTGTGGCACGCGGGTTCACCAATGGCAGGCATATTAAATCTCGTGCGCGGCATGTATGTTTTAGTTCCGCGTGATATGACTCATGCCGCTGGTTTTTACAACACGCTCCTGAAATCCGATGAACCCGCAATTATTGTTGAAGTCCTGAACGGTTACCGCGTCAAAGAGCGCCTGCCCGATAACATCGGCGAAATGACATTGCCGCTCGGCGTCCCCGAAACTTTGCGCGCAGGCAAAGACATCACTATCGTCACCTACGGCGCATGCTGTCGCATCGTTTTAGAAGCCGCAGATAAATTATCCAAAGTTGGCATTGATGTAGAAGTCATTGACGTGCAAACCTTATTGCCCTTTGATATTCACGGCAAGATCGTTGAATCGCTCAAGAATACCAATCGCATTTTATTCGTGGATGAAGACATGCCCGGCGGAACGACTGCCTACATGCTCCAGGAAGTCATCGAAAAACAGGGCGGCTATTTCCACCTCGATTCTCCCGCGCGGACATTATCCGCCAAAGCGCATCGCCCCGCGTACGGCAGTGACGGCGATTATTGGTCAAAGCCGAATGCGGAAACAATATTCGATGCCGTATATGAAATGATGAATGAAGTTGATCCTGAGGCATTTCCGAAAATTCTTTAACACGAAGGACACAAAGGTTTTTCCTTAGTGACCTTCGTGTCCTTTGTGTTGAAAAGGAGATTTTATGGCGACAAAAGTTTTAGTTCCAAGACTCGGCGAAGGCGTTGATGAAGTTACTGTAACAAAATGGCTCAAACAGGTTGGCGATTCTATTAAGGAATTGGAAGCGCTGCTTGAAGTAAATACCGACAAAGTAGATACCGAAATCCCCGCGCCCGCTTCTGGTGTAATTTTGCAGATCATCGCGCAGGAAGGGCAAGCCATGAAAGTGGGCGAACTGCTCGCGATCATCGGTGCGGCGGGAGAGAAGGTCTCTGAGGTTTCTGATGTGTCTGATGCGCCTAAAGCGTCAAAGGTTGAAAGCGCTGCCCTGAGTGAATCGAAGGGTCAAAAGTCGGAGGCGAAACCTGAGACCTTAGACCTTCGACTTTCGACCATTTCTCGATCTTCGACTGATCTCGGCTTTATCTCCCCTGTCGTTGCGAAGATCGCTGCTGAGCATGGCGTAAATTTATCGCAAGTGCCCGGCACCGGTTTGAATGGACGTATTACGAAGAATGATGTTTTAAGTTACGTTGAAGGTTACAGGTTGAAAGTTGAAAGTCAAAAACTACAACCTGTAACCTTCCAACCTTCCAACCTTCAACCTATTGCAGGCGACCAACTCATCAAACACACCTCCATGCGCAAATCCATCGCGCATCACATGGTCGAGTCCAAGCGGACCTCGCCGCATGTGCTGACCGTGATGGAAGCGGATCTGTCGCGCGTGTCGAAACATCGCGCCGCGAATAAATCCGCGTTTGAGAAGGATGGTGTCAACCTCACGTTCACGGCATATTTCATGACCGCCATTGTCGCGGGCTTGAAAGCATATCCAATTGCAAACTCATCGTGGAGTGACGAAGGTTTATTGGTTCATAAAAATATCAACATCGGCATGGCGGCTTCACTTGGCGAAGAAGGCTTGATTGTGCCGGTCATCAAAGGCGCGGATAATCACTCCCTGCTGGCGATGGCGCGCTCCGTGAATGATCTCGCGGTTCGTGCGCGCAATAAAAAATTGCAACCCGATGAAGTCAAAGGCGGCACGTTTACGCTTACCAACCACGGCATCAGCGGGTCGTTGTTCGCGTTCCCCGTGATCAACCAGCCGCAATGCGGAATTCTCGGCATCGGCGCGATGCAAAAACGCGTGGTCGTCATTGATGATGCCATCGCAATCCGCCCGATGGTCTATATGTCCTTCGTCTTTGATCATCGCATCCTTGACGGCGCATCTGCGGATTGGTTTCTCGCGAAGGTTAAAGAGACACTGGAAAACTGGACGTAAAAAACAAATATAAAAAAAGACAGCCACCTTAAAGGCGGCTGTCTTTTGCATTAACAAGCTGCTTCATCTACAATGGTTATCTTATCTTCCTTGTTGGGGACAATGCACAAAAACTCAAATGGCTCTGCGCCGATATTTGTATAAAAATGCGGCACACCTTCGGGGATGAAAACCACATCGCCTGCTTTGACCTCATACAATTGATCTGCAATCCCGATCTTTGCATGTCCACGCAGAACATATTGCTCATGCTCCACCGCGTTGGTGTGGAGCGGCATCCCGCCGCCCGGCTGCATGGAGAATTTTCGCAAAGCAAAGTTTGGTCCTTCCTGTGCTGAGATCAATACTTGAATGGTGGTGTCTTTGCCAGCGGCTACATTTTTTGCTTCAACTTCATTTGAATGTTTTACGGTCATGGTTTACCTCGGTTTTTAAAATTATCTATACACGTCTTTTCTATGACGCACACGAATAACATGAATTATCAATTTATCTTCAACCACTTCATAAACAATACGGTAATCGCCAACTCGAATACGATAGCTATGATCTGACCCGATCAACTTCTTGATCCCTGAAGGATATGGATTAACCGCTAAATCATCAACTGCCTCAACAACCCTTTTTATCATCGGGCGAGGCAGTTTTTGAAGTTCTTTGTATGCAGAATTCTTCCATTCGACCTTATAAGAGGCCATCTTGCTTCAACCTTGTTTTAACTTCTTCAAATGAAATGGCTGATTCTTCGCGTCGTTCAGCCATCACTGCAAGGTCGTTCAAATCTTCCAAAAGTTCTTCAAACTCTTCGATAGGAAGAATGACAGCGGTTTTTTTGCCGCTTTCGTCCGTAATAAATTGCGCCTGGAAATTTTGGATTTCAATCATATCTACTCTCTTTCCATCTCATTATAATCACAATCCATGCTGAATGGCGATCACGGCGGCTTGCGTTCTATCGGATACGTTTAACTTTTCAAGGATCGCGCTGACGTGGTTTCTCACCGTGCCTTCAGAGAGATGCAGTTGATTGGCGATCTCGCTGTTGTTGATTCCTTTTGCGATTAAGCGCAGCACATCCAACTCTCGCTCGGTGAGTTTCGCCGCCAATATGGATGTGGGCTGGGTTTGGTTGCTCGCCACTTGATTGAGCAACTTGCCTGCGATGGCGGGATCTACAAAAGATTTACCCGTCATCGTTCCGCGAATGGCTTCGACAATTTTCTGACGCGGCGTGTCTTTGAGCAGATAACCAGATGCGCCCGCGCGGATGGCGTCGAAGACCCATTCATCATCGTCGTAGGTGGTTAATACCAAAATTTTTATATTGGGGAATTTCGCGCGTATCTCGCGTGTTGCTTCGATGCCGTTCATGATCGGCATTTTCAGATCCATCAAAATAATATCGGGTTGTTTTTTGCCCGCGAGTTCAACGGCTTCCGCGCCGTCTTGCGCCGCGCCGATGACTTGAAAATCTTTCTCAAGGTTGAGCATTAATTCAAGCCCGTCGCGGATCACAGATTGGTCGTCACAGAGGAGTATCTTCATGGTCGTCTCCGTCATTGCGAGGAGGGCGCTCTTCCCGACGAAGCAATCCCCTGTGTGAGGAGATTGCTTCGGGCAAAGAGCAAGTTCGCCCTCGCAATGACATAATTAAAATTATATCTTCAACACAATCTGCGTGCCTTGGCCTTTTGCGCTTTCGATTTTCACTTTGCCGCCGACAAGTTCAGCGCGTTCGCGCAGGCCGACCAGACCGAAATGCCCCGATGACATGTCGGAGCGCATATCAAAACCGATGCCGTCATCCTGAATCATTAATGTTGTATGTCCGTCGCTGACAAGTTGAATGCTGAATTTTTTAGCGCGCGAGTGATGCGTGATGTTCTCGATGGCTTCCTGGGTGATGCGATAGATGGTCTGCTCCACATCGGGGCTGAGGGAAGGTAACGGGTCTTGCAGATCCAATTCGAGGGCGAGGTGGAAGCGCGTCGCCGCGGATTCTGCCGCGCGTTGGATCGCTAATCGCAGGCCGAGATCTTCGAGCGCGCTTGACCGTAATGACTTCAAAGCGCGGCGGGTTTCATCCACGCCGATGCGGGTTGATTCGAGAGACTTGTCGATCAACTCGCGGGTTTTATTTGGGTCAATATCGAAATAGGCTTTTGCGGTTTCAAGCGAAACGGAAATGGCGGTGAGTGAATGCGCGAGCGTGTCATGCAGTTCGCGCGCGAGGCGGTTGCGCTCGCGGCTGACGGTGAGCTGCTCAAGCGTGGAGGCGTAATGCGCGAGATTCGCATTTGCCTCGCGCAGTGATTCTTGCTGGGCGCGCATCCTTGAAACAAGTAAACTGATAAACACACCGACTGCAATAAAACTGATCGTGCGGATGATTGCGATGAATACGAAAACAAAAATGTTGCGGTATTCAGCGCGGCTGAAAAAAATGAGGCTGAGTTCCAAACATGTAACGGCGACGCTGTAAATAAGCACATGGCGCAGTTGATATTGCCACGCGACCAGCGCGAGCGCGACGAATAGAACCGGCAGCTGGCGCAGCGCCATACCCTCCGCGTTTGAAAGCGGACCGGGCGGAAAGCGCGGCGTGATGAAGACGTTGATGAATATTGGCGCGGTGGAAATCACGAATAACAGCAGCGGATAAAAAGCGCGGTTTAATTTTTGATGTGTCCATTCCCAATAAGTAAAAGATAAAAACATAAATGCGACCAATCCGCTGGCGATGTAAAACGTGAACACCGGCATCATCGGAATTGCTGGCGGGCGTAATGAATCGGGCTGCTGATCAAAAGGCGGCAAGGGCGCATCTTGCGCTGCCGGCTGATTTTGTGATGGAGGCTGCACATTCATGTACAGCGCAAAATCCATGATTGCCATGGCGAGCAGAAATCCGATCCAGATCCACGCGGCGATGCGCAGAATGCGGGTTGAGTCTTGGGTGGGCATGCGCAAATCATATCACGCAGGGTTGCGCGCGGGATATGTATACGGTCATGTTTTATATAAAACACCCATGACACCTGTCATGGATATTGATGACTGCTTGCATATGAATTAAGTGAATTCAATGATCTGACACACTCTTGAGAAAAAGATCTCGCGGATAGAATACATCCAATATCAAACAAAGGAGAAAACCATGTTTAAAAATAAATTATTTATGTTATTCGTTTTGACCTGTGTTTTATTGAGCGCGTGCGGTGCGCCGCCCGCGCAGAAAAATTTTGAGCAGCCTGTTGATGCCCAAGCGCCCGCGGCGAATGTGGAGCAGCCTGCGCCCGCGGCACAAAACTCCGCACCGACTGCGGCAGCTGTGCCGAATCAAATTTCAAATAGCGAAACATCCAGCGCGGTGGATCTAACCCATCTGCCCGTGGGCGATGGCAGGGTTTCTTCCAGCCCGCAAGTTGGCTATGTGTTTTCGTGTCAGACTCAATTTAATGGCGGCGGGGCATTCAACTCTGGCAGTTGGATGAATGGCGACGGCACATGGAACGCGACCACGAAACCAACCGTGGATGGTTCTGTTACGTGGCCTTCATCCTTCACGATCACGTTGAACGGCGATCAGCGCGTGATCGCGGGCAACGATCTGCCGGATCACCCAACCGGCACGTATCCCGTCGCATCCAGTGATGATGCTTATAACTTTGACCGCAATCCCAATTCTATTTCGGCTCAGACCATTCAATTTAATCTGCCAGCCAATCCGCAATTGGCGGCGACGCCTACTTGCGTGGGCATGGGCGTGATCGGCGTCATGACAACCGGTTCAGTATTTTTCAACGCTTTAGACGGCGGCGGATTGGACGCGGTCGCGCATGAACTTCAAGATGATTGTGGCGGACATCCGCAGCAGAACGGACAATATCACTATCACAATCTACCCAGCTGCGTGAGCGCTACCGGCAGCGGATTGGTCGGCTATGCCTTGGATGGTTTTGGCATCTACACCTCCACCGATGCGAGCGGACGTGTGCTCACGAACGCCGATCTCGATGAGTGTCACGGTACAACTTCTGAGGTGGAGTGGGACGGACAAAAGATTGTGATGTATCACTACGTCGCCACCGCCGAATATCCCTACACCGTGGGGTGTTATCGCGGAACACCTGTAGCAAGTGGTCAATCGCAAGGCGGGCAACCTCCGATGGGCGGTAAAGATGGCGCACCGGGTCAACCTCCGCAGGCAGCGATTGATGCGTGCGTGGGACTTGCTCAAAACGCGGCTTGCACCGTCAACACTCCGAACGGAACTTTAAGCGGCACATGTCTGACGCCGCCAAACATTACGCAGCTCGCCTGCGTGCCTGCGGGCGGACCTCCGCCAAGACCGTAATTCAGGAAATAAACAATGAAACATTTTTTATCTTTACTCACCATCTTTATAATGTTGACCGCGTGCCGCACGTCACCGCCTCCGCAAAATCCATCGGCGAGTCTTTCAAACACGACAGGCGCAGTGAAGATCAAAGCCGAAGTCTGGGCGGATAACTGGTCTGCTTTTTATTTAGGCGATCAATTGGTGATGGAAGACTCTGTTCCCAATACCACCGAGCGTTCGTTCAACGCGGAGGTTTTCACTTTCAACGCGGATTATCCCATGCGGTTTAATTTCATACTCAAAGATTTCAAAGAGAACGACACGGGCCTGGAATACATCGGCACGAATCGCCAGCAAATGGGAGATGGCGGCATGATCGCGCAATTCACCAACGCGGATACGGGCGCGTTGATCGCGGTGACCGATGCGAATTGGAAATGCACTATCATCCACGAAGCGCCGCTCGATAAAGCCTGCGAGCGAGAATCGAATCCCGTTGCCGGTCAAGCGCCGTGCGGATTTACAGCGCTCGAAGAACCAACCGGATGGAAGAATCTCAACTTTGATGATTCATCGTGGAGCAATGCGAGTCTTTACAGCGCCGAACAAGTCGGCCCCAAAGACGGCTATGACCAGATCGTGTGGAACTCATCCGCAAAATTTATTTGGGGTCCCGATCTTAAAACAGACAACACGGTCTTATGTCGTTTGACTGTGACTCAACCGTAGTACCACGCTCTATCGGGGGCTAAGCCCCCGATAGAGCGTAATGGCTATTGATATTTGAAAAAAGAAAGTCTGAAAACATGTCATAATAGAGGCATGAGAAAAAAAGGAACAAGCGAACAATTGGCAATAGTACGCAATCGAGGGCTGGCTCT
>VFKN01000048.1 GCA_009885525.1 Anaerolineaceae bacterium | reverse complement strand
TGGATAGTTGTGGCAAAGGAATTGCGGCTCGGAGCAGTTCGCGGACATTCCTGACCGACAACATGGGTAAGACGTCGATTTCATACTTCTCCAGCAAGGCTGGATCGCGTTGAAAGCGTTTCATCCAATCCAAGCGGGTTGTGGCAATGAACCAACTTGCCAAGATCGTGAGCGCCAGTTGGTGTTCCCAAGCCAAATATTTGATGGCTTGAAACTCATCCCAACCCAATTCGCCTTTTTCATCCTGATTGCTGCGTTCAATAAAGTACCGATGAGATTTACGCCATGCCATTGTTTCCAGAGATGTCGTTGGGCTGGCATTGCTGAGCACATAGGTGATTTGTTTTTCATTCTGGCGGATCAGCAACCATTCCTGACGGCGCTCGCCCTGATGAAGCAACCATACCCGACAACGACCGAAACGGGCGCGCAGTTGACCGCGTTCATTGGGACGCAGGGTGATTTCAGCCCATTCTAAATCAGGATGCTTCAGTAGTTCGCTGGCTGTGTAGCGATGCTGGGCAATCACTTGGTAGCGTTTGCTGGGCTTGCCATGCTGAGTGAGCGGGTAAACAATTTGCGGTTTGTCCAAATACATCACGGTGTTTTTCGGAACATCACCGTAGTATTCGATGCCAGCATCGTCTAATTGCTTGCGCAACTGCGCGTTGCGTCCATACAGGTCATCCATCGCAATCGCATCAAAGGCTATCCCCTGCGCTTGTAGCCGTTGAACGATCTCCCAAGCCAACCCAGGTTTGGTTTTGAAGGTGCGTCCTTGAGGAAACCCTACTTTCTTACGCTTATCCGCATAGCCTTCTTCAAACCAGCGCTCTGGAAAGAAGAGTTCGCCATCAATCCAAGTGTTGACTTTGGGTGTTACCAGAGCCGCAAACACACCCACTTGACTCATTTCAACCTTGCCCAAGCGCCCATTATGCTGGCGGCTGGCTCCCGCGCTGTATTCTCCCGCTTTTTGCTCTGCGCTCTCGTCTATCACCAGCATCGCTCCGACTTGAAATTCGGGGTGTCCTTTGATATCCTCTTGCACATTCGCAATCAGACCAGAACTCGACCACGGCGAGCAACTCATGAAATGCTGTGTGTTTTGTTCAACCATGCCGGTTTTACGCGCTATGTTTGCCATATTCCGTTCTGTTTCAATACGCAACAGTCCGCTCACATACCCATACGCATATTTACTCTTGTCATGCGTCTTGGTTTGAAAACTACCATGATACTTTCCCAGAAAATCGTTCAATCGTTGCGCTGATTGTTCGACCTCTTCAAGCGGGATGCCCCAGTCTTTTGGCGTGCATTTTGTCTCATTCCCCTATTTATGCCACATTATCGCTTTTTGTACAGGGTAACTTGACATTGTCGAACTACTCATCTTTTTCTACGCCACATCAAACAAACGCGCCAAAATAGCCTTCTGCGCGTGCAGGCGATTATGCGCCTGCTGGAAAATGACCGAATGTTCACCATCGGCGACATCATCGGTCAACTCGTAGTTGCGATGCGCGGGCAGGCAGTGCATCACGATCACATCCTTATCCGCTTCGCTGACCAACTTCGCGTTGACTTGATATGGAGGGAAGACCAACTCGCGCTTGGCGGCTTCTTCTTCCTGTCCCATCGAAGTCCATGTGTCGGTGTAAATCACATGCGCACTTTTGACCGCTTCATGCGGGTCGCGCATAAACGTTAACTTGCTGCCGGTTTTATTTGCGATGTCTTGAGCAATTTCAATCGCTTTGGGATTTGTGTCATAGCCTTCTGGACTCGCCACGGTGAAATTCCAACCAAGCAGCGCGGAGACGTGCATCAATGAAGTCGTGACATTGTTGCCATCGCCCACGTAACTGATATTCAAGCCCTTGGATTTTTTTCCAAATTTCTCGATGATCGTGAGCGCATCCGCCATGCCCTGACAGGGATGGTTGTAATCGCTCAAGCCGTTGATGACGGGAATATCAGACCATTGCGCGAGTTGCACAACATGCTCATGTTCAAAGACACGCGCCATGAGCGCCTGCACATAACCTGACAAAACACGCGCCACATCCGCAATGGATTCGCGCTTGCCGAGTCCAATTTCAGCGGGCGAGAGATACAACGCATCGCCGCCGCAGTTGCGCATGGCCATATCAAATGAAATCCGCGTGCGCAGGCTCGGCTTCTGGAAAATCATCCCCAGCGTCTTGCCTTTGAAAATGGCTTTATTACCTTTCTTGAAATATTGCTTTTTTAATTTCGCTGCCAGATCGAGCAGGTCTTTAATTTCATCCGATGTGTAATCGGAGATCGCGAGAAAATCCTTCATGGTTGCTCCTTACGAAGTTTTTATAAAGTATATCTTTATTGCGAGATTCTGTCTTGTTTCAAGGGTCACAGGTTATATATGACGTTCAGCGGTTAGGCATTGCGCGTTTTCTTCCAATAGCGCAGCATTCCATCCACGCTCATGCCCAGCGGATTTGCCAGCGCATACGCCGCGATGGCATCTTCATTTAAACCTTGCAAGCGGCCTTGATCCTGCATCCACGCGCTAAAACCAGCATACATGGATTCAACCGGCAGTTCAGTTAACATTACACCCTCGATCCATTTTTCTGCATCACCCAATGCTTTTTGCAATTCATCGAGATGCCAATCGACATCTTCATAAATTCCAAAATGAGTCGGCGCGATGCGCGTGAATTTCATTGAACGCAAATGCTCAATACTGTCGCGCCATTTTGCAAAATGCAATTCAGGCGGCGGCATGGGCGCGCGCATATATTGAAAGCCCGGAATCCGCACACCGCCGACATCACCGCTGAAACATAAATCTTCCAAGATATAGGAATAATGATGCTCGGCATGACCGGGAGTATTCACCGCCAAAAATTTCAGCCCACCGATATTAATCTCCTCCGCGTCCTGCGGGATGTGGAGATGATCCTGTGCAACGGGTAGGAACTCACCCCAAAGTGAATCCATCCTGTCCCCGTAGATTCTCGTCGCGCTCGCGATGAGTTTCTCGGGGTTGAGCATGTGCGGCGCGCCAATCGGGTGCACATAAATTTGCGCGCCCTGCTGCGAAAGCCAGCCTGCCGCGCCCGCGTGGTCGAGGTGTATATGCGTGAGCAGCACATGCGTCACATCGCGCGGAGATAAACCTTCGTTTGCGAGACCTGATTCGAGGGAAGAAATCGTCGAGCCGGGACCGGATTCGATCAGCACGACCGCGTCGCCAGATCGAATCAAATAAGAAGCGATGGCTTGCATCCTGTCCTGAAAATGCAAATCTATTGTGACAATACGGGTCTTTGCCATGTGTTCATCTCCTATTATGTGTCACTCTGAACCCTTCGATTTTACTCAGGGTAAACTCCGCGAAGAGTCTCTGTATCGCTGTAGAGATTCTTCGCTACGCTCAGAATGACATTAGACATTTCTGAAAGCGCCTGCGTGAGATTGTCGCCGCATTTGATGATACAAAACGGCACACGCCGTGCGCGCAATTCAACACCGAGCGCAAGCGTATCCGCGCCGCTGACGCGCCCAAAAGATTTCGAATCGATCAACACAACGACCGGGCGCAAATAACGCCGCTGCAGATCATCCACTGCAAACAAAAGATCGGGGCGCACATTGGGCGTGATGAGGATGGCGCTTGAGCCTTGCGGTAATTGCGATGCCTGCGCGGCAACCAACGCAGCAATGGAAAGATTCCCGTCGGCTTCTACAAAAGCGAGCGTCTCCAATATCTTGCCTTCCTGTCGTTCACTGCGGTCGGCGGAATGCACCGTGAAGGTCTGCCCCGCGCTGACGTATCCCACCGCGCGGCGCTGCGAAATAAAATAATGCGCCAACGAGGCGGTGACACTGATGGAATATTCAAGCGTGGAAGGCGCCAACTGGAACTTCGGGCGTTTTCCAAAGAACATAACTTCCATCGAAGATTCCTGGCGTTCGTTTTGTTTTTCAAAATGCACGCCTTTTTGCGAATCGAGATACAGCCACACTTCGGCTTGCGGATCCTGCTCGAACTCTTTGACCATCAACTGATTGCGGCGAATACTGGTGGGCCAATGGATGCGCTTCATCGCGTCACCATGTACATACTCGCGTACGCCGGCCGCGTGGGGTGTAATATCCGAAGATTTCTTGCGGATGACCTGTCCGCCGGGCAAGAGACCGGGCGGAAAGATAAACGACTTGATCTCAAAGAGCATGGGCAGCACAATTAATTTTTGAGCGGCAGGAACTTCCACACTTGCGCGAAACAATCCAAACGGATCGCCGGTGATGATACGCGTGGGTCCCAATGAAAATGCGCCGCGCCGCGTCAGCCATGTGCGCGCAACATAGGTGCGTTTTTGTTTTGCAAGCGCCATGGTCAACAGACGCGAACCAGCTGCATAAGGAATATTGGTTTGATTAAAAATTTCGACCCACGGCGCAAGGATGCGGCTGTTGTTTAATAATTCAAAATGTTCTTCAAAAATATCCCCGACATTGGCGCGCTGCATGCGCGCAATTCTTTTGAGCTGCAAGCCGCTTAATGCCCAGCGCGTCCACAGCCAGCTGCCCGCTTCCAGAAAAATGCTGAGATAAATGAAACGCGAATAAATGACCGCGCCGGTTAACGCCACCCCCAGCACGCCGATCAACAACAACAAGGCCAGCAGAATCTGCCCGGATCTCATTTGGAATTCTTTTGCGCGGAGGCAAACTCACCGCCGGGAACAGGCGTGGCTTGAATGACTTCAGTAACAATGCGATCTGGACTCAGATCACTAAGACGCGCCGCCGGGCTGACAATGACGCGATGCGCCAAAACAGATATTGCGAGCGCCTGAATATCATCAGGCAAAACGTGATCGCGGCCCAGCAATGCCGCGCGCGCCTGCGATGAGCGCGCCAGCGCCAAACTGCCGCGCGGACTTGCGCCGAGATAAACATCCGCGCTCTGGCGTGTGCGCGTGGTCAACTGGACGATATAGCGCTTCAATTCGGGGGAGATGAAAATATGTTTGACAGCGTCGGCCGCCTGCAAAATTTCCTCGACATTAACAACAGACTTTAACGTTTCCAATGGATGCTGAATCTGCTGGTCATCCAGCACGCGAATCTCATCGGACATGGATGGATAGCCCAAACGCAAACGCAGCAGGAAGCGATCCAACTGCGCTTCGGGCAGCGGAAAAGTTCCTTCGTATTCAATCGGATTTTGTGTCGCCATGACCATGAACGGCTTGGGCAAAATATGAGTCTCACCATCCACGGTAACTTGATGTTCCTCCATGGCCTCCAGCAGCGCGGCTTGAGTCTTGGGCGTGGCGCGATTGATTTCATCCGCAAGAATGATCTGCCCGATGATGGGGCCGGGACGAAACTCGAAATTATTTGTTTGCTGATTATAAATAGAGACGCCGGTCACATCGCTGGGAAGCATATCGGGCGTGAATTGAATTCTGTTAAAGGTGCAATCCAATGAACGCGCAAGACTGCGCGCCAGCATGGTCTTGCCTACCCCGGGGACATCCTCGATCAAGACATGCCCCTGACAGAGCAGGCCGATCACGATCAACTCGATAGACTGGCGCTTGCCGATAATCACCTTTTGAAGATTATCAATTACACGTTCACTAAATGCTTTGATGTCTGTCATAAAGTATCCTTTTCAAAAAAGAGATATTCCGATTCTATCACGCTGTTTTGCGATGTGGTGAGTAAATCGTGTATAATTTCAACAAGGTTATCGAGTATATTGAGACATGCCTCAGTAGCTCAATGGATAGAGCGCTTGACTTCGGAAAAGACAAACGCAAACAAGCCCAAAGCCCTATATACAACCTTATTTTTAGTTGACATAAGCGGACTTTTTCAAGAGTCCGCCGTTCTATTTACGCGCCGCGCCCAGCATAAGGCACGTGAAGCAATGACGCCGCTTTTCGTTGCGCTTCTTCGGGTCTTCGGTCATAGCGTGAAGTCGTGGTGACGCTTGCATGTCCCGCAAGTTTTGACACGTTCGTTATGTCCGCGCCCGCGTCAAGCAGGTCACTTATAAACGAGCGCCGCAGGTCATGCGGACTGAATGGCTTCACGCCCGCTTCAATGGCACGCTTTGCAAGCATTGTATAAATTGTCTTTGGCGTCATGTTCTTTTGCGAATACATGCGTCCGCTTTTATTTATGGCAACGAATAACGCGCCCGCCGCGTCACCACGAACGCCCAGCCAGTCAGTCAACGCACGCGCCGCGCCGCCTGTCAGCCATGCAACGCGTTCTTTGTTGCCTTTGCCACGCACCACAAGCCGCCCGCTTTCGTTGTCATAGTCAGCCAGGTCAAGCGTCACCACTTCTTCACGCCGCAAGCCACACGAATACATGAGTCCAATAATTGCCGCGTCCCTTGCGCCCGCGTTCGTTGTGTCGTGTTCACAGTCGGACATAAGCGCGGTTATTTCGCCGCTTGTCAGTCCGCGCCCAGCGGGTAACGTTGTACCTTTGACGCCTTTCACACTTGCCGCTTTGTGAAAGTCTTCAGCGGACATTTGCCCAGCCAGCCACGCCGCACGCAAAACACCACGCAACGCCGCAAGCATTTTGTTTACACTCGCAGGTTTATATTTTTCGTTCAAACGTGTGCGGATCGCGGTCACATGCTGAAAGCGTAATTCATGCCAGGCGAATGACGCCGCGTCCGCATTGCCTGAAAGCAAGCCAGCGCAAACGTTCAACGCTTGACGCATTGTCCGCCGTCCGCTTTCGCTATTCAGCGAAGTCAAATATATAGCCGCCGCGTTTTGGTCAATGCGGTCAATGTCGTTTTTGTTATTCAAAATTATTTTGTTCATGGTTTATTTTCCTTGTAGTTTATTTATACTTAGAATGTTTATTCTCGCACCCTATAACAGGCACAAAATAGGGCGCGTCCGTTACCAGACACGCCCGTAGAATGTCACAGAACGCCACAGGACGCACTATAAGCGTTTTATAGTGCGTCCTGTTCAAACGGTACACCCAAATTAAAAACAGCCCATTTTTTAAGGTTCGTCAAAAACGCGCCTCAAAAACTTTGTCAGGTCTTTTCGCCTCTGGGTAATAGTTGTCGCGTGCGTGAAGTATTTCAGCCATAGCGTCATCTTCGCTTTCAATGCGCCTATGGTGACCATACGCCCGCCCGCGTGCATACCGCTTGCCTTTCGCGGTCAATTGAATGTCAACGTCTATATCGTCACCGACAATGGAAATAATGACGCGGTACATGGGACGTTCAACGATGTATAAAGGTTCATACGACACGCCGCGTTCTTTTGCCTTGTTGCGTTCATGGCACGAGTCACAAATAAGCGTCCCGTCCCAAATAACGCCGCCACACTTACAAATTTTATTCATACTGTCACCGCCTTTCGTGCTTTGCGTTCCCTGTATGCTTTTTGCTTGCAAGCGTCCGAATGGTAACGCCCATGCAACACACCCGAAAATTGAACACCACAACGCGCACACGTGCGAAGTTCTTTTGACGTTTGCGCGTTCCCGTGTTTCTTGCGTTCGCGGTATGCCGCTTTTTTGCAAGCGTCCGAATGGTAACGTCCATGCAACGCGCCTTCAAAGGTCACACCACAACGGGCGCAAGTCCGCGTCACTTCCACGCCGCCCTTATCGTTGCCATTACTAACGCGCCTGTCAATACTCCCAAAGCCCAATAAGTCAGCATTATTTGGTGAGTCGTTGCGTTCGGCATGTGGACTTCTTGCCATGCCGCTATTGTGGATCCCGTCAGCGCGAAAATAAAGGGCGTGACTAGAATTAAGAGCCAGCCACGCCGTCCGTAAAAACGCCGTCACCGCCTTTCGCGTCTTCGGTCTTCGCTTGTGGCTTCGGATCGGGCGCAACGGTCGCGCTTTCATAAGTCCGCCCGTCATTCTTTGCTTTGAATAAGCCAGCCCATAACGCGCCCATGTCAAACGGCTTTGCTTGTGGCGCTTGTGGCTGAATATATGGCGCAAGCACACCGTTATTTTTTGCGGGCGTCACGTCTTGCGCGGTCACGTCAATAACAGGACGCTGCCCCGTGCCGACATAAGACAAATATTTTGCTTCGGTTTGACGTTGCCAGTCAGCCGCCATGACGGGCGCAAGTTGCGCCGCTAAAATGTCCGCGTTCTTTGAAATTTGTTTCAAG
>VFKN01000169.1 GCA_009885525.1 Anaerolineaceae bacterium | reverse complement strand
CGGCGTATCCAACGCTATTTGATGGCAAAAATGAAGGCTACAGAAGCCGCAAAAAGCCTGCAAGGCGAAGCCCTATCTGCCACGCTGACTTCTTGTTTTGTTTTTTCGGCGCGTTGGCTACGCTTCCGACTGGCTTTCAGCCCAAGTTTCCGTTATTAAACTATGGCTTCTTGCAGTGGAGTCACTGATAATACTTGTAGATTATTGAATTACCAAATATAATCCCCACCGGTTTTATCCAAATTACAGAGGTGAACGTGAATCAAAATTCGTATTATGTAGCAGTCATCGGCGCAGGCCCCGCAGGATTATTTGGCGCGCGCGAGTTGGCGAATCAAGGCGTAAAAGTTGCGCTCTTTAACCGCGACCTTAAGCCCGGCGGATTGGCTGAATATGGAATCTATCCTGTAAAGCATATAATGAAAAAAGGATTGCGCAAGCAATTCCATAGCGCGTTGGACAATCCCAACCTTGAATATTATGGCAATGTCGTCATTGGCAACAACGGCGACATTACGCTCGACGAATTACGCGGCATGGGCTTTGATGCCATCCTCGTCAGCGCGGGCGCGCAAGGCACAAAATCGCTTGGCTTGCCCGGTGAAGAACTCGAAGGCGTGTATCATGCCAAAGAAGTTGTGTACGCGTATAACAAACTTCCGCCGTTCAGCCAGAAAAATTTCCGCTTTGGAAAACGCTGCGCGATCATCGGTGCGGGCAACGTCATGGTAGACATCGCCCGTCATCTCATCTACGTACAAAAAGTGGATGAGGTCACCGCGGTCGTACGGCGCGGTCCTGGCGAAGTGAATTTCACCAAAGAAGAAATGAAACACCTGATCTCATATTTGAAATTGGATGAACTCGACAAGGAAATGGCGCGCGTAAAACCCATTCTGGAAGCGATACATCAAGACCCGGAAACTGGCCGGCATAAAATTTTAGATTCTCTCGCGAAAGCAGATCCCAAGATCGCTGCCGCAACATTCCATTTTGATTTCCTCGCCTCCCCCGTTGGAATGAGCGGGGAAAATGGTTTGCTCACCAAATTGGAAGTGGAAGATAACATCCTGGTTGAAAAAGACGGCAAAATCAGCGCAAAAGGTACTGGCAGCAAACGCAAACTGGATGTGGACACGGTCATCTTCGCTATCGGCGATAAAGTGGACGAATCTTTTGGCTTGCCAACGGAATGGAATGAGTTCATCAAAAATAAAGAGCCGCGTTTCCCGGTGGATGGGATCTCGTATGAATCAACCATCGCAGGCGTCTTTGTCGGCGGCTGGTCGCGCAAAGCGAGCGAAGGCTTGGTCGGTTATGCGCGCAAGGACGGCATAAACGCATCCAAAGCGGTCTGGCAATATTTGCAAACCAAACAACCCGCGCAAACAAATTCTGATATTGTTGCTGCGAAGATGAAGGCATTGAATAAGCCGATCATCACCAAAGAGGATATCAAACGGCTTGAAGCGATTGAAGAGGAAGAAGCCAAAAAGCGCGGGCTTGAAGAATTCAAGTTCGCGAGCAACGAAGAGATGTTGCATGTAATTGGGCTGACCATAACAGCGTAAGTTTTCTCCCCTTTCTTTCATCAAGGAAGGGGAGATTTTTTTATGAAACTATCAGCGCCTGAATTTCGCGCCATGCAATCCCTGCCCCGAAGATTGGGACAAAAACATTTTGAGATGCCCATATTCAAACGCATGGGATTAAACCTGCGCGGCAAAGATGTTCTTGAGATCGGCTGCGGCTCAGGCTATGGCTCATTCTTGCTCAATCAACTTGAAGCCAAAAGTTATCTCGGCCTGGATGTGATGGAAGAGCAGATCGAACTTGCCAGGAAAAAATATCCGCAGTTTCAATTCATTCTGCAAGACGCGAGTGATCTAAGTCAATTTGAAAATGCGAGCAAAGACGTGGTCATCATTTTCGGCGTGCTGCATCACATCCCCAACTGGCGCAAAACTATTGATGAGATCGCACGCGTACTAAAGCCAAATGGCAGGCTGTTCCTCGAAGAGCCGCGCGGCGTGGATCTCAAAGCATTTGATTTCTTATTTCGCTGGGGACATCCAGACACGGATTTTGGATTACAGGCATTGGAAGAACATATTACCAAACGCCAATTGAACATCGTTCACAAACAATGGACACCGCTGTTAACAATGTATCATTTGAAAAAATCAGCCTAACACACCGCGCGACCTGTATTCAACAATTTGCCCGTCAGAAAAACCAAGCCACTTTAATACTTCATTTGTATGCTCCCCCATCAACGGCGGCGGGAGACGATACTCTATGGGTGTTGCGCTCATCTTCAACGGCGAGCCGACTAGAGGCAACTCACCAATTGTGGGATGATCCATTTTCACCAACATTTCGCGCTCTTTCACAATTGGCATGGAAAAAACCTGCTCAAAATTATTGATCGGTCCGCAGGGAATTTCGGCTTCATCCAGTTTCTTCAGCCATGCAGAGACGGAATCAGTTTTGAAGATGGCAACCAGCAAGGGGATTAACACATCACGATTTTGTACGCGGCCAGAATTTGTCGCAAAGCGTTCATCCATTGCAATCTCAGGCTTACCAAGCAGATCACACAGCCGCGCAAACTGACGGTCATTTCCAACCGCAATCGCGAACCAGCCATCACTGGCTTGAAAACTTTGATACGGCACAATATTCGCGTGCGCGTTGCCGTGACGTTTGGGCAAGTTCCCTGAGATCAAATAATTACTGGCGACATTTGCCAGCCAACCCAATTGAGAATCAAACAAGGCGATATCGAGATGCTGCCCCTCCCCAGTCAGCGTGCGCGCCTGCAACGCAGCGAGGATTGCGATGATCGCATTTTGTCCCGCGAATAAATCCACAACTGCCACGCCGGTTTTCATCGGCTCGCCATCGGGTTCGCCGGTAATGCTCATCAAGCCGCCCGAGGCCTGAATCATAAAATCATATCCGGGCTTGTCGCGCATGGAACCGGTTTGACCAAAACCTGTGATCGAGCAATAGATCAATTTTGGATTCAACTCATGCAGGATTTCATAATCCAAGCCAAATTTTTTCAGCGTATCGGGGCGAAAATTTTCGACCAGCACATCGCTCATCAACGCGAGATCGCGTAAAATATTTTTGCCTTCTTCTGTTTTCAAATTGATAACCATGTCGCGCTTGTTGCGGTTGACACATAAATAATACGCGCTCTCCCCGCCCGCAAACGGCGGCCCCCAGCCGCGTGTCTCATCGCCTTCGGGCGGCTCGACTTTGATCACCTCAGCGCCCAAGTCACCGAGAACCATCGTACAATAAGGACCAGCCAGCACGCGGCTTAAATCCAACACACGAATTCCATTCAAGGGTTGCATGATGCTCCTATAAAACCTGACAGGTCTTCAAAAAAGGTTTTATTAATCGGCATCAGCGCCGTAAGACCTGTCAGGTTTAAGTAAATTTATGAAACGCGACCTCTATTTTAGCAAACCAATCATGAACGCGGCGGGATCACTTGGATTCGCGCCCGATCCGCGCGCTGAAATTCCGCTGGATACTTTCGGCGCGTTCGTCACGAATCCGATTTCACTGCGCCAGCGCCTGCCAACCTCGCGCCCAAGTTTGATCGAATTCCCCGGTGGATTTCTCCTCCACACTGGATTGCCGAATCTCGGTTTTTCGTCAGTCATCAAAAAACACAGCGCGCGCTGGGATCGCGCAGATATTCCCATCATTGTAAATCTCATGGCAGACCGCCCCGAAGAAACGCAGCAAATGGTGAGAAGCCTTGAGAACATGGAAAATGTCATGGCGGTTGAACTTGGATTCGCGCCACTACTATCCGATGATATTATCTTGATGAATCTGGAAATGTGCGTGGGAGAAATCCCGTTAATATTTTCGCTGCCAACGGAACAAGTCTTATCTCTGGGGACAAAATTGATTCAAAACGGCGCGGAGGCGATCAGCATTTCAAGCCCGCGCGGGGCATTAATGAACGACAAAAACGAGTTGATCACAGGCAGAATATACGGCCAGTCATTATTTCCGCGCGCGCTGGATGTCGTCCACTCCGCGAGAATCATCGGCTTGCCAATCATCGGCGCGGGCGGCGTGTGGACAGATAAAGACGCGGCAGATATGCTATCAGCGGGAGCGCTGGCCGTTCAAATCGATGCGAGTTTGTGGATTCCGCGTGAAGTAAAAAAATAATTTAAACACAAAGGGCACCAAGGTCACGAAGGAAAAATTAAACTTTATTCTTCCTTTGTGTACTTTGTGCCCTTCGTGGTAAAAGTTTTTAATATAAAAGAGTCCCGCTTTGCAGCGGGACTCTTTTTTGGGTTCAGATAAAAATTACAGAACTACGACGTCAGCAGCCTGTAAACCCTTGGGGCCTTTTTCGATGGTAAATTCCACCTTTTGGCCTTCTTGCAGGTTCTTGAAGCCATCGCCCTTGATAGCAGAGAAATGGACGAAGACATCAGGTCCGCCTTCACGTTCGATGAAGCCGAAACCCTTTGTACCATTGAACCACTTTACCGTACCGATTACACGATCAGACATTTTTTGCCTCCTAAGCAAAATAAAAAAATAAGGTGACGCAGTATGTCTTTCATCGGGTGGTAAATCAAACAACTCAAACGTTGTGTTTCGAGCAGTGTCTTTATACGTCCACAACGAAAACCTACTTGCATCCTACAAACGCAACTTTATCATGAAATTCTCATCTTGGCAATTATTTAGCGGGCTCCAAAATCATCACGGGAATTAGACGATGCGCAGCGCGAATTTTATAAAGATCATAGCCTTTGTAATACGATACAGCCATGCCCCAATATTTTTCCCGCTCTGCGCCTTCCACCTGACGGGCGATATATTCAGCGGCGCGGCCATTCACTTCCACAGTACATTTTGGATATGCCTTGAGGTTGTAATACCAGCCGGGATTATTCTTCCCGCCAAAATTAGACGCGATCAACGCGATCTTCTCGTTGTCAAATAAACTGACCAAAGGCATGGTGCGCGGTTGACCTGTCTTCGCGCCAATAGTCGTGAGTTGGATAATGGGCAAGCCGACAATTTCAGAAACAGTATGTTTGCCCTTTGATATTTTCAACAACATCGTATCTGCACGATGAAGTACAGCGGACAAAAAAGCGGAAACGGGTTTCAACATCAAGAAGCGGTGAATTAGTTTCTGGAAGGCGTTGGGCTTTTTATCTATTTTAAATCCTATCGTTAAATTTCCAAAGTCTGGAGACTTTAGAGTCCGTTATTTGTTCCAATATCAAAAATATCAATATCCAAAAACATAATGCCAGCTGAAAGCCGACTGATAATGCATGGCGTTCGGGTGCCATGGCATCTCCGTGCCAGGTGATAAACAGGTGTGGAAGAAGCGGCAGGCTAAGTAAAATGTAAATCCCCCAGAGCGGATTTACTCGCCAGGCGCGTTTCCAAATGGCGAGCAGGGCTGCAATCGTGATCGTAATCCACAGCAGGAGAATAAATTTTACGGGGTAAATAAATGGCTCAATATAATATGGGATAACGGGGTCGTACTTACGCGCAAAGAAACTATCCAATTTATCGAAACGGATTAACGACTCGAATTGAATCAAAGATTCGTTCACGCTGCTAATCGGGTCGGAGAGCAGCCATTTCATGTAGCAGGTTTTGCCGTTCTCACGAACCCATAGGCGATAGTTTTTCAAGGCGGGATTTTCATAAAAGGCGCGGTCTTGTCCATTGGCAAAAGTGCCGGCAAGCGCAAGCAAATCCGGCGTGGCGGGCATCCCGCAGGATTTGAAATATTTCAAAGTTATCTTATTCACAAGAACGCGCTTGCCTACGACATTATTCAACGGGAAAATCCAACGTCCGCCGAGATTGGATGTGTAATTGTTGAAGAAAAATATAACGAGAAAAAACGCAACGAGGATCAATGCTTGAGGCTTTATCCAGTATAAAAGAATCGCAAATGTCAACATGCCTACCAGGATCAGCAAAAGGTATGCGTTTGTGTCGCGCGTAAAGGCAAGGAAAAATGCGGTGGTTACCAGGAGGATGACTTTATACGTGCGCCACTTCTGCGTGAGCCAGATACCCAGTGCGAGAAAAAGCACGAACCACGAGACGGAGAGCGATTCGGTCATCATGACATAATCCCAGCTGGCGAGGTGACGCACTAAACTCAGGGCAAGAATCATGCCGAAGGATAACAGAGTCAGATACGTGGGGCGTAGTGATGCGCTAATCGCGAGGGCGAGAAGACTCCAGGCGAGGATCGAAAATCCGAGATGGAGAGTCGCTGCGGTTGAGACATCCTGTTTGGAAATTTTTAGGAGGAGGGGGAAAACAAAGGGACGCGAGTCGCCCCAGAATTTTTGGCTTTGAAGCGGTTCGCGTGAAATGCGCAGATAGGCTTCGGTGTCAGCAAGTTCGCGCGGCTTGGAAAGTGCGGGCAGGTTAAGCGTGACGCGCACGGTCACATAAATAAAAAATATAAAAACGAGCAAAAAAAAATTTCTTCGATTAGAGTTGGGCATGTGATTCCGTTTTGCGGGTTTCCCAACGCGAAGCAAGTCGTTCACAAAGCAGAAATATCATTATCCAAAAGCATAATGCAACCTGCAAGCCGACCGGCAAGGCATGGCGCTGAGGATGCATAGCATCCCCATGCCAGATGATAAATACATGTGGAAGGATTGGCAGGCAAAGCAGAATATAAATTCCCCATAATATGTTTACCTTCCAGGCGTGTTTCCAAATTGCGACTATAGCAACAAATGTAAGTACAAGCCACAATGGGACAATGAATTTTACCGGATAGATAAACGCCTCAAAATAATTCGGGATGACAGGGTCATACTTGAGTGCAATGAAATTATTCAATTTATCAAAGTACATCAAAGATTCAAATTGGCCCAATACCTCAACGATATTGTGAACAGGACGAGAAAGTAGCCATTTCATGTAGCAAGATTTACCGCGCTCGCCAAGCCATATTCGATAATTTTTCAATGCAGTGTTTTCATAAAAAGGACGACCTTGTCCGTATGCATAGCTATTAGCAAGCGCGAGTAACTCCGGGGTAACGGGCATTCCACAGGACTTAAAATAATTTACTGCTTCGTTGCTCACGAGAATACGCCTACCCATGATGTTATTGAAAGGGAAGACCCAATGTTCGCCGAGATTGGACATATAGTTATTAAGTAAAAAAATAGAAATAAAAAATGCGGCGAGAATCAATGCACGAGGTCTTATAAATTTAAAAAGAGTCGCAAGCGTTAACATCACTGCCAGCATAAGCAGCAGATATGCGTTTGTGTCGCGCGTAAAGGCAAGAAAGAAGGCTATTACAATTAAAAAAACAACTTTATAAATGTGCCATGTTTCGGATTGTGCAAGCCAAATCCCCAACGCGACGAAAAGAACAAACCATGAGATCGAGAGTGATTCGGTCATTATCGAATAATCCCAGCCAGCTAGATGGCGCACGAGGCTCAGGGCAAGGATCCCCCAAAAGGATAAAAGTTGCAAATACCAGAGCGACAACAATGTGCTGATCATCAAGGCGAAAATGCCCCAAGCGAGGATAGAAAGCCCAAGGTTGAGAATTGCTACAATAGAAATGTTCTGTTTGGAAATTTTTAAAAGCAGTGGAAAAATAAAAGGACGTTCAGCACCCCAAAATCCTAGGTCATTGATTGGCACTTTTGAAATATTAATATAAGCAATAGTATCCGCGAGTTCTCGAGGTTTTGAAAGTACGGGAAGGTTTGAAGTAACGCGCACAACTATATAAACAAAAAAAATGAGAGTGAGTAGAATCTTTATTCTTCGATTAGAAATAGGCATTTTATTTTTCCAGCCAGATTGTAACTGGACCGTCATTGTGAATTTCGACTTGCATGTTCGCGCCGAATTTCCCTGTTTGAGTTGGGACGCCATGACTGCGCAACAGTTCGGCAAAACGTTCCACTAACGGCGCGGCGACTTCGGGCAAGGCCGCGTCTATAAAAGATGGGCGGCGACCTTTGCGCGTGTCGGCGTATAAGGTGAATTGCGAAACGACAATGGCTTCACCTTTGACATCAAGAATGGAGAGGTTTGTTTTGCCTTGTTCGTCTTCAAAGATGCGCAGGTTGGCGGTTTTCTCGGCGAGAAATTTGACCTGCTCTTCCCCATCACCATGACCGATGCCTAATAGAATCAAGAGACCTTTTCCGATTTTGGAAATGTTCTCTTGATTGACAGTGACGCTGGCTTGGGATACTCGTTGGATGAGAATTCGCATTAGAGATTAGAGATTAGAAAATTACCAATCTCTAATCTCTAATATTTATTTACGGAAGTTGCATCGCTTCGCGCACTTCAACCATCGTCTGCTCGGCGATGGTGCGGGCGCGTTTGCCGCCATCGTGCAATACGTCCTGAATATAATTCGGGTTGGCGGCGAGTTCGGCGCGTTTGGCGCGGAAAGGTTCGAGGTTTTTGTTAAGGTTGGCGGCGAAGCGCAGTTTGCAATCTACGCAGCCGATGCCGGCTTTGCGGCATTCAGTGTTGATCATGTCCACTTCTTCCTGTGGAGAGAATATCTTGTGCATGGTGAACACGTTGCAGATGTCGGGATTGCCCGGGTCGGTCTTGCGTTGGCGCGCGGGGTCGGTGACCATTTCTCGTACGCGCTTGACGGTTTCTTCGGGTGTGGTGGCTAGTTCAATATGGTTGTTCAAACTTTTGCCCATTTTGTCTTTGCCGTCAATGCCGAGGACTTTTAACACTTCGGTGTGTTTGACCTGCGGCTCGACCAATACCTTTGTTCCGTAGCGATAGTTGAACGAGCGCACGATCTCGCGCGCGAATTCAATGTGCGGAGCCTGATCAATGCCAACGGGCACAATGTCGGTTTTATATAAGACGATGTCGGCGGTCATCAGCACGGGATAACCAAGCAAACCATAATTGACATTCTCAGGCTGCTGGCGGACTTTCTCTTTGAAGGTCGGCAGATCGGTCAATTTGCCGAATTGCGCCACCATCGAAAGATAGGTGTGCAGCTCCATCACCTGCGGAACGTGCGACTGCACGAACACGATCGAATCTTCGGGGCGGATTCCCGCGGCGAGCCAATCCAATGTCATGTCTAGGGTATTTTGCTTAAGGTCCTGCGTGGTTTCGACGGTGGTCAACGCGTGTACATCCACAATGCAGTAGATACAATCATATTCATTCTGCATCGAAACGTAATTATTGATGGCACCTAAATAGTTACCAAGATGCTGCTTTCCTGTGGGACGCGCGCCCGAAAATACTCTGCCTTTTTTTGCCATTCGTTATCCTCATTATTAATGCATCAGACCTGACAGGTTTTATTAATACGTATCTAATCCACTGGTATTGCAGTGAAACCTGTCATATCTTTTATTGTTCAATTTTTGAGATTAGATTGACGATCTCGCCCTGTTCGGCGTGACGATGAGATTGGAGTTTGGAAAATATGAGTTCCCCATTCACCGCGACTTCAAACCTGCCGCCATCAGAGGGAATCAGCGTCGCGGATTCGATCAAATGCTCGGAATTTTTCAACAATTCATCCATCAAGCGCACGGCTCGATCCGTGTAATGTCAAACCGCGCAGTAGGTGATCTCGATTTTCAACATGTATTTCTCCACATCAAAATTGTTAGAAAATTATAACACGCCGCGTCTAAGGCTTGTCACGCCATGTTATGCACGCTATAATGACAAAGTCGTTTAAGTAAGGTAAGAAGTAAGGAGAAAAAATATGCCAGTTTATACTTATCGTTGTGAATCTTGCGGGGTGCAATTCGAGCGCCATCAGTCATTCACGGATGCGCCATTGAAGACCTGCCCCGAATGCCGCAAAAAGGCGCTGAAGAAAGTCATCACGCCCACTAAAATTATCTTTAAGGGTTCAGGCTTTTACGCTACAGATCACAAGTCACCTTCTGGAGATACATCCAGCGCGAAGAAGGAAAAGAAAGAAAAAGAACATGCATCCAAGGAAAAGGAAAGCAAGCCTGCCGAAAGCAAACCCGCTGAAAGCAAATCCAGTTCAAGCGAAAGTTCGGAATAATATTCACAACAAAAAAACGATGCGCTTGCATCGCTTTTTTTGTTTAATCTAAAACAAGGAGAAATTATCATGGAAGATATTCTTAAAGCACTCGTCAGTTCACGGCAGCAGGAGAATACCAATCAAGGTTCTGACCCGATGGCGAATCTCGTCGGCAGTTTATTCGGCGGCGGAGGTGGGTCACAAGGTGGGGTGAATCTATCCGACGGTGTGGACGCGGGCGACATCATGGGGTTGGTCGGCGGATTGATGGGCGGCGCGCAGCAACCGCAGGCGCCGAGTCAACAACAGGCGGGCGGATTGGGCGGCATGATGGGCGCGCTGGAAGGGGTCATGGGCAGCGGGCAAGGCGGGGCGAGCGACCCGGTCATGCTGATGCTTCAGCCCTATATCGAACCGCTTGCGAAGAAGATGAATATCTCGCCTGTAATCGCAACGATTGTGATTTCGTTTGTGGCGCATAAGTTACTTGCCCACCACCCCACTTCAGGACGTGATTCAAATCAATTCAATTTTGAAGATATGATGGGGCAGGTCGGCGCGGGCAAGGTCGATGCGAGCCTGCTGCATAACAGCGGTATGGTGAAACAACTCGCGCAAAAGACCGGCCTTGATGAAGCAACAGCCGAGAAAAGCCTGCAAGCCGGTTTCTCGTTGGTTGGAAAAAGTGCGGCATCCTTGATGACCGGAAAATAAAAAGTGAAATGTAAACGTCCCGCAGAGAAAATCTGCGGGACGTTTTGATTCGGTGTAAGAAATTTATGCGTGGTGAGGAATCGGCTTGGCGGTCCAGAAGAGCGCGAAGATCAGCGGGATGAGCGCAAACCCGGCGCTGATGAATGCCATCGTGTTGTATCCAAGCGCGGCAAAGATAAATCCGCTGCTTAAACTTCCAGTAGCGGAGGCAAGTCCCACAAGCAGGTCGTTGAAGCCTTGCGTGCGCGCACGTTCCGCCGGGGAGAGTTGATCAGCGAGCAGAGTCGAGCCGCCGACGAAGCAGAAGTTCCAGCCGAGTCCCATTAAAAATAACGCAACGCCAAGCGGAAGAACATCGGGTGAAATCGTGGCGGCAAGACAAGCGAGCACAAGTGTGGCCGCGCCGGTGATGATGACCGGCTTGCGTCCCCAACTATCCGCGAGGCGGCCTGAAATAATCGAGAAGGCATACATGCCGACCGTGTGCGCGGAGATCACAATTGAAATATCGCCAAGCATGTGATTATGATCGCGCATGTGCAGCGACGTGATCACCATGACGAGCACCATCACCATTTGTCCCAGCACCATGCTGACGAGTGCGACACGCGCGGCGGGTTGACTAAAAATCTGCCACATGCTGCGCACGGTACGCGAGCGGACAATTGTGTCCGGATATTTTTCTGCAACGAGTTTTCCGATCTCGCGCGGATCGGGACGCAGCCAAATAAAAACAACAACTGCCGCAATCGCGAAGAGTAACAAACTGACAAGATATGCGCCCGCGAGTTCATCACCAGTAAACGGTTTGACAAACGCGCCGGCAGGCCCCGCCACGAAAGGACCAATGACCGAGCCGACTGTCCCGCCGATGACGACGTTTGAAATGGCGCGTCCGCGATGTTCGGGTTTGTTCACTTCCGCCGCCGCAAAGCGGCCGAGCTGCACAGCGGCATTCGCGACTCCCATCAAAACCATACCACCGAGAAAAACCGGGAATGAGTGAATCGCAATCGCGTAGAACGCAACACCTGAGCCGACCATGCCGACGCTTAAGCCCGCGGTCAATCCGCCGCGCCGGCCGATGGCATCATACACATAGCCCCACATAAACGCGGCAAACGCGCCCGCTAAAAGATAGACTGCTGTTGGCACCCCCGCCCAATTGGAATGTCCACTGAGTTCCTTGCCGACAATTGAATTAAGTGTGGATGCGGCAATAAATCCCGCTGAAGCAAGAGATTGTTGGGCGAAGAGAATACCTGTTATTTTTCGTGCAACTGTTTCGAGATCGTTCATTTATTTTTCCTTTGACTAGAAATGGAGAAATCTTAAAGTCCATCAGCAAGCTGATGGACTCCAGAATAATAGGCGTGAGTATAACAACAAAAAGAGCGACCTTGAGCCAAAAACTCAAGGTCGCTTCTCATTACGATTTACTGATCACTGTTCACTAACTACTGATCACCAATTTACTTCCCGCGCCCCATTGCATCCATCACAGCCACGGCAGCGATCTGCACAATGGCGTTGACATCATCACCGGTTTGGAGGACATGCACAGGCGCGCCCAAGCCCAAAAGAATAGGTCCAATCGCTTTGGCGTTGCCGAGTCTTGCCAGCAACTTATAAGCGATATTTGCAGACTCAAGCGATGGGAATACCAATACGTTCGCGTCTTTGACTGCGCTGAAGGGATAACGCTCTTCAACAATCTCAGGGACAACAGCGGTATCGGCTTGCATCTCGCCATCCACTTGCAGGTCGGGGCGGCGGGCTTTGATCAACTCGACGGCTTTGCGCACCTTATCCGAAAGCGGATGCGGGGTGGAGCCGAAGTTCGAGAAGGAAAGGAAAGCGACGTGCGGCTCAATCTCCAGCTTCTTGGCGTAATCCGCGGCGAGGGCGGCAATATCCGCGAGGTCTTCGGCGGTCGGGTCGATGTTCACAGTCGCATCGGTGAAGAGGAAAACTTTTTCCTCGAAGATCATAATGTAGATGCCCGCAGCGCGCGCCACACCGGGAGCGGTGTGATGGATTTGCAAAGCGGGACGAATCACTTCGGGATAATCATGAGTCAAGCCGGAAATGAAAGCATCCGCGTCGCCCATCTTGACCATCAGCGAACCCAAAACGTTGGGGTCGCGTACAGTCTTAAGCGCGTCGCTCATCATCATGCCTTTGCGCTGGCGCAATTCATAGAACGACTTTGCATACGCATCAAGTTTTTCAAATTTATCGGGGTCAACGACCTCAGGTTTATATTCCATGCCGAGCTCGTTAATTTTTTCTTCGATCACATCGGCGCGCCCGATCAATACTGGTGTAGCGATGCCTTCTTCCTGAATTTGATACGCGGCGCGGATGATCTTCTGCTCTTCGCCTTCCGCGAACGCGATGCGTTTTGTGCCGCCCGATGAACGCGCTTTATTCTGGAAGAAGTAGCGGATGCGCTCGCCCTTGCCCTGACGGAACGCAAGCTGTTCCTTATATTCATCAATGTCGATGGTCTTGCGCGCCATGCCGGTCTTCATCGCCATTTCAGCGACGGCGGGCGCTTCCCACAGCAGCACACGCGGATCGAGCGGCGTGGGGATGATGTACTCGCGTCCGAATTTAATCGCTTCGCCGCCATACGCGCGGATAACTGAATCCGGCACGTCTTCTTTTGCGAGCGCGGCTAATGCCTGCGACGCGGCGAATTTCATCTCTTCGTTGATCTGCCGCGCGCGCACATCCAACGCACCACGGAAGATGAACGGGAAGCCCAAGACGTTATTAACTTGATTTGCATAATCGGAACGCCCCGTCGCGATGATGACATCACTGCGCGCCGCTTTCGCCAACTCGGGTCTGATCTCCGGGTCGGGATTCGCCATCGCGAAGATGATCGGGTCCTCTGCCATTAATTTGACCATCTCCGGGCTCATCACATTCGCCACGGACAAACCGTAGAACACATCCGCGCCGCGCAGCGCATCGGTGAGTGTGCGCGCATCGGTATCCACAAGGAAGCGCTCTTTATATTTGTTCATGCCTTCGGTGCGGCCTTTATACACAACGCCCTTGCTGTCGCACAACATGATATTTTCGCGCTTCACACCCCAGCGGATTGCCAACTCCGCGCACGAGATCGCGGAAGCGCCCGCACCCGAAATGACAATGCGAATCTCCTCATGTTTCTTGCCGATGATTTCCAGCGCATTGGACAAAGCCGCGGAGGAAATGATGGCCGTGCCATGCTGGTCGTCATGGAAGACGGGAATATCCAGCATCTTTTTTAATTCTTCCTCGATGTAAAAACACTCGGGGGCTTTGATATCTTCGAGGTTGATGCCGCCAAACGTGGGCGAGATCGCCGCGACGACTTTAATAATTTCATCAGGGTCGTGAGAATTCAGTTCAATGTCAAAGACATCAATATCCGCAAATTTCTTAAACAGCACACCCTTGCCTTCCATAACGGGTTTGCTCGCCAACGCGCCACGATCCCCCAGACCTAAAATTGCCGTGCCATTGGAAATGACCGCCACCAAATTTCCCTTGGATGTATATTCATAAGCATCTTCAGGGTTTTTCTCGATCTCGAGCACAGGTTCTGCCACGCCGGGCGAATACGCCAAACTCAGATCCCTTTGGGTATCCATCGGTTTGGTCGGCACAACTTCGATCTTGCCGGGTTTCCCTTTCAAGCGATGATATTCAAGTGCGTCTTCACGCGTTACCTTAGCCATATTACCTCCGTTGAAATTTACAAACTGCCCTAATTATTGCACAAGTTCCAAAATCCACATAGTTCCATTTGTCACGATTCTGATAAATATAACTACCCCAAAAACGGATAAAGTTACCCGTCCAATTCCTGTCATGAAAAAATCACGTTAATATTTCGTAAAATGCTAAACTCAATCACACCCAAAAAGCCTTAATTTTCAATTCCGAGCCGATAGACCTTTCCGCCCTGTTTTTCAGTAAGGTGACCAAAGTCAAACAAAGCGCATAAAACTAGAGCGGGGCAGGCTTTACGGCTTGCCCCGTTTTTCCTTCAACTCCCTCCCCGAAATGATCGTCGGCTCTTGTGCTTTGATGATTCTTAATTTATCGCGCATTGCAATGGCAGGATCAATAATATGCGGCTTCAATATTTCCATGAGCGTGTCCACCGAGTCGTAAGAGATCGTATCCAAGACCCAGTTATATTTCTTTTGCAGGTCAACCATCATTGCAAACGGATATTCGCCTTCTTGGATGATCGGCACAAATGGGATTTGGTAATCGGGAACGATTGCCTGTAATTCCAGCGGAGATGATTTAGGGTTTGTCACATCCGCAATGACGAAATAAGATATGCTCGCCAGCGTTTTGATCGTTTCGGTGAAATCCTTGTCGGCAGGGCGGTCAAAATCAAAGACGATGGGCAGGAGATCGTATTCACGCAGTTTATCTCTAAGTGCGTCTAAGATTGCCTTGCGTTCTGGAAGTGCGAAACGCCCAAGAATTAAGACAGTTTTTGACGTTAGCGTGTTTATCACATCTCGAATTTTTTTGTTATTCAAGATAAGGTAAATGAATTGGGCAATTTCAATATTATCAACTGTGATTGCTGATGTGCCATAGGGGGTAATAACTAATTCGTTTTGTTCTTTGAATTCACCTACTAAATCCCAAACGTTAATGCCATATATATTGCTTTTAGATATTTTCGCATTACTGATAACTGTTTGCACTAAATTTGAATGTCTGAGGTCGGCTCTTTCGAGTATGGCTTCACTAAGGTCGGCTTCACTAAGGTCGGCTTCACTAAGGTTGGCTCCACTAAGGTTGGCTTCACTAAGGTTAGCTCTTTTGAGTATGGCTCCGCTGAGGTCGGCTCTACTCAGGTCGGCTCTACTCAGGTTAGCTCTTATGAGATTGGTTTCACTTAAGATGGCTCCGCTGAGGTTGGCTCTGCTGAGATCGGCTCCACCGAGATAAGCTCCACTAAAGTTAGCCCATCCAATAGTGTAGGCTCTACTGAGATCAGCTCCACTGAGATCGGCTTCGCTGAAATCGGCTCCACTGAGGTTGGTTCCGCTGAGATTGGCTCCATAAAGATTGGCTTTACTGAGAATGGTTTCTTTAAGGTCGGCTCCTTTGAGGTCAGATTTACTCAGGTTGGTTTCATTTAGGCTGGCTCCACTAAGGTTGGCTCCGCTGAGATTGGCTTCACTGAGGTCGGCTTCACTTAGGTCGGCTCCACTAAAGTTGGCTCCACTGAGATCGGATTTACTGAGTTTAGCTCCACTGAGGTTGGCTCCACTAAAGTCGGCTTCATTGAGATCGGATTTACTGAGGTTGGCTCCACTGAGGTTGGCTTCACTGAGATTGGCTCCACTGAGATTGGCTCCACTAAGATTGGCTTCACTGAGGTCGGCTCCACTAAAATTGGCTCCACTAAGATTGGCATCGAAGAAGTAGACTTTGCTGAGGTTGGCTTTACTGAAGTTGGCTCCACTGAGATTAGTTTTGGTGAGGTCGGCGTTAGTGAAATTGGCTTTAGTAAAATTGGCTTTAGTGAGGTCGGCTTTAGTGAGGTCGGCTTCAGTGAGGTCGGCTTCAGTGAGATTGGCTCCACTGAGATTGGCTCCTCTCAGGTCAGACCTAACGAAGTAGGCTTTAATTAGGTGGGCTTTCCTAAGGTCGACTCCACTTAAGTCAGCACTCCCCAAATGGGCTCCACTAAGGTTAGTTCCATTGAAATTAGCTCCATCGAAGTAGGCTTTAAATAGATTGGCATTGGCGAAGTTGGTTTCAGTAAGATTGGCTCCAATTAGGCTGACTTTAATTAGGTTGGCTCCACTGAAATCGGTTTTAGTGAGATCAGCATAATGGAGGTTGACATCTATAAGGTCAGCGTCTCTGAGATCAGATTCACTGAGATCTATGACTAGATTTTGATTCTCATCTCGCCATTCATTCCAACCTTTAACGCCTGCTTTCAACAATTTGAGTTGTTCTTCGTTTGCCATTGTTTATCCTTGTAAACTACAACAACCTCACCGGCTCTAACGCGATCAAATCGCCAAAATCATCGGGGCGGAGTTTCTCGAATTCTTTTTGTGGGACTTTGCGATAGCGCCATTCTTTGCCCGTTAGCAGGGTGGCGTTTTCACACCATAGGACGGCGGCGCGATCTTTGTGGGCTACGTCTACATCTTCACGCCCTTTGGTTTCGATAAGGTGATGGACTCCATCGTCTGTGACGGCTACAAAGTCAGGCTCGTAATAGCGGAGATTGGCGGCGGAGTCTGTGTATGCGATGGTAAAGCCAAAGCGTTCGGGGAGTTTGGCGAAGCGGTCAACGTCTGGGGCTTTTTGCAGGAATTCAGCAAATGATTTTTCAAACTGATTATCAGCGCCGACCAAATTGAAAACGGTTTTCTTTGCTTCCAATGTCGGACGCGACCACGGGAACGGCTCGCACGTTGAAAGGGCTTGCCCTTCGCTTTCAAGGAAGGGTTGTAAATCTTCGACCACTACCTCACGCAAGAGGGCGGCAAAGGCTTTGATGGTGATATGCTGGGCAACGGGGGAAGAGATCGCCTTTATCATGCTGGGGTCATCTAAATCCACAGGCTCGCCAAAGGCATAGGTTTGCAGGAATTCGCGGACTTTGGGCGCAAGGGCGGCAAATTGGGAGGGCAGTTTTACATCGCCGGCAATGCGCTTGGCGTAGTAGGAAATCACCTCTTGCGAAGTTTGAACTTCGGGGATTGAATAATCGCGCTCTACCATTTTTTCAAGAGTCAAAATATCAATGCCCTCATAGCGAAATGATTTTGCTATAGTATCGCCCTGCTTGCGCGGCAGGATGGGAACTTTGATCTTGGAAACGTCAATGCCGGCGATCTCTTCGGACAGGCTTTTCTTGCGGGCTAATGCGGGACTCAAGAATGGAATGACAATATCTTTATCCATCTTTTCAGGGTCGGCATGGATGGTTTCAATAACGATGGGGTCATTATCGAGATCGGAAATGCCTAATTCCAAATCCTCATCTTTTTCCAATTGCTCTACAAATTCAATAAAGGCTTTGTTGCCGATCACGTCCACGCGCTCGCGGTAGGTTGCCTCTTCTCCCAATTTGTTTGAACCTCTAAACATGAGGCGCAAACCGCGCCCGATGGTTTGTTCGGGCAGGATGTTGGCTTTGGAGGTGTAAGGGCGCAAGCCGACCACCACCGTTACGCTTTGCACGTCCCAGCCCTCGCGTAACATTAGCACGCTGACAATACAATTGACGGGGCTTTCGGGTTCGTCAATGCGTTTGGCAACGTCGCGGGCGTCCTCTTCATCGCGTTTGGAAACATCGCCTTTCAAGTCGGTATGAATGACGTGTAATTGTTCGCCGGCAAATTCGGAGGGATATTTCACGCGCAGGTAATCGGCGACTTCATCCGCGTCTTTTGTGCTACTCATCATTACAAATAAAACGGGCTTGCGTTTTAGGATTGCCAATTGATCGCGGTATTCACGCCAACGATTGACGCCGGCGGTTAGGTAGGTTTGATAGCGGACACTGGCAATATCGGAGGCGGCTTCGCCCAAACCTTTTGCCACGCCCTTAAGCGGACGCTTGACCACGTTATCCAAAATGGCTTGTTTGAGGGGATAGTCAAAGACCGTCCAAGTAAAGAGTGAACCTTTGGAATAGCGCGGGGTTGCTGTCATATCCAGTTGAATGACGCCGGCGGGATAATCGCCTTTGATCGCGTCATGCAGGCGGCGGATGGTTTTATTCCATTCGCTTTCTTCATCGTGGGTATGATGCGCTTCGTCGTTGACCACAAACACGGAGCCGCCGCGCTTGATAATCCTTTCGTCGAATGGCACGGTGGGGACGTTTTGCGCGGGCGGTTTGGGTCCAAGCATCCGAGTCATAATATCAGGCTCATCGTTTTGGACTTCGCCGCGCTCGTAGAGTTGTTGAATATTGGTGAGATACAGCGCGCCCTGAGAATGACCGCGCTCATTATCCCCGCGCACGTAACAATCGAAATCCCAAAAGATGGAGAGAGAGGGCGGGATGATAGGGTCAGTTTTGAAAACGCGCCCCCCGCCAAAGTCAGATTTGAGACGCTCGAAAACGATCACATTGGGGGCGATGAGCAGAGTCGTTTTGGCAAAGTCGGCGCGATCTTCCACAACTGCATTGAAATACTGCCAAGCCAAAACCAAAGCGATCACTTTTGTTTTGCCCGAACCCGTTGCCATTTTGAGACAATAGCGCGGGAATGAATCGTATTGAAGCAGGCGCAAATTGGGAATGGTGGCGTAGGTTTCAAGCAGGTCTTTATGGCTTCGTTTGCCGGCAATCTCATACAGATAGATCAAAGTTTCAACGGCTTGACGCTGGAAATAGAAATATTCAAACTTGCGACCCTGCGGGCGGTGATCGGTTTTGAACCAGTAATTCAAAAGGGTTTTGGTGGTTTCGGTTGCGCCCTGATAACCTGAATCAACCCACGCGGTTACAGCCTCGCGGATTTTTGGAACAGCCGGCGCGGTATGGCTATCCACTTGCAGGAATGAAGGTTGATCGGGATTGCGTTTGGGTTTGCGCGGCATGGGGTTATTCAGGAAGTTTAATATCCTGCGGTAAACCAACACGCATAAAGAATCGCGCAAATGACTGCGAGAGATGTTCGCGGTAGGGAGGGCTTAAGCGTAATCGTTTCCCTTGATTAGCGGCAAATTGAGAAACAAAACTTTTTGGCAGGCTAAAGATTCTTCCGAAATCCACAATACGAATATCAGTGGATATTTCATCCTTCCATTCATCCAGCATGGCGTAACGATATTTGTATCCTTTGATAATAGCCTTCCTCGTTTCTTTTTTCGCCATGGACGGGTCAATTTTTCCAGATTCAGTTAATCCCCAATGCGGACACAAGATAATATCCGATAATTTGTCATTCACAAGATCACAGGATTGAGTCATCACAATAACGTCAAAATATTGGACGTCAATCAAAGTTTCATTATCTGCAATTGGAAATGATAATTCAGGGATGGGCGTCATGATTGGACAGGCGCGTAATATATCGCCTTGTTCCAGTGCAGCGCCTTCAACGACTTCATACCACGGAAAATTAGAAACCGCCATTTTTTCCCCGCTTAATCTTCATCGTCAAAATCCGGGACATAATAAAACTGAGCGCGTTTTATCTCGCGTATCTTTACGGTAATCCGTTGAGTTGCAAGAGGACGAAGGTCAAATATATCGGGAATCTCCTCTTCATATTTCTGAACGCGCAAAGCCATTTGTTGAAATTCCATGAATAAGGTTTCCAACTGCCAAAGGTCGGTGTTATTAACAGTGGCGGTACTGTGAGAAATCAAGTACGGTCTTTTTTCTTCCATCACGGCAGAGCGCGGCTCGTTTGTGCGCGAATAGAGCGAACTGCCAAAATAACTGGTATCGCCAAATCGGTTAAACGTCATTAGATCACCCATTGCGAATCTCCTCCAACAATGCGCGCGTTTTATCTGTAATACAGACTTCAAAAGCCTTTTCAACTTCATCATGCGCCCGCGCGACCCATTCCATCGCATTCTCAAGATTGACTCTTTGAATATCAAGCGTAACAAAATCAAGATCTAAAAGAAAAGCGATTGAATTTGGAACTTCTTGCCTGATTGAGCCAGACTGCATAGCCATCACTCCATTGGAATCCTCAAATGGGATTTCCACGCGCTGAATCCATGTGGCAAAGACTTGCGGCAGGGGCGCAGGGATAGTTGGCACGGCAAGAATGTAATCTTCTATTTTGACCTCTGATTGCGGAATCTTCAAACGATTGATGTAACGCAAACTAATTCGCTTCAATGCTTTTGGATTGGCAACCTCATTGTAAACTGCGAGCCCATTTTTTATCATTTCCTGAAACTTGTTCCAAGTGGGATAAGGCGTAAGGTGATTTACAACCAGCAAATTTGGACCAACTTGCACAAGAGCGGATTCGTCCTCTCGCAGAAATTGCATACGTCCTATTCCGCCCTTAACGGTCTGGCTGATTTCCTGCTCTGCGCGAAATTCCATTTCAAGAATTTTTTGCTGCTTCTTCTTAGGGAATTCCTTCTTTATTTTGTCATAAACCAAGCCCGGAATCGTCCAATCCCAGGGCTGATCTGGCTCGAATTGAAATTCGCACAAGGCTTCAATTAACGGTGGATTTTTATAAAGTCTGCCCATTTACTTGCTCCGATTATTTCTGATAATCTCATTATACAATATCGTCACTACAAAGAACGAATGTCGTTGCGAGGGCGTTCTTGTTCTTTGCCCGAAGCAATCTCCACGTGACATGAGATTGCTTCGTCGGGAAGAGCAAGTGCCCTCCTCGCAATGACATTAGGCAATGACATTAGATTTTGACCTTCAAAGTTTTGGTGGTGTCATTGCCAAGAATATCTATCACCTTGACCATGACCGTATATTCGCCCTTTTCCTCATAGACATGCGCGGCTTTGAGGTTCAAGGTTTTATCTTGACGGGTGCGGTAGGCTTGCCACATGTTATGGAAAGTATCGTCTTTGTTATCCCAATCTACAGCCCAATAATCTATCCATTGCGACCAATGGCTAATGGCTTTTTGCACATCGGCGGGGACATCATCGGGCGGGATGATGAAATCGGTTAACGATAAGGTGACTTCCTGCTTTTTGGTTTTGACATCCACAGAAAGCGCGGCGAGTTCAAAGAATTTTATATCGCCGGCTTCAACGGCTTTTGATTCCAGAACCTCACGCGGGATGCGGATAAATTTGACATTGATGCCGGCTTGTGCGGCTTGCTGGCTTGCGACCTCGTTTAACTCAAAGGCGAAATCCCAGCCCAGCACATCCACAGCGGCTATGGATGGCGAGTCTTTGCCCTTGCCTTTGGCTTTCTTGAATTCAATCGCAATTTGCTTGACATCATTGGGCGAGATGGGGGAATCCACAGACCCGACGTGTACCATGCGACCATCCCGAATCCCGTGTAACCACGTATAGCCTTCAATCGGGCGGGCATTGTAAAGGTCAAGAATAAAATGATGATATTGGCGGGCGATCTTGGCGGCTTCTTTTTCATCCCCGAATTCGGCGGCTTGCCATGCTTGACGCTCATACTTGCCCAAGTTTTGAACGGCAAAGGGTTTTACATTTTCAATACTCAATAAACGTTTGCGGGCGGTATGAATGGCAAAGCGACCTAAATCACAAGTAATCCAACGGCGGTTAAGTTTTTCGGCTACAGTAGCAGTTGTGCCAGAACCACAAAAGCAATCTAAAACCAAATCACCTTCATTGGATGACGCTTTAATAATTCGTTCTAACAAAGTTTCGGGTTTTTGGGTTGGGTAATCTACGCGTTCTAGCGCGACCTGATTTACAGGATTAATATCTGTCCAAATGTCGCCCACCCTTGTTCCTTCGCCTTCATCAAAATACCGCTTAATATACGGCAACCCGCCTTTTGAGAATACGATTTGATCTGTAACCATTGCCTCGTCTATTCGTTCTTGCGACCAAATCCAATGTTTGCCCGGTGGAGGGGCAAGTTCTTTATCTCCAAATCGCCTTGCCGGTCCAGCACCTGCCTGAGTAAAATTATCTAAGT
>VFKN01000095.1 GCA_009885525.1 Anaerolineaceae bacterium | reverse complement strand
GCGGCTGCCAATTGAATGAACCGAATCGCCTCTGTAAACGCAGGGGCGGTTTAATTTTATGGCAACGTGTAGTACTCAACAATCAACTGCGGCGCGGATGCTCCGGCATTGCCGCTGTATAACTTCAAGTAGTTGGCGCTGAGATTATTATTATCATCGAGTTTGAATTTGAGTCTGATCTGCGTCGTCCCGCTGGTATTGACCTTGGTCTTAACGCTCGTTAGGTCCAGGCTGTACCAGCCGCTAAGCAGCGCCGGCTTCAAAGCAGGCGTAAACGCGCTGGCTGCAGATTGAAAGTCGCTAAGTTCAAGTATAGATTTGCCAAATACGCCCTGCTTGATCTGCGCAATGAATCCGCCAAAAGTATTGAGCGGATTACCGCCGCCGAAAACTCCGGCTTTCTTTCGATAGACCTCTTGCATAAGTAATTTTCGGTCAATAAATAAATCCGATGGTCGAGTAGCCGCGCTCTTGCTCTTTGCGGCGTATCGAGACCATCATGACAGAAAAGCATAAATTAAAACCAGTTTTGACTTTTGCAAGAGGTCTGATAATTTTGGGTCAGGTCAATTGGGCGGATGCGATTGCGATGCCACAAAGATACAACCACAGCCTCATTTGGACAAAAAGATTTTGCGGCGCATTTTCAAGTCCGCTTGATTTGAAGTTTGGTCTCAATTTTTAAAAAGCAATAGATTGCTTTGTCATTTGTGATTCGCTTGCAGCCAGCGCCATTTGTAAGGCGCGGATGCCGTCGTTGAGGCTGCATGTTGGTTCGGATTTTCCATTGACAACATCAATAAAGTGGCGCATCTGTGAAATAAACAATTGATTGCGTTCAAACCCTGTGGGCGGTAAAAAGGATTCGGAAACTGGCGCGGGAGGATTATCGGAATAAGAACCGAATGGCGCGGGAAAATGTTCAAGGCACAAAGATCCATCCGCATTGTTCCAGGATAAAGTTCCGTTCGTGCCGACAATTTCGAGGGTATGTTTTGGCGGACGTTGAATGTAATTGATATGCACGCCGCCAATTGCGCCGCTCGTAAACCGCATTCCAATTTCAGCGACATCTTCCACGTTGATTTCCAGCGGCGAGAGGTGTCCGTTGAACGACCACAATGATTCAACTTCACCCAGCAGGAAGCGCAAATAATCCAATGGATGCGTGAGTGTGACGATGACGCCGCCGCCCAACTCGGCGCGCGCGGCATAACTTTTGCGATAATCCTCCCACGGATGCCACTGCGGCAGATACTCTCCCCAATGCGCGTGGACGGTGAGTATTTTCCCCAGCGCATTTTGTTGAATCAATTCACGCGCTTTATTAAGTGTTGGATGATAACGGAATTGGAATCCCACGAGAATTTTGCTCCCACTTTTCTCCGCGTTTTTTTGCAGACTGTCGAGTTTTTCCAGCGAATGCGAAACTGGTTTTTCCAGCAGGATCGCGCAGCCCGCTTCCGCAGCGGGGATGGCGACATCGAGATGCAGCGCGGTGGGATTTGCAATAATGACCGCATCGGGTTTGTGATTTTTCAGCGCGATGTTTATATCGGTTTCAACGGGATAGCCCGCCAATTCATCATCGGGCAGCGTGGCTTTGTGACTGCGCAGCAAGATAATATCTTTTTCACCGAGTGCAATCAAATTACGGAAATGTCTGCGTCCAATTGAACCAAGTCCGGCGATTAGGAACTTCATTCTGAATCCTCTTTATGGTTTGTAAAATATCAGCGCACTGCTGTTTCCCTGCTCTTTCGGGGGCTTAGCCCCGAAAAAGCCAACACTACTTATTTCATGTAGGGCTTGTTAGAATCCAAAAGGCTGTCAAGCAATTCTTCTTTCATTTTCTTTAGAATGGCGGGCTGCGCAGGATATAGATCTGTCATCTCTTCAGGGTCGGATTCCATATCGTATAGTTCAAAGGAATCTTCATCTAAATATCCGGTATAGTAGATGAGTTTGTGTGTGCCTTTTCGCATGGCGATTGTGGCTTTGTGCAAGGGCGCAAACGATGAATTGAGTTTGGCTTCAATGGTAAATGTGCCGCGCTCGTAGTCTTCTGAGCCGCCGAGCTCTGGCAGGGGTTTGCCTTGCACCCAAGCGGGGATGGGATTGCCGGTCAACTTCATTACGGTGGGGAGCACATCCACGGCGTTGGTAGGAGAATATACATCGCGGCGGATTTTTTGTCCGGGAGCGGAGATCAGCAGCGGGATGTGGGCAACTGAATCGTACATGAGAGGCGTGTCGTGCGCCTTTTCGCCGCGTTCGAACATCTCTCCGTGATCGGCGGTAATGATCACATAACTATTTTCGAACATTCCCTTTTTTTCAATTGCATCGAACAGGTTTCCAATTTCAAAATCAACCGAGGCGATATATTCATCGTATGCTCTGCGCGATCCGGCAAGCTTATCGGAAGGTGTATGGGATGAGAAACGATGTTCAGGCTTTTCGATGGGTTTCCAGTCATCAATGAAATTTCCACTGAATTTATACGTTGAGCGGTAGGGGGCGTGCGGCGAGAAAAAATGAACGTAACTAAAAAACGGAGCTGGCTGGCTTGGCAACAGCGAAGCCACTCCGCCCAGGACATCTTCCAATTTGTAGTAAAGCGGATAATTCAAGTTGTGCGGCAACCCTCTTGGATATCCAGCCGTGGAAAGTAAATTTGAATTTTTGGATAAAAGAATGCTTTGCAAAGTGCCAAAAAGCAGGGAGGCTTCTTCGTATTGCCTGAATGCAAAGTCATCCAATGCGCGGGCTGCCATGTTCCGGTCGTTTGGAAAATATTCGCTTTTCAAATAATCCAGTTTTCCGAAAGTCTCCGACGGAAAAAACGCATCCACATCATTTGCGAATTGTGTAACAATAAAATTAGACCAGATGCTTTGCGGAAACGCCATACGGTGATAACCGTTGCCAAGCGCGCGGAAAATATTTTCATCCGCCAGACTCTGCTTGACCACACCGCTGTGGTTAATGGCTCTGTTCGTCCACGGATATGTCCCGGTCAACAGGCTGGCAACCCCGGGGATGGTGAAACTTCCGCCCGCATAGTGCGAATGATAAACAGTGGAGTGTTCAGCGAAGCGCTCCAGGCTGGGAGAGGTGGGACGCGGGTATCCATAGACCGAGAGATTGCTGGCGGTCATCGCATCAAACAAAAGGATAATCACATTCGGCTTGGATGCATCCGCCTGATTTATGTTTTTATCTGCCCAAGAGGCAACTTGTGGAAAAAAGACGGCTGGAGCAGCAGCAGCAGCCATCTTTAAAAAACTACGTCGACTTATTTTAGACATTGGTATTCTCTTTTTGGGGGATATTAAAAAATATTTCTAAGCAGCACAACGATCGCGCAAGTTACGCTGATGGGTATTGAAATGTAAAGGAAGATCACAAACCGATCAGAAAGGTCTTCCAATATCTTTGATATAAATTTGACCTGACCCAACAGGATGGCAAGCGTCAAAATCAAAAAAAGAACCACCGGTGACCACTTGAACAATGTGTATGGAAAAGGAAGTTCCGGCACAACTTTTTCGGAAATATATGCAACATATCCCAATCCCATCGAAACCAGCAGCACGCCTTTTGCGATAAAGCCTTCATGGAACCATTTTTGAGGCAGCACAATACTTAATATAATCGGACCGGCGATCACGATCAGACTTTCAATAAAATCGATCGACATTAAATAGGAAAAAATAACAAAAATTTCTCCGTAGGTCGAATAATTAATAAAGCTGGGTGCTCTCCATGAAAAACGCATGAGCGACCATGCATAGAGTATGACAACAGCAATTGCATATACCGGTGCAATCTGCGCCAGTGAGGGGATGCGATTTTTTAAATTCACAAATATTTCCTTGAAGTGTTTAAAAATATTATACGACAATATTTAAGGCGGATATTACCAACTTAGATTCTTTTCATACTTCCATTTCACCAGCATTTCGCCAGCGGATTCTTTGAACACGGATTTATCCTTCTCCGTGAACAAACGCGACCAGTTGCCCGCCTGTCCTTTTGGAAGAAAAGACGCGATGCCTTCATTACGCCGCGATTGCCACTCCTCATCGGGGTTTGATCCCATCTCGGTTTGAATCTGCTCCCCAAGCATCGCGGATATTTCTTTCACGCCCAAAAATTTCCACAGGCGCGACATTTCTTCAAACGAATTGCTCAATAAGTCTTCGTAACGTATGCCAAAATAATTTTCACCAAACAACCTTTTGCCTTCGTCTTCGGTTTCCTGTAAATTTGCAACCCAGCCTTTTGCCACGCGGCGGATAAAAGTCTCTGTGAAGATCGAGCGCGTGCCGTTCGTGAATCGACTCTGATCTTTTTGCAAATCTTCGATGATGCGTTTATCTTCTGTGTTCAGGAATTTTGATTCCTCCACGAAGTTGCGGAAGCGTTCCGAGATCAATACATCGCGCCCGTCGCGGACGATGTAGACCAGTTTCGCGTCGGGATACACCGCGTGCATATCGCGCACAGCCTGACCGTGAATGGTGGACGAAGGACTCTTGTCGCCGACAATATTCTTTTCGGCGCGAGCCGCGTCACGTTCCATGATGAAATCCGCAGAGGCGCGTAATATCAGCGGGGAAAGGTCGCGTCCCTGATTCCAGCGATTCGACTTGCGCGTCAGCCATTCCTCCGCTTCGGGTGAATCCACCAGCGACTTGAGCAGCGGCCTGCGCGTGAAGAAGTGCGCCTGATAATCACAATGCACTTCAGGATGCAAGCGGACGAGGCGCATGAGCAGCGTCGTGCCGGAACGCGCATGACCGAAGATGAAGAACTTCTCGCGCGGGAAGAATTTTTTTATATCCGCAACTTCTTCCGCTGTGATGGCTGGGATGGGATTGCGTTTATTTCTTTTAGGATCGCCTTTGATGAGGATGCGGGCGGCGGATTTTATGCGGGTAAATAAATCCATTTATTTATATTCTCCAAAGATTATTATTCCCACAAATCTTCCAATCGTCTGCGCCCCGCTTCCACAGCCTTCTTTTCGAGGAATTTTTTCATTTTTGACCACGGGGTTTTATCCATCATTTGCGGCATAGGCAGGGATTCGGCGTCATCAAAATAAGATAATGCCCGCGTGGCATTGACGGGAAATGAGCGTACTTTTGCATATTTAATTGCGGCAACTTGAAAAAGTGAATCCAATGGGACTTGTTGAAGTATGAAGTATAAATCCACCATGTCTTTGCGCGTACCGCGATTAATAATGGCGGCGAATTTCATTGCGCCGATCTCTTCCACGCTAGCGAGTCGGATATTATTTACCAAAAGGGTTGGCGTTGCCAATGGATATAAATTCAGGTGAAAAAAACTGACGCCAACGCCGCGCCAATTTGCCACAAATGTAGAATCCTTATCGTAAATAATTTCAAGCGTTGGGTCCTCTAAAACAGCACGCAAGGTGGCGCGTTCGCTAGCTCCAACTTCGTTTGTTTGCTCCGAAAAAAAATCCAAATCCACTGAGAAACGATGCCCATAGTGCAAAGCCAACCCAGTTCCGCCCGCAAGATAAAAATTTTTAGTAAGTTTTACTTTTTCGAGCAGGTGGAAAGCGTCTTGTGTCGCAGGTGTAAGGGATTCCCAGTGCGGTTTTTTAAGAGTTAGTAATTCCATAACTCCCCTTTGGCGACGGAAAACGGTGATTTTTTCCACTTGCGAATCCTCATCAATTTTCGCCAGTAATTAAACGTAACAGGTTTCAATCCGCGCTCGCCATGTTCGCGCAAAAATAAGCGGATGCGCTTGCTGTGATAAGTTTCAAACAACCAGCGGAGTTCATCCCATGTTCCAAATTCAAGCGTGCGTTGAATGATCAGATTTGCATCGCGGGCAAAATCAAGTTGCGCGGCGTTATATTCCTGAAAATAGGGTTTCAAACCAGCGGGAATTTGAGAAGAGGGAAACGTTTTTTGCATGTTGATATTATAACGCCAAGGCTATTATCGTTTCCAATTCAACATCACCAACCCTGCGAGGCAGATAAAAATTCCCAAAATATTCACCCAAGAAATTTCATCCTTGAAAATAAAAATTGCCACCGGCACAAGAATCAGCGATGCGACTACATTGACCAACACCGAAGCGATGCCAAGATGCCAGCCCGCGCGGTAGGTCAGCAGGAAGCCGAATTCAATGCCCACGACGCCAGCCGCTAAGCCGATGCTGGCCCAGTTCAATTGTTTGAGTTCAGCTATGATCCCATTTTTTACAGGAAAGAAATAGAAGGTGAGCAGCGTGATAATAAATGCTGTTCCGTATGTTACCAATAACGAAACCGTAAAGTTAACATTGGCCGGTGTACTCTTGGCGACAAAATGATAAAGGGCGCTTGAACAAATCGTCAGCGTAATGGAAAAATAAAATAGAAACATGGATTTCATTTTCTAATGGAAGCCGATCGTTTCTTTGCCGATCCAAATATCAGGTTCGAGAGTGGGATCGGTAATGCATAGCCATTCCCTGTTCTTTGCGTTGGAAGGTATGTTCCCATTGATGTAGGCGTACGCCCAATAACAGCCTGACAGTACAACAACTACTGGCTGGTCGAACTTTCCCAGACTAAAATAATATATGCCGCACTCGCCCAGCGCGTTGGCGGATTTCAAGCCAAAATGCAGATCCAAAGAAGCGCCTGCTTTGTTGACGAACTTTACGCGCACGGTGGCACCTTTGGGTTTGGTCGGCGCAACATCCTGGCAGTTATCTGCAGTTGGGCTGCCTGCCGGAATAGCCGTCTGCAACGGTGCAAGGGTTGGGAACGCCATCACGGTTGGCATGAGTGCCGCAGTGGAAGGAACAATGGTCGGCATGAATGTTGAGGTCGGTATTGCCGCCTGTGTTAATGTAACCGCCGCCCACGCATTTGCGATGGCTGTAGATTGAATATCCCCGGTGCTCACCGCGGGCGTGGGAGCAGGTCCGCAGGCAGAGAGGAGGATGACGATCAAAATCGCAAGAATCAATGTGAATTTCTTTTTCATTTTTTCTCCATTGGGAGATATTTTTACCACAAATGGACAACTATTTTCCTAATACTTTGAGGATGAACTCCGCTGTTCTTTTCCCTGCGGATGCATCTGTGAAGGTGATCTCATCCTCCACAAATTTTTTGCGCTCGACGGAATCAAGCGCGGGATTTTTCAGATACGCGTTGAGCATCTCGCGCAATTCTGATTCGTTTTGCGCGACGCGTCCTGCTTTGGCTTCGCGGAAGCGTTTGTGCGTGGGCCAGTCGCCAATTTCTTTTAATGAGAGCGAAAATTTCTTCGGCTTGTTCCAGCCGCCGGGCGTATCAATCACAGCCGCGATCATCGGCGTATCGTGCACGGCGGTTTCGACCAGCATGGTGGAGTAGACCGTCACCAGCACATCGGAATACGCCATCATCGAAGATTTCTCGTCCATGTCTTCGCCGCCATAATAGCCAAGCGATCCGCCCAATGCGACCGGCTGAACGACATGCACATGCGGATATTTTTTCTCCAACTCGAAAACGCGTTCTCTTTCTTCCACGAATATTTTCGGCTTATCCTGAAAATGACTCGGGTGGAGTCGGATCAGCAACTGCGATGGTTCCGCGAGTGAATCGGATGAAACCAATTTTGCCAGTGCTTCGATGTTGGGGAAGTTCGGCGCGAAGTGCACAAAACTACTGGCGTAGGAAATCAACTTGCGGTTGGGATCAAGCCCGTGCAGTTTGAAATATTCGTCACGCGGCATGAGCCACTGCTTGCGGAAATATCCGTCATACGAGGGAATGCCGCCGATGTTGACGCGCTCGGGATTCCAATCCGAGCCTTTGACGAGTTCTTCCTTTTGCAATTCAGACCAGCACGTTGCCCACTGCACATCCGCGCCGCTGATGTTATACGAGGACGAATTATCCCAGCCGACGATGACCGTCATGTTGGGAATTCCGCGCCGCGCTGATTCGCGCAGCAGGTAGCGATCCATGCGCCAACCCGGAGTCGACGCGATGACCAGTTCCGGTTTGTATTTGTCAAATAAATCCGCGTAAATATTCGGCGTGAAGCGATTTTGCAACTTGATTAAATATTTGCGCGCCCACGAAAAATTCCGCAGCAGGAGAATCATCAGCGCGGAGGGAATCCAAATCCCGAGGCGGAATTTCCAGCCGTTCTCGCCCCACACTTCCCAAATATGACTGTCCATCGCTTCGGTGTTGATGCGGCGCGACCCGCCCACGCGGCGCAAATAGATGAGCAGCGCTTGCAGGCGAGGTTGAACCGTAGTAGCGAATTGATTCGCCTGCTTTAAACGCAAACCCTCAAAGATGAGGGCGTGGGGCGTGGGGCGTGGCGCAGGGTTACTTGTGTACTTGTTTACCTGTGTACCGTCTTCCGCGAAGCGTTCTGCGATTTTGTCTTTGGTTTCATCGTCGGTGAGGATGACGATTTCAACGCCCGCAGCGAGCAGCGTCGAGACGACGTCGCTCTGCAAAAAATATATGATTGCCATGCCGTGGTCGGCGGAGATGAAGATTTTTTTAGCCATCGATCGTGGTTTTTCTCTTTTTTTCTTTTTTTGATTCATAGTTGATGACTTCTTCTACGTTGCGACCATACAACAATGAACTTTCAAAAATATTTGTGAAGAACCACATGCGAAATTTGAAACTCTCGGAAATTGTGATTACACAAACCAGTATTTCACATAATGTGATTAGCAGATAGACCCACGTCATTGTCGAAAAGAATAAGAATAAATGCAGAGGCGCCAGCAAGAGCACTCCCAACGCAACGTTCCTGAGCATGACACTGTCTGCTTGAAACCGGTCAATGTTTTGCGCGGTATCAATATTCCTTTGGCGGAGAAATGTAAATAAAATTTCCCAATCTTTGGATTTAAACTTAATGTCCAGCTCTGGGTGTTTTTCTTTGATGACCTTCAGACTTTGGGAACTTGCGCCTTCTTTGTTGCGCAACCGATAAATAAACTGAAAAAAGAATCGCAATGCGATGGCGTCAAACACATGCCCGGCAATGTACGCAACCAACAGGATGGGCAGCAACACTGAGAACTCCGGTGCCTGACCGGCCCGCAGCCAACTTTCCACGTCAATGAATTTTGCCCCGATGATGCGCATAAATTCATTGATAACGTAAAGATACAACAGCCCGGGCATTAAGTAAGAGAAAAGATCGTAGAATCCTAAATTGACTGACATGTTTCACGTCCTTTTCGACTGCATTTTACGAATAATACCAATTGAAAATTTTATTATATACCGCCAGCAAAATCTTCTTGACGAAACCAACTTCCAGCACACGGCGGGTAAATCCTTTTCGCTTATCGCTTTTCGCCTGACCCTTCCCCAACTCTCCGCGCAAATATCCCAGCGTGTTGGACATATTCATCGCCAGCGGATCGGAGACCATTAATCGCAGCAAGCCGGCTTCGTTCATGCGCCTGTCCAACTGGCGGACTTGTCCCATGGGCTTGTCCATTTCGAAGGGCAGAAATTGTTGCAGCGTGGATTTATATGAAGTGAATTGCCAGTGAGATGCGCCCGCCATTGCAGTTACGCCTTTGTAAACGATGCGCCAATCTTTTGTTTCTGCGTAAACTTTTTTATTCTCTTCCTCGGTTTGCCCAAGCGAGAGATTGAACTCCAAAAATGTTTCCCACGGAATGAATTGACCTTCATCCAAAGTTGCGTTGTCCCGTGCCCATGTCAATGTGGATTGATAAAACTCAGGCGGCGTGCGGAACGGACGCGCGGTGACCATGCCGACATTCGGGAAGGTTTCGAGAATCTCAACGGAACGTGAAAGCCAATTGGGGGAAAATAGAACATCGCTGTCGGTGTAAGAAATAATTTCACCGGGCGCGCCGGTCAACATCATATTCCACGCGCCGCCTTTGCCCATATTTTTTTCGGACAAAATCAAATATTGAATTCGCCCGGCTTCTTTTTCATCCACAAGATATTCGCGCACTTCTTTGCATGAGCCATTGTCGAAGACCATCAAATCAAATGGCAAGCCCGCGTCTTTGCGCATGGAATCCAAACTTGCTTTTAGTACACCGAGTCCCTCGGCATAAAATCCGCTGAGGAAGGGAATGTAATTCAGCAGCGCAACCGTGATCCGCTCGGGGCGCGGGACTTCTTTAACGAACTTGGCGGGGTTTTGACCTTTTCGCATTATCTATTTCCGATTTTCGATTTACGATTTACGATTTGAAAAACTTTTTGATTCGTTTTTGCCATCGTTTGGGACGGACGATATTTTCGATTTGATTCTCTGGTAGGAAGAAAAGAATCGCGCGAAGGAATAATTCCACCTTGCGGAGAAAACGCGCGGAGTTCATCTTTGGGCGGGAAAGTTTACCACCTGCGGTCAATTGATGCGTTGAATCCAAAATCGTATATCTAATCGCAGCGTGTCCGCCTGCGAGTTGGGTATTGACCGCACTTTCGGGGTGGTCGTAATGCGGTTTCGCGTTCGGCAAATGAGCGTAATCATGGTTTTGATGCACGATCATGATCGCAGGCGTGCAATCAATCACGGAATATTTTTCCGTGCGCGCCTTGTAGATCATCCAATTATCCCAGCCCGCGCGGCCAATTGCGAAGTCGGGGATATCTTGATAGCAGTATCTTGGGAAGAGGAAAAAATCGCTTCCGGCGGGACGGTGGAGTTGATTCTGTTTTCTCACAGATTCTCTCAACTCGGATTCCCATCCATCCGCAAACTCAAGCGGAGTAGTAATGTCATAATCCCAACGCTGGCTGAGTGCGACGAAGTTGTCACGCTGTAAGCGTGATCTACATACCCTCGCCGCTTCGACAAAATCGGGCATGAGGATCATATCCGCGTTGATGATACAGAGCAATTCACCTGTGCCGTGTTCGCGCGTAAGTTGCAGCATGGACGAGATCAACGGTGTGCCGCTTTCATTACGTTTTACATTTGGCAAATGCTTAACGCCAAGTTCTTTAGCGGCTTCGGCGAGACCATTCTCTTCGCCAAGCAGAATCACTTCCACGTCGGGAAGTAACGTCCACGATTGAATCGCGTTGCGCTGAATCATCGCGATGTGCGGATTGGTGAAGGGTTTGGGGGAGGAAAATAAAGTGATCAATGGCATGGAAATTCGTTGGCAAGTTGGAAAGTTAAAATGTTTGAACGTTCTAACCTTTCAACGCTCGCTTATCAATATCTTTTAAAGTTTTATGTTCTACACCAGCGTTGATCTCCATGAGTTTGGGTTCGTCGTGGACGAGATCTAAAACTTCTTTCCATGTGAAATCATCGCGGCCGTTGAAGCGGGAATAAACTTGGCGCATGAATTCTAAATCTTCGGGAGTATCCACTGTCCAACGGTAGTCGCCGAAATCGGTGGTGTGATGCAGGAGGGCGATGTTGAATCCGCGTGGGGAGATGCCAGTTTGCAGTGATCGGTTATCAGTGATCAGTTTTACGCCTTCATAAAAATAAGGCATAACATGTTCGCGGTGCTGCGGCTCTTTTGCTTCTTTCCATGCTTTTTTTAACGCCTTGAAAGTACAAACTTCAACATCCAAGCCAATCGGATAAGTGCGCGTCCACGGGGGCGGGAGTCTATTCGCTGCAAAATCAAACTGACCACTGTTCACTGATAACTGATCACTAATCACTGCATTTACCACGTTATCAATTAATTCGGGATCAATGACCGGGCAATCAGCGGTGATGCGGACAACGACATCCGCTTTGGCTTGGAGCGCGGCTTGATAATAACGGTCAAGCACGTCGAACAAATTGCCGCGGATGTAGGGAATGCCTGCGAAGTCGCAATACTCCGCGACGGGGTCGTCAGATGCGTCTACTGTGGTGGCGAAGATCACTTCGCTTAAAGTTTTCGCCCGCCCAACGCGAGTCAGCACGCGGGTCATCATCGGCTGACCGGCAATATCGGCGAGAATTTTTCCGGGCAGACGCGATGAACTCATCCGCCCTTGAATGATAGCTACAATTTTTGGTTTCATATTACGCGGACTGCGCTTCAGATGGAATCGGCAGCGCGTCAACAAAGCCTTTCGCGCGGAATTTTTCCACGTATTCGCGCACCATCCAATAATCCAGCCCGACCTGCTCGGCGATGTCGAAGACGGAATCTTCGCCTTCAAAGCGCATCATGATTTTTTCGATGGCGCGATTGAGCGCCCAATTTTCGCGCCAATCGACCCAGAGACCATTGCCGCTGAGGAAGACAGGTCCGCGGAAAGTGCGCTTGGGGATGTAGTTGCTCGCATACATGCGGATGATCTGCTCGGCAGTTTCCGCCGCGCCGATGAGCATGTCATCGTGGATGATGTCGAGATTGTCGTCGGTGGTGTGATATTCATCATAAGGCCAGCGGTTGATCGAGATGCACGGCACATTCACGCCGGGGCCGTTGATGACACGTTCATCATTGGCGGGCGCGGCGGCGAAATCGCGTTCGTCGTGCGCGGCATTTTTGACAACGTGATTTGTGATGCGATCAAGCAGATGCGTATGCTGACGCGTATGATGCCACGCAATTTTATTTTTGTTGCCGGTCATCTCCATGAAAATTCCACCACGTAAATTTTGAATGAGATGTTCGTTGTGCGAGAGATAAACGATCGTGCCAATAGTCTCAGGCCCAAACCAGAAGCGGACGCTCATTGAACCCGCTGGCAGCGGATTTTCCGCGAGGCGGCGCGCGAGTTCAATGGTGCTGACCACGCCCGCGCCGTCATCGTTGGCTTGCGCGGGGTGACAGGTATGCGCCTGCACAATGATCTCGCCCGCCGAAGCGCTCGCTCCGCCTTCGGGATGAATGACCGCGGTTGCCATTTTGAATCCCTGCTTGGGGTCGGTGATAAATTCGGACTTGATCACGGCGTGATATTTTTTATCACGCGGAAGTTTGTCGAAGACATTTTTGGGCAAACAGAATCCCCAGTCACGGTCGTAATATTTGAACACCCACGGAATGGTATGCGGACGTTTCTCGTTGAAATATAAATGCGGCTGAAGTTCTTCAAAGGTCAGCGTTTTATCAATGGGCAGTGAATATGAAACGATGTGCAGCGGATTGTTTTTGAAATCCACTACGCGCTCGCCGCCTTCAATTTCGAGATAGGCTTCATGCACGACATAGCGTTCCGGCACTTGCCACGTCCACGCTTTTTCGAGCGGAGTGTAGGTCTCGATGGTGTAGTTGGACGAATCGGGCATGTAACTGCCGACGATATCCAAAGTCTTGTCGTGGTCATCGGATGCGAGAGTGCGATGCAGCGGGAAAAATTCTGCAAGGACTGATTTTAATGATGTGTAATTTTTCATAAAAAATTCCTTTAACTGTTTATCAAAAACCCGTCTTCCATCGAAAACGGGCTGGGTGGGCTAAATTTAGGAAGTCTCACTTTGAATAATGGTAACGACAGGCAATGATAACAATCTCATATTTGGTTACGCTATACACAAGGCGATGTTCGTCGTTAATCCGTCTCGACCAATATCCTGCCAAATCTGCTTTCAACGCTTCTGGTTTTCCAATTCCTTCAAAAGGCGTTCTCAATGTGTCTTTAATCAATTGATTGACCCGCTTTAATAATTGGCGGTCTTGTTCTTGATACCATAGGTAATCTTCCCATGCAGATTTCGTAAAGACAATTCTCATGGTTCAATCAACTTATTGATTTTTGAAAATTGAAAGTCTCATTTTTAGCCAAAACAAGAGGGGATTTAGCCTTCTTTTAGGACTTACTTTTTTCAAAAGTCAATATGCTCGAAAGTCTCTCCTGCTTTCGCCTCCACAATGGATTGGCGTAAGTGCGCCGCGTTGTTTGGGTTTGACAATAAATAAGCTGTTTCCTGCCATGCATTAAATTCATCCATAGAAAGTAGAACAAGTTGCTGACCCGATTCTGTTGTGATGACGGCAGGCTCGGCATCCGAAAATATTTTTTGAATCAACGAATCGAGGTTGCGTTTCGCCTCATTAACTGTAACAATATTCATTTTTACCTCTTTTTCTACACTTGCCGCAATTGTATCATCAGCCTATTCTCTATTTATCTACTCTCTGCTCTCTAATACTTCGGCTTTTCAATAATATGCAACTTCTCAGGATGTTCGCGCACAATGACGGACATGTTATCAAAGAATTCATTGGCGGTCAGGTAGTGAACTTTTGCCGCGCCGACTTGCACTTCTTTGATCACGCCCGCGTGGAGCAGGTCATTCATGCCCGGCACGATGTAGGTTTTGACGAGGTCATGGCTGCGGACGAACATCGAATATTTTTTGATCTGCGGCACACGGTCATAGCCCATGTAAACGCCCGCGAATTCTTTTACACGCCGATAATCACAGCCGACGTTGTATTCAATATAATGATGCATCGAAAATGAATTATTGAAATCCAAACCAATGCTGATGATGGTCGCGTTTAATTTATGGAATAACGCGAATGAAGAATTCGGCCCGTAGGCTTCGACATCTTCAGTCTTGGAGAATTCATCTGCGCGCGGACCTAATACGGAGAAGGAATAAATCGGGTGCGGAGTCCGCTTCGCGTCAGGTCTGAGGCGCGCGGTTTCCGTGATCATGCCCATTTTTGATGGCGTCTCAATCACATCAAAATAATGCGTCTCCGTCCACGATTGAAAGTTGAACGCGGGGAACATCACCGTTCCATTTTTGCCGACGAGTTCCTGCATCACGTCAATGACAGTATCAACGCCGCCTTCCACGCCGCCCAATGATTTATATGAAGTATGCACAACGATGGTGTCGCTTTGAATGTTGATCTTTCCAAAGCCTTTGAGTAAGTCTTGTTTGGTTAACATGTTTTCCTCTCGTGTCATTACGAGGGTGTTCTTCTTCTTTGCCCGAAGCAATCTCGTCGTGACATGCGATTGCTTCGTCGCAAAGAACGCTCCTCGCAATGACATATTAAATTAGATTTTTATATATATCCATCAGCACTGCGGAATTCTTCTTCCAATCCGCACGCGACTCTGCCGTCCTTCGAGCGAATGCGCCAAGCGCGGGGAGTTTCTCCCGCTGATTCATCGCCGCGAGAATTTTCTCCGCGAGATGATCCGCGTCACCGTCGCGGAAGAGCCAGCCGTTCTCATTCTCGAAGACCCATTCTTTGTTCGCGGGGATATCCGAAACGAGACAGGGCAACCCGCAGCCGAGCGCTTCCATCAACGAGACGGATGAGCCATCCACATGCGAAGGGGAAATGTAAATATCAGCCATATGATACCAGCGCGGGAGGTCGCTTTGCGAGACCTGCCCGCCGAATGTGACGCGATCCAACACGCCGCCGCTTTGCAAGATGTTGCGGATATATTTTGCCTGCGAGCCGCCATTTAATAAAATTAAATCCACGTTATCTTTTTGCTGCGCGACTTTAACAAATGCGCGTGCGAGGGTATCCATGCCGTAGCGGATTTCCCATGAGCGGTTGCAGAAGAGCGTAAACGATTTACGATTTACGATTTCAGATTTACGATTGACTTGCTTGAAATGTTCGAGGTCAACGCCCCATGGGAAGACGACTGTCTTTTCTGGATTCATTCCATATTGCACAGCCATGTCTCTTGTAACGTTTGCATCGCTCGTGAAAAACTTTGAACGTTTCAACGTGTAACCTGTAACCCATTCCATCCACTTGCTTTTATGCACATCATCCATCAAGTCAAATCCCCACGACATGGTGAGAATGGGACGAAACCCCGAAAGCACAGCAATGAACGCGCAGGTTTGAATTGGACCTGCGTGAATAATATCCGGCTTGATCTCTTTGACCACGCGTCGAAAGTCTAAAGTCAATTTGAGTAAATTGCTCCACTTGAACGGCTCGCGCCCGCCTTTCCAGATGACCTGATGGACATTCTCAGGCACAGAGCGGCTTTCAACTTGCCGTGTATTGCCTTCAAGTTGAACAAAGAACACCTCATGCCCGTTCTCAGAAATTGCTTTGAGAAAACGGTAATCATGGGTGGAATAGCCGAGGGAGAAGAAGATTATTTTCATAGTGAAATCATTAAATATCCCCTCAGATTATTTTATTTTGATAGCAATTGCAAAAACTCTGATGGCGAATAAACAGGAATTGTCGCGCTGGCAAAGTCGTTTTTGTTGCGCGTGACAATCGCGTCTAAATTCTCTGTTTTTGCGCTGGCTGTTTGCACTGCGTCTTCATAATCGGCGAAAGGGAGCGTAAGGGCATCTTGTAATTCTGATTTTGTCAAAGCGCAAATTTCAAATAACCCAAGAATTTTAGAAATAAGATTACGCGCTTCATTTTTATCTTGCAAGGTCTTCCGCGCTATGTAATAAATGTTTACAGGCGTCATCGCTGAAATATAGCCTGTAAACAGACCCTGTTCATTAGCGAGCCAAATGTCCATTGAATCGGGTAAAAACTCGTCACGCTGTAAAAACACATCCAAAAGAATATTTGTATCCACTAGTGCGCGCATTAAGAATATTTCTCCATTAAATACTCAACCGTCATACTTTTTATTTGATTATCTGTTGGAGCGTCTTCATTTTCCACGTGCAACATGCCTAATACGCTATGCAACGCTGATTGTTTTGTAACTATCAATTTGCCAGTTGGACTTCTCTTTGGAGCAGACTTTTGATTTTTTAAGCGCAGGGAGCGCAACAAACTTTCCGCAAGTCGAATTCGATCTTGTGGAGATAGTTTACGGGCGAGGTCTTCAATTTCTGCATAATTCATATTTACCTCTTCTTTCTTGCAGAATTATATCTTGTTTCAAAAATGGCGATTATGGGTGGAGTGATAGGTTTTACGCTCCCAGATCCGTCCAGCGCAATTCTTTGCCGAGCGGCATATCGGTCAGCGCTTTGGTGCCGATCACATTTTGAATCTGATCGGGCTTGATCGCGCCGGGAGTCGCGGGGCGCAGCACATCGATCATCTCGCGGGTGAAAACTTCACCGGCTTTAATTTCGCGCGCGGCGCGTAAACAGCGACGCTGAACGATCTGCGTTTCCTGTTCATTATCCGCGATGAATTTATCGGGGCTGCCGAGTGAGCGTTCGAGCAGACGCGTCTCTTCCACCATCTTCGCCCAGTTTTCGGGATTCATCGCAAATTTGTGGTCGGGACCTTCGCGCTCGTTGCTGTCTGTGAAGTGACGCTCGATCACGCGCGCGCCGAGCGTCACCGCTCCCAAAACCGGCGCGACAGAGTGGGTATGATCCGACAAGCCGAGAATCACATCCGGGAACATGGTCGCATAAGTTTTTAAAACATTCACATGCAGGTGATCGTAATTATTTGGGCTGGCGGTGTAATTGGTATTGCATTGCATCAAGACCAATTGCTTGTTGATCTTTAGAATCGCGTGCACCGCTTTTTGCACTTCGCCAATCGTGGCTGCGCCCGTGGCGATAAAGAACGGCTTGCCTTTGCCCGCCATGCGTTCCAACGCTTCGATCCAATCAATTTCGCCGGAACCAGCCTTGTAGACTTCAACATATTGGTCGAGAAAATCAATCGCCTCGAAATCATAGGGCGAGGAGAAATAATCAATGCCGGCTTCGTTACATTCCTCGACCAAAGTCATTGACCAGTCAAATGGAATCGACGCGCCTTTGTATACTTCAAAAACGGATTTCTTCCACGCGGCTTGATGACTGACCTGCCCGCCGTTCATGGATTTGAATCCATAGTCCGAGACGATCTTCGGCGCGTCGAAATTCTGGAACTTCGCCGCATCCGCGCCGGCTTCTTTCGCGAGGCGGATAAGCTGCTTGGCGCGCTCCATATCGCCATCGTGGTTGGCGGCTATATCCGCGATGAAATAGGTCGGGTGGTTTAATCCAATGGTGTGTTTTCCAAATTTTATGTCCATGATTCCTCTTTGGGGTGAAAGTTTAATGTTGAAGGTTTAAGGTTGAAAGTCTGTGGAAAACCTGCTACTTGTAACTTGTAACTTTCAACCTGCCCCCTGTTGATAACTCCGTATTTTCTGTGGATAACCCTGTTGGTGCTGTGCATAAAACTCATTTAAACCTGTGGAAAAACTGGGGAGAGCCCCGCCCAGCGCGGTGGATAACTTGTGGGTAGAAAGCCATAAGTTGTGGGAACGCCGCGCAGTCAGGCTCGAAGAGAGGACCGACTTCGGTGCGATATTGCCTTCCTCCAATTTGAACTTGCGCGCGATTTCCACGCCAAACTGATATTTACTCATCGCCTGCGTGCCGACGAGATGATACAAGCCCGATAATTTTTTCTCCAGCATCTTGACCAGCGTGCGCGCCGTGTCGTTGACCAGCATCGGGCAGAAGATCACATCGGTGAAGCCGCTTATGTTTTTGTGATCCATCAAATTGTTGACGAAGAATTCCGCGAGACTTCTCCGCCCGCCAAGACTCCACCCATAGAAGTTGACTCGCGCCACGAGCGCGCGCGGATTTTCACTTAATACAATATTTTCGCCTTCCAACTTGGTTTGAGAATACACCCCACGCGGATTCGGCGCATCGTCTTCGGTATACGCGCCGTCTTTATCGCCGTCAAAAACCGCATCCGTAGAGATGTGGACAAATGAAACATCACGCGCCTTGCAGGATTTTGCGAGCTGTGCCGGCAGGTCAATATTGAGGCGCCGCGCAGAATCGGGGTCGTGCTCACATGCTTCGAGATCAGCCAGCGCCGCGCAGTTGATCAGCCACGCGGGCTGCTCAGCATCGAGGATGGAATCCATGCTGCGTGAGTTAGATAAATCCGCTTTCAAAACCTTAAACGGCGCGTTGATCAATTTTCCGCGATCCACGCCGATGATTTCATGTTGGGTCATCATTTCTTGTGCGAGATTAATGCCAAGCAATCCGCTTGCGCCGGTGATGAGGATACGGGTCATGGGGCGGTTTGTTCCAGTGAACTATTCTGTTTCATTTGCTTGTTTCAAAATTTGCTGGTACAGGTGATCTGAAATAAAGAAACCAATTTCCCGACGTAGTGATTTCATGGCGTCACTAATTGAGTCGATTTTTCCATGTTTCTTTGCATTTAATAACACACCAAGAATGCCCACAGTTTTTAATCCTAAGGCTTTTGCGTGCTCGCGTCCGATCCGTTCATCCATTACGATCATTTCCACGCCCAAATCCATTGCCAGTGTGATTGCTTCAGATTCCCCTTTATCCAATTCCAAAGATAATGATCGGGCAAGCGGTTTGTTTTGAGCTTGAGCCAGCCATCATTTAATGCTTTTTGAATGGCATCTGTTCCGTGATAGTCTGTTCCCACTTTCAATTCTGCCAAAACAGCTTGCGGAATTAAAACCTCTTCAAATTGTTCTTGAAGCAATTCAAGATGCCCAATCGCGGAGAGGCCAAGAATGGGTGATGTATCGCTAACGACTGGCATACGCTAAATCGTCCTGTAGATCCTGCTCATCATATTGGCGCGGAATATTGCGTTTGCCTAATAGGATTCCAAATTCAATTTTCGTGGTTTCTGCCAGTTCGCAGGCTTTTCCAAAGGAAAGAATACCCTGCGCGTATAAACTGAGCGCAAGTTCCGTTTTCAATTGGCGCGATTGCTCTTTACGCGGCAGGCGCATTGCCAACACTACAGAATCGGGGATTTCAAGCATGATCGTCATGGTTCACCTCGTTAGAATAATTATACCTGTGGATAAGTAAACAGGTACACACGTAAACAGGGAGGGCGTATAATTGTAGAAAATTTCCCAGCGGGAAACCCTAATGACCGATAACCCCAAACGCCCCTTGAAAGTATTTCTCTGCCATGCGCATTCGGATGCGGCGGAGGTTCGCGCCTTGTATGCGCGCCTGAAATCTGATGGCGTGGACGCATGGCTGGATAAAGAGAACATCATCGCCGGTCAGGATTGGGATTTTGAAATTCGTAAAGCCGTGCGCGAAAGTGACATTGTGATCGTCTGCCTTTCCAGACAATTTAACCAAAAGGGATACCGCCAAAATGAAGTGAGGGCTGCTTTGGAAGAAGCCAGCTTACAGCCCGAAGGCGAGATATTTATTATTCCTGCACGTTTAGAGGAATGTGATTATCTCGAAAGCCTGCGACGTTTTCATGGCGTGGATTTATTTGAAGATCGAGGCTATGAATTCTTAATGCGCGCCTTGCGTTTGCGCGCCCAGAAAATTGGGGCGGAGCTGCAATCGAAAAAGAGTTGGTTGGGCAGTTTTACTTCGCCCGTTAAAAAACCTGCGGCAAAAAAGCCCGAGACTGTTGAAAAGAAACCTGCGCCAAAACCGACACCGCGAAAAATGCCCCAACTAAACATTGACCCGAAAATTGTCTTCAGGGTTTTCTTGGGAATCTTCGCCTTCTTGGTGACTGTGTTTGTGGTTGGTGTTCCCCGCTTTGTAAATTATTTGAGCCAAATGGAATTTCCAACTTCCATCCCTACATCTACTTCAACTTTTATACAGACTTTTACACCTCCCCCGCCGACTTTGACATTGACTCCCGTTTTGCCGACTAAAACCAAGACACCAGTTTTTACTCCCACCATAACGCCCTTGCCGACTGAAATTGCAATTACTGATGCAAAAGGGATTAGGATGAACCTTGTCCCAGCAGGGACATTCACGATGGGAAGTGATAATGGCGATCCAGATGAAAAACCTGTTCACGAAGTTTATCTTGATGATTATTACATGGATATTTACGAAGTTACCAACGCTGAATATAAAACATGCGTGGATGATGGAATATGTAAATTACCAAGCAGTACAGATAAGTATCGCGATTCAAAGTATGCTGAACATCCCGTTGTGTATGAGGATTGGAATATGGCGCAAAACTACTGCGAATGGCGTGGTGCCCGATTGCCTACCGAAGCCGAATGGGAAAAAGCCGCAAGCGGCACGGTTGGGAGAACTTATCCCTGGGGCGAAGATATCAGCTGCGATAAAGCCAATCTTTATGGATGCAAATTTGATACAGATCCCGTTGGCAGTTACGCAAGCGGAAAAAGTCCTTACGGTATACAAGACATGGCTGGCAATGTCTTGGAATGGGTGAGCAGTTTATATAAACCCTATCCTTATGGGTAGTGGCTCAAAGTACATGATTATGGGTAATTGCCAAGTTGTACTCAACAATGAACCAGCGAGTCACAAGATGATGCATATACTCGACTTTAGAAAAGGATAATGT
>VFKN01000188.1 GCA_009885525.1 Anaerolineaceae bacterium | reverse complement strand
CTTGGTTGTCAAACACCTGACCAATCGCACCCGCTCTCGTAAATCTCGTTTGCGAAAACAGCAAGAAAAAGACACTGTAACTTGACATTGTCAAAGTAGTTACAAATAACAATTTGTTTACAACTTACCTTAGGTTACCAACTTTTACCAACTATTCTACTCACATGTCCATCGTTGAAAAAACGGTTATCCCTGAAAATACGAGTAATGACAACCCCAGAATCCTCCCCCACAAATGCAAACCCCATCCGCATCCTTGTCGTGGACGACCATCCCAACACCGCAGCAACCCTCGCGCGCGCACTCACCCAGCTTGGAGCGAGTGTAAATGTCTTATCGGCCACAAGCGGACATGATGCGCTCGAAAAGATCAAAGGCAGCGGCGTGGATATTCTGTTCACCGATATGATCATGCCCGAAATGACCGGGTTGGAATTGATCGAAAAGATGCAAAAGCATCCCACCGGAAAACCCGCCTACACCTACCTTGTCACCGCTTACGACGTGCCCGGGTTGAAGGTCACCGCGCACCGCTTGAAAGTAAACGAAGTCATCATCAAGCCCGTGCGCCCAGAGCGGATCTGCCAGATCGCCGCCCACGCCATTGAAGAAATGAAGCACTCAACGCGCCCCGCAAATAAATTGGTGGCAGCCAAGAAAAAATTCAAGATACTCGTGGCAGATGACAGACCCGATAATGTGACCTTATTAACACGTTATCTGGAATATGAAGGCTACGAGTGCGTCATCGCGCGAGACGGACTTGAAACGCTGGACAAGATCCACGATGAACTGCCCGACCTCGTTTTGCTGGACGTGGATATGCCGCACAAAGACGGCTTCACCGTGCTGGCAGAAGTCCGCGCCGACCCAGCGGTTAGCTATATTCCGGTAATCATCCTCACCGCCGCGCGGCTCGACTCATCCGACGTGCAGTCGGGGTTAAACCTCGGCGCGGATGATTACGTCACCAAGCCATTCGACCGCCACGAGCTGATGGCGCGCATCCGCACCAAACTGCGCGTAAAAGAAGCGGAGGATGTCATCCGCCGCCGCAACCGCGAGTTGGGCATTTTGCCCGAAATCGGCAGGGAATTAAGCGCGCGTCTTAATATCAGCGAATTAGTCACCATTGTGCTTCGCCGCTCTGTGGAAACCCTCGGAGCAATTTCGGGACATATCCTGATCATGAACCCGGGCGGCGTTCCCGTCAAAAAAAGTTATTCAACCTCCGATATTGAAATGGATTTTCCGAAACTCGACGGATTCCTGGAAAGCATTCAAGAGAGTCGCCAGGGATTGATCATCGGCGATACGCTTAAAGATGAGCGCTGGCAGGCAGGGCAGGTTAATCTGCTGCATTCGGTGGTCATTGTCCCAATGTTTGGGCGCAACACCCTGCTCGGGCTGTTGGTACTGGCGCATGAAGACGAAAATTATTTTGCACCGGAACATTTATTGCTTTTGCAGGCAATCAGCGGACAGGCGGCAATCGCGTTGGAGAATGCGCGCTTATATGCAGATGTGGCAAAGGAACAGCAGCGTCTCTCGGCAGTTTTGCAGAGCGCGGCAAATGCCATCTTGATGTTCGACGGCGATGATTGCCTCAAACTTTTAAACCCGGCTGGCGAAAAACTATTTACAGATTATGAGACAAAACTCAACATGCCGCTGGCGCGCAAAGGCGGTTACGACAAGTTGATCGATCTTCTGGAACAGGTGAATGTTTCCAACAAATCAAAAACAGGCGAGGTCACCTGGCCCGATGGACGCACCTTCACGGTCTTACTGACCCCCATCGAAGGCGGCGGCTGCGTGGCTGTCTTGCAGGACGTAACGCACTTCAAGGATGTGGATCGGGTTAAGAATGAATTCATTGCCACGGCTTCGCATGACCTGAAAAACCCGCTGACATCCATTGTAGGCTACAGCCAGATGCTGCTTCAGTCGGGACCGCTGACCGACATGCAAACTGATTTTGTGCATCGAATTCAACACGCAGGCAAGAACATGCATGAACTGGTGCAGAACATGCTGTCACTCGTGCAAGTAGACCTGAAAGCCGCGCAAAAATATATCCCCGTTGAGATGAGCGCACTGCTCGCCACCGTAGCCGATGAATTTAGCCTGCAAGCAAGTGCCAAAGAGCAAACCTTTGACTTCGCCATATTAAAAGAGAACGCGCAAGTCAACGGCGACTCGCTGCAATTGAAGCAGCTATTCCGCAATCTGGTTGGCAATGCGATTAAGTACACGCCGCTGGGTGGGAAAATCGTAATTAAGATAAAAGTTCAAAAAGAAAATATTCAAGTGGATGTGCAGGACACCGGCTTTGGCATTCCCGCCGCCGATCTGCCTTTTATTTTTGACCGCTTCTACCGCGTGCGCGAAGGCAAGAACATTGAAATGGAAGGCAACGGGCTCGGGCTGGCGATCGTCAAATCCATTACCGAGCAGCACGGCGGACAAATTATTGTAGATAGTAAAGTAGATCAAGGCACGCGCTTTAGCGTTTCGCTGCCGATCTTAGCCGCATCTTAATCCTATTCTTGATGCTTTTAAAGGAGTTTTACAATGACTAATTTTCAAACACCTGTATCAAAAGTTCAGTTACCCAACAACAACGGTAATGGTAACGGTAACGGTCAACAGGAAAACGTCAACCGCGAACTGGAAAGTTTGAAATTCGCGTTGGATCAACATTCCATTGTGGCTTTTACTGACGTGGCTGGCAAGATCACCTACGTCAATGATAAGTTTGTCGAGATCTCCAAATACTCGCGTGAAGAATTGCTCGGGCAGGATCACCGCATCCTTAACTCCGGCTATCACCCCAAGGAATTTATTCGCAATTTGTGGGTCACCATCGCCAATGGGAAAGTGTTCCATGGCGAGCTGCACAACAAAGCCAAAGACGGCTCACTTTACTGGGTGGATACCACCATCGTGCCCTTCATGAATGAGGACGGCAAACCCTATCAATATGTTGCCATTCGTACCGATATCACCCAGCGTAAAAAAGACGAGGAATTCACCGCGAAACGCGCCACCGATTTACAGGTGGTTGCGGAAATCTCAACTCAATCGTCTCTGGCTACGAATGCCCGGGAATTGCTTCAAAGTATGTCCGATCTTACAAAAGAGCGCTTTGGTTTGTATCACTCGCATGTTTATCTGCTTGATGACAGCAAAACAAGATTAGTCCTCAGCGCAGGCGCAGGCGAAGTTGGTAAGCAAATGGTTAGTGAGAAACGCTTCATCATGCTGGATGCAGAACGCTCGCTGGTTGCGCGCGCAGCCCGTACAAAACAAGGCGCGATCTCCAATGACGTGACCAGAGAAGCCGACTTCCTCGCGAATCCGCTCCTGCCGAATACGCGTTCTGAAATGGCTATCCCAATTCTTATCGGCGATACCGTGCTAGGCGTTCTTGATGTGCAAAGCGATATTGTTGAGCGCTTCTCCGATGAAGATATCGCAATCCAGATCACGCTCTCGCGTCAGATCGCCGTCGCTCTCCAAAACATCAATTCAGTTGAGCAAGTTGAGCAATCTCTCAAAGCTCTGGACAGCCAACGCTTCGCCCTCGACCAGCACTCCATTGTGGCTATTACAGATGTGACGGGCAAGATCACTTATGTGAACGACAAGTTCGTGGAAATCTCCAAATATACGCGTGAAGAACTGCTCGGTCAGGATCACCGCATTTTGAATTCTGGCTACCATCCCAAAGAGTTCATCCGCAATTTGTGGACAACTATCGCCAACGGCAAGGTATTCCACGGCGAACTGCACAACAAAGCCAAAGACGGCTCACTCTATTGGGTAGATACCACCATCGTGCCCTTCCTGAACGAAGAAGGCAAGCCGTATCAATACATCGCCATCCGTACAGATATCACTCAGCGTAAAAAAGACGAAACCCTGCTGGCTGAACGCTTTAAAGAAACACAGCTTCAAGCAGAGCGCGAAGCCACGCTGAATCTTATTAGTCAAAAGATTCAAAGCGCCACCACCGTGGAAGCCGTGCTTCAAATTGCCGCGCGCGAACTCGGCAATGCATTGGGCGCCCCCATGACCATTGCCCAACTCAGCATGAAAGATAAGAAATAAGCGCAAGCAGGCCTCCATGAAAAAATCACTTATGCCTCCTAATAAACCCGCCGAGTTGGCAGGGGCGCGTCCTGATAAAAAATTAACTAAACCGGTTGAAACGCCTGTTTCTAAAAAACCGGGCAAAGCAGTTAAAACACGCGCTGTTAAAAAAACCGCCAAACCGGTTGAAATACTTGCCGCTAAAAAACCTGATGAATCCACTGAAACGTATGCGGGCGCAAAACCCAATAAAAGAATTGAAAACCTGCTTGCAGATATAAAACGGATCGAGAATCAGCCGATTGAAAACCAGCCGATTGTGGATATTGGAAAGCATGCGGCGTTCGAATTTTTTATAGATCAGGAAATCGAGCGGCGGCGTGAAATTGAAGCGCTGAACGCGCGCATTCTTGAATTGGAAGCGAATCTGCAGGAAAGTAAAATGCGCGCCGCATCCGCAGAAACAATCGCTCCCTCAATAACAGAGGAGGTAAAAGTCTCTGCAACAGCGCCCATTATTTACGAACAGGAACAAGTTGGTTACTCGTATCAAAATGAAAACCTGCTAGCTTTACAGATGACTACTTTTGCATCCCAAAAAACAGAAAACAGCATCAATGCGCCCCTGACAGCCAGCGGAAAGACGATCGGAGAGTTACAACTTGAACCGCCTTCCGAGCATGTATGGTCAACTGAAGAGACAAACCTGGCAAATGCGGTTGCCCAACAAGTATCATTGCAAATTCAAAACCTGCGTTTGCTTGCCGCAACCGAACGCGCACGCGCCGAATCACAAGCTGCCAATCGTCAGTTCACCCATCAAAACTGGGAATCCTTTATGGACGGCATTCGTAACAGCGAACGCATTGGCTATGCATATGACCAAACCTCTGTGGTTGCTTTTAGCCAGGCGGCTCCGGATCAACATGATTTTGAAGAAACGGTCAACGTGCTGGACGAACAAGTCGGCAGGCTTTTTCTTAAAACAGACCCGGCGCGCCCATTGACCAATGAAGATAAAGCAATGGTCACGATTGTTGCGCGCCAAATTTCGCAACAAGTGGAAAGCTTGCGCCTGCTGGCAGAAGCCTCGCGCGCGCGCGCCAACGCAGAAGAAGCCACGCGTCTCCTAACTCGTGAAAATTGGCAGTCTTTTAACAATCAAAAACCTGAAGGCTTGAGATTTGCCTACGATTCTATACAAGTGAAACCTTATACTGATATCCCGGACAACATATCCTTTGAGCAGCCCCTGCTGGTACGCGGCGAATCCATTGGGCAACTGACTGTGGCGGGCTTGAAGGATGTCCAACCTGCAGCGCTTCAATTAGCCGGCAACATTGCCGAACAAGTTAGCATTCATATCGAAAACTTGCGTCTTTTTGAATTGAACGAAAAGCGCGCCCGCGAATTAGGCACGGTCGCAGCCCTGAGCACAACAGCATCCACCGTGCTGGACCCGAACGAATTGCTGCAACAAGTGGTGGACTTAACCAAAGAACGCTTTAACCTTTATCACGCGCACATCTACCTTGCAGATGAAGCATGGAATACTCTGCTTCTTACGGCAGGCTCAGGCGAAGCTGGCCGCCAAATGGCGGCAACCGGGCACGCGATCTCCATGGATACAAAACAATCCGTTGTCATTCACGCTGCGCGCGAAAGAAAAGCGATCATTGTGAACGATGTGCTCACAGAAAGCGATTACCTGCCAAACATCCTGCTGCCCAATACGCGCTCAGAAATGGCTATACCCATGATCGTAGGCGATAAAATGATCGGCGTATTTGATGTGCAATCAGATCTGACAGGCCACTTCAGCGAAGAAGACGCCAACATCTACACCACGCTTGCCGTTCAAATTGCCATCGCCTTGCAAAACGCCCGCCTATATGCAGAACAGTCTGCAACTGTGGCGCAATTGCGCGAGTTAGACCGCCTCAAATCATCCTTCCTCGCCAACATGTCGCATGAGTTACGCACCCCGTTGAACTCGATCCTCGGCTTTGCAGACGTAATGCTCGAAGAACTCGACGGCCCGCTTACCGAAAACATGAGCAACGACCTTGGGTTAATCTACAAAAACGGACAGCACTTGTTACACTTAATCAACGACGTGTTGGATATGGCAAAGATCGAATCTGGTAAGATGAATCTCAACATCGAGAAATTCAACTTGCAAGAAATCATCGAGGAAGTTACCAGCATCACATCCCCGATGGCAAGTGAAAAGAATCTCGCGCTCTTCATTGACCCCGATTCAGATCACGAAGTGGACATCAACGCCGATAAGATCCGCATCCGCCAGGTGATGATCAACCTGATCAACAACTCGATCAAATTCACCGAGCACGGCAAGATCGCCATCCACGTGACGCGCGAAGAAAACAGCGTACTGATCAGCGTAAAAGATACAGGCCTCGGCATCCCGCACGATCATCTCGAAGCCGTCTTCCAGGAATTCACGCAGGTGGATACCACCACCACGCGTAAAGTCGGCGGCACCGGTTTGGGCTTGCCCATCAGCCGCCGCCTGATCGAAATGCACAGCGGCCGCCTGTGGGCTGAAAGCACGGGCGTAGAAGGCGAAGGTTCGGTCTTTTACGTTTTCCTGCCCATCGAAGCAAAAATTAAAGAAGATGAAGAGAAACCCAAGGTAAAATAAAGCCATGGCAAAAGTAAATTATCTCCAATGCGTCGTCTGCGGCAATCAACAGCCCTATGAACCCTTCGTGCCTGCCATTTGCAAAAAATGCGAATCGCAATGGCTTGAAGCCAAATACGATTACGAAGATTTCAAGCGGAGTATCCTGCGCGGATTACCCAACCGCCCCACCAATAATTTGTGGCGCTTTCAGGATGTCCTGCCGCTCGAAAATCCCTCCGTGTTGGATCTTTACCCCGCGGGTGGAACTCCGCTGTGGCTATCGCAGCGCTTCGCGACTCAACTCGGGCATGATCGTGTTTACTTCAAAGATGAACGCTACGGACCGACGAGCTCCTTCAAGGATCGCCAAGCCGCGGTCGCTGTTGCAGCCATGAACGAGAACGGCATCCGCGAAGCTGTCATCGCATCCACAGGGAATGCAGCGGTTGCTTATGCGGCAGCCTGCGCGCGTGGCGGAATCAAACTTTGGGTCTTTATGACCAGCCTCGTGCCACAGGAAAAACTGCGCGAGGCCGCATTATTCGGCGCGGAAGTGATTCGCGTCAGCGGCAATTACGATCAGACAAAACAGATCGCAGGTCAATTTGCACAGCGCCGGCATTTACATTTGGATCGCGGCGCAAGTTCCATTCCCGCCCGCGAATCGATGAAGACCATCGCGTATGAGATCGTGGAACAACTCGGCTGGAAAGCACCCGATTGGTACATCCAGGCCGTCAGCGGCGGCATGGGACCGCTGGGCGTGTATCACGGCTTCAAAGAAATGTTCGACATGGGCCTGATCAACCGCATCCCCAAGATTGCCATCATTCAAACCGAAGGCTGCTCGCCGATGGTTAAAGCCTTCAAAGCCGATAAAGAAATCGCCGACCCCGAAATTCCAGATACGCGCATCATCATCCTCTCCACCGGCGACCCCGGCAAGACCTACACCTATTTATACAAAGTTCTCAAACAGCACGGCGGTACAATGGAATCGGTGACAGACGCCGCAGCCTTTGACGCAATGCGCGCACTCGCCAAAAGCGAAGGCATGGCAGTAGAACCGGCAACTTCAGTTGCGTTTGCCGGTTTGCAAAAAATGCTCCTTGAAACAACGATCGGCAAGGACGAGACTGTGGTGGTAAACTGCACTGGCCACACATTCCCCGTTGAAAAGCATGTCCTCGGCGACCAATGGGCTGTGGATGTTCACCTCAGCAAAGATCAAACCGCTGCCCCGCAGGAAGGCCTGCAAGCCGCGCTGGAAAACCTCGATGAGAAAGCCACCACTGTTTTACTGGTAGACGATAACGCCGATGACGCGCTGCTCATCCGCAGACTGTTGGAAGGTAAAAAGTCATACCGCGTCTATCATGCCAAAGACGGCTGGGAAGGACTCGCCATGGCGCGCCAGCACCTGCCCGACCTGATCGTCAGCGACCTGACCATGCCAGGCATCGACGGATTTGGTTTTGTGGAAGAATTAAAACTCGACCCGCGCACGAAGGATATTCCCATTGTGGTTGTCAGTGCAAAAGATATTACCGCCGATGAGCGCCAACGACTCAATGGGCACATTGAAGCTCTCTACCAAAAAGGCTCATTACCCACGCGCAAATTCGTAGATAAAGTGATCAATGTCATTGAAGATAAAAACGGAGCCTAAAGGAGAATTATCGATCATGGGAATTAATATTTTATACATTGAAGACAATCCGGATAATATGATGCTGGTCAAACGCGCGCTTGAATCGCGCGGGTACAAATTATTACAAGCCATGACGGGTGTCCTCGGAGTGAGTACAGCGGAAGCGGAAGAAATCGATTTGATCCTGCTGGATATCAACCTGCCGGATATTGACGGTTACGAAGTCGCCCGCCGCATCCGCAGCAGCAGCGCCAAGAAATCATTGAGCTATGTACCGATCATCGCCGTCACTGCCAACGCGCTCAAGGGTGATGCAGAAAAAGCGCTATCCGCCGGTTGTGATGTGTATATGTCCAAACCGATCAATATCCGCGAGCTATGGGCGCGGGTGGAGGCATTTGTCCCCTCTCCTATGGGACCGAAACAATAAATGTTGCCATGCTAAAACAAAACGAAAGCAAAACCGCTGTTACCTACCTTACCGACATACAATGCTCAGGGTGCGGAAAAACATATTCAGCAAATGAAATTCACACCTTTTGCCCGGATTGCCAATCTCCGCTGCTGGTAAATTATGATCTTAATGCCGCGCGTAAACATGTGGACAGGGATGAAATTTCCAGGCGACTAAAAGGCATGTGGCGCTGGCACGAGTTCCTGCCGGTTCGCGAAACAAAAAATATGGTCACCTTAGGTGAAGGGGATGCCGCGATATTACATCTTCCACAATTAGGGGGGGCGCTCGGTTTAAACAATCTATTCGTAAAAGATGAAAGCAGCAATCCAACGGGGTCATTCAAGGCGCGCGGATTATCCTCCGCGGTGTCGAAAGCAAAAGAACTCGGAATTAAAAAAATTATCATTCCCACTGCCGGTAACGCAGGCGGAGCGATGGCGGCCTACGCCGCGCGCGCAAATATGGAAGCGCTGATCTACATGCCCAAAGATACACCCAACGCGAACATCGAAGAAAGCCGCATTGTGGGCGCGAAAGTGATCCTCGTGGATGGCCTCATCAGCGACGCGGCGGGCATGGCGGGCGTAAAAGCGCTGGAAGAAGGCTGGTTCGATCTCTCCACATTCAAAGAGCCGTATCGCATGGAAGGCAAAAAAATCATGGGCTACGAGCTGGCGGAATCCTTTAACTGGACTCTGCCCGATGTGATCATCTACCCCACCGGCGGCGGCACGGGGCTTGTCGGCATGTGGAAAGCCTTTGAAGAGCTGGAATCGCTCGGCTGGCTGGAAAATACAAAACGTCCGCGCATGGTTTCGGTGCAAGCCGAAGGCTGCGCGCCCGTGGTCAGAGCCTTTGAGAAGCACGCCACCTTCTGCGATTTTTGGATCAACGCGCAAACACTTGCCTCAGGCTTGCGCGTGCCAAAAAGTTTTGCGGACAATCTTATTCTTGAAAACATATATGAGAGCAAAGGCACAGCCATTGCTGTCAGTGACGCAGAGATTACAGAATCACAAAAAGAACTGGCAAGAGCGGAGGGAATTTTTGCCGCCCCCGAAGGCGCGGCCACGCTCGCCGCGATCAAGAAACTGATCGCGCAGAAATGGATCCACCCCGATGAGAGCGTGGTGATGTTCAACACGGGTTCGGGGTTGAAGTATCTCGATCAAAAATAATAAAAAAACCGGATGATCAACTCATCCGGTTTTTTTATTTTCAAAATTTACTTTAAGGGGAAACCACAATCTACATGCTTACAAACGGATTACCAACCTTCTCAGCCCCCACTGTTGTTTCGGAACCATGACCCGATAACAAACGCGTTTCATTGGGCATGGTGAATATTTGCGTGCGGATACTGTTTTCCAAAGTTGCCCAATCTCCGCCGGGCAGGTCGGTGCGGCCGACGCTGCCGTTGAAAATAAGATCGCCGCAAAAACAAATATTTTCTTTGGCAACATACAACACACAATGACCTTTGGTATGTCCGGGCGTATAACGCACCTCAAATTCGTTCGAGCCGAGTTTGAGGATTTGCCCGTGTGTAAAATCAATTGTCGGTTCGGGGCCGGGATCAATATCAAAACCGAAGATCGCGCCGCCGCCGCCCGCGCGCCAGAGGACATGATCATCGGGATGCAGCGCCACAAGCGGGAGCGGATTCAGCGCGTCCGCGATTGCGCCCGCCCCGCCGATATGATCAAAATGCGCGTGCGTATACCACAAATGACCGATCCGCCATCCGCGATCCTGCGCGGCTTTGAGGATGATATGACCATCCCACGCAGGGTCGATCACAACGGCATCCTTCGTTTCGGGATCAGCGACAAGATACGCATTCGTCTGCGCCGGTCCAAGTGTAAAAGAGACAATCTCAAGCATGGGTCACCTTCCGTGAAGAATAAATAAAACTGCCGGCAATTGAAATGGCGATCAAGCCAATCGCCAGCGGATAGATAAAGAATGGATCACGCTCAAAGATAAAACCAGCGAGCGGCGGCACAAAGATAAAGATGATCGCGGTTACGGTTTCGAGTGTACCAAACGCCAATCCCATTTGCGAATCGTGCACCAACTCGCGCGCCTGCGCCTGCGCCATCGGACGCGCCGCGCGAAATCCGCCGAGCAGAAAATATCCGAGCATAAATATCGGCAGCCCCGCGCCCTGCCAGATAAACAAGGCAAACAAAATAACCAGCGCCTGCGCAACGATAAATCCATAACGCGGGTTGAAACGGCTTAATCCAACGGTCAACAACGCGTTACCCAACGCGCCCGCCGAAAAAACCCAACCCGTATCGCTCAATGAAAGGTGACGCACATCCTTCAAAAAGTTCGGGGTCAACGGCTGTGCCAGATACATGGAAAAGACCGCCAGTCCGATCACAGCCAAAAACGAAACAAATCTCGTGTTGTTCCACAAGTTAACAGGCGGCGATTCAATATCATGGTTAATGACCGGCTGCGGTTCAATAAAAAGAATCGGCATGGATGAAAAGAAAAATATACCCGCGGCAACAAGATAACTCGCGCGCATTCCATAATGCTCGCCGATCCATCCGCCTGTAATGGGACCCAGCGCCATACCGATATTAAATGTCGCTGATATTAACGAAAGCGCAGTTCCCACCGCCCACTTACCGCGTGCCATAGCGACATAGCTGCTTAAGGGTGAAGAAACAAAAGTGGTCAGCCCATAAATAAATATGCCGGCCAAATACAAAGGCAGGCGTGTCGCGATTGCCATCACCAGCGTGGAAAAAAATCCAAGCGCCCAGGCAGTCACCAGCAGCGGCTTCCGCCCGATTCGATCTGCGAGATGTCCGCTTGGGATGTGCGTGATCGCCATAAAAAATCCCATTGCACCAAGCACAAAACCGATTTGCTGTTCACGAAGAAAAAAATTATTGCCAAGATAAATCGGCACAAAATTCATAAACATCCCCTCGCCGAATCCCCACAGGAATAAAGCCACCGCGATGAAAACCAGATTACGATTCAATCTATCCCTCGATCCGCTGAATAAAATCACGCGCCGCTTCAAATACCTGCTGACGCGCCGCATCTCTTGTAATTACATGCCCCGATCCTGTTATCTGAATTTTTGTTTTATCTTTAACATTTATAAGCCCATCATAAATGTTATCCATATTCATGGGCAAAACAGTTTGGTCATCCTTGGAATTGATCAGTAGTACCGGCTTGCGGATTTCAGGCAAGGCAGATTGCATCTCATTAAGCAGCAACTTCAACTCAATTACTGAGCGGATCGGGTTTTGCGGATATGAAATATGCACAGCGTATGCCTCCTTATCAAACCACCCTGCGCCAGGCACTTCTTTTGATTTGAGGCTATAACGCGTAAACAAAGCATACAATCGCAGCCGCCACAGCGGATAATCCTGCGGCAATTGATACGGCGCAGCCATTGCCACCACACCCCGCACCGCGAGTCGCGTGGACATGAGTAAACTCAACACGCCGCCCATCGAAAGCCCCACGAGATAAATACGGTCAGTCACGCCGCTCAGAAGATGATAGCCGTCTTCAACAGAAGCAGTCCAATCGGTCCAGCGTGAGCGGATCATATCTTCGGAATTCGTTGCATGTCCGTTGAGTCGAATCCCCAAACAGGTTAAGCCCTGTTGGTTGAGGTATTCCCCCATCCAACGCATTTCCTTGGGCGTGCCCGTAAATCCATGCACAAGCAAAATCCCCGTGCGCCCGCCAGGAAAAAAGAAAGGTTCAGTTGTAGGAATGATTTGAGTTTTCACACCTTGATTATATCCACCAATCCTCTTAACCCCAAATCGTAAGAGCGCCAGCCAAAGCCCGTGACCTTGCCTTTACAAACCGCAGACACCAAAGATGTGTGACGAAATTCTTCACGCGCATACACATTTGATAAATGCACTTCGATCACAGGAATCACAATTGCAGAAATCGCATCGCGCAGCGCAACCGATGTGTGTGTGTAACCACCAGGATTAAACACAACCCCATCCGCCCACGTGCGTGCATCCTGCAAAGCATCAATCAATGCACCTTCATGATTCGATTGCAGGCATTTTATTTCCGCGCCTAACTCTTTGCCCAACTCGATCATCTTATTATTAATATCATCCAAAGTCATCGCGCCATAAATTTCAGGTTCCCGCGTGCCAAGCAGGTTTAAGTTTGGACCGTGCAAGATTAGTATTTTCATATCATCTCCGTAGCGCGACATTTATGTCGCTTCATTATGCGACATAAATGTCGCGTTACAGAACATCTTCCAAATCTGTCACATCGCTTAATTCAACTTTGCCGATCTCAACCGGCAGCGCAAAGCAGATGGCTTTCGCATTCTTCTTTTTATCCATGCGCATCGCACGGATAATTTCATCACGCGGTAATTCATCAGGAATGTGAATTGGCAGCCCCAAAGATTGCAGCGTTTGCTGAATCGATTCGACCACGCTCGAACTCGCCGCCCCGATACGCGCCGCATACTTCGCCTCGATGACCATGCCAATCGCAATCGCCTCTCCATGTCGCAAATTAAACTTGCTGACCAATTCCACCGCGTGCCCAACCGTATGTCCCAAATTCAACGCAGCGCGGATTCCCTTTTCATACGGGTCTTCCTCGATCACTTTTATCTTGACCGCCATCGCGCGTTTGACAACTTCTTCGAGATTATTTTTCACCCAATCCAATCCACACCCACATAGCGCAAATAATTCAGGGTCAGAGATAATGCCATGCTTGACCACTTCCGCCATGCCTGAGATCAACTCCGCTTCAGGTAATGTGTTGAGCAATTGCGGGTCAGCCAACACCAATTTCGGCGGATAAAATGCGCCGATCAAATTCTTGCCTTCGGGCAGATCAAATCCCGTTTTACCGCCGAGCGACGCATCTACCATGGAGAGTAGTGTCGTTGGCACTGCGACCCAATTAATTCCGCGCATATAAGTTGATGCGGCAAAGCCTGCCATGTCACTGAGCACACCGCCACCCAAAGCAATCACCGTGCTTTTACGGTCAAGTCCATTTTCAAGAAACGACTTCCACAAACGCGAGACCGTTTCGAGATTTTTATACTGCTCACCCGCTGGAACAATAACGGACTTCGGTTCAAAACCAGAAGCGTGCAAAACCGCGCTTATCTTTTCAAGGTGAAACATTGCTACATTTTCATCAGTTACGATGATGGGATTTTGCATAGGAAAAGTTGTCAGGCTGGAAACCTGACCTACTAGAGAGTCATACTCCCCCATCGCAGAAAGATGATGCCTGCCAAGCGCAACCTGCGCCTGATGCGCATTTTGCTCGGCGGTTTTTCCATCCACATGAATAAGCAATGGGAAGGAATTGTAATGCTCACTGCGATTTGCCAGCAGTGAAGAGAGTTTCGTACTCAAATCCCCGGTCAATAATGGGCGCCGCCCAGAATCATTATGGAGTCGTTCCAGCAAAGTTGACAACTCTGCCATCAACGAAATAATCGCGCCGTTACTTTCTGCAAAAGCACGGTTCTCATCCCGTAGCAAAGCGCCGCCGCCAAGAGCGACCACGCTTTCTTTTTCATTCAATAGATTTTTCAACGCCGCAGATTCAAAATCACGAAACGCAGATTCGCCCTGCTGTTCCATGATATGCGGTATTGTCATGCCCGCGCTTGTTTCGATGACGCGGTCAAGGTCAATGAACGGCAATTTGAGATTGCGCGCAAGTTGTTTGCCAACTGTAGATTTACCAGTTCCGGGCGGACCGTAAAGGAAGATGTTTGTCATAGTGAAAGGATGAATTATGAAGGATGAAGGATGAGTGGAACGTAAAGCGTGTTCCGTTGTTTACGTATCTACATGTTTACGTGTCTACTTTTTTACGTTCTCATTCCCAGAATACATGCGGAATGTTGTCCATTTGCAAATCTTCAAGAGTTGCTTTTCGCAAAGATTCGAAGCGTGGTTTCATTTCGTTGATTGAGTCACCGCCGAGTTTTTCGAGGAGTGCATCAGCGAGGACGAATGCGACCATTGCTTCAAGAATCGGAACGGCGCGCGGGACGGGACAAAAATCGGAGCGTTCATATTTGATGGGCGATTCTATCCCTGACGCCAGATCAACTGTCGGCTGGGGAAGAAGCGTGGTGGCTATCGGTTTCATCGCCGCGCGGATAATGATCGGCTGTCCGTTACTAATTCCGCCTTCGATTCCGCCTGCGCGGTTTGTTGAACGTTGAAGGTTTGAAAGTTGCAGGTTGATTGGGTCGTGGGCTTCGGTGCCGATTCGTTTTGAATTTTCGAACGCGTCACCGACTTCGACGCCTTTGATGGCTTGCACGGACATGATCGCCATGGCGAGTTTGGCTTCGAGGCGCTTATCCCATTGGACGAAACTGCCGAGACCGAGGGGAAGATTGAGCGCGACAATTTCAAGCACGCCGCCCAAGGTGTTTTTGCCGTGAATGGTTTTTTCAATTTCATCACGCATTTTTTTCGCGGAGGATTCAACGGGACAACGCACATCCGATTCTTCGGCGCGGATGAAGCGTTCTTCAAAAGGCATATCGCCGAAATCAGTTTGCACTTCGCCGATGGATGAAACATATCCGCCGACGACGATGCCAAACTGCGCGAGGAAATGTTTGCAGACCGCGCCAGATGCGACGCGCATGGTGGTCTCACGCGCGGAGGCACGCTCGAGTGCGGGGCGCAAATCTTTGTAGCCATATTTGACCGCGCCTGTCAAATCAGCGTGACCTGGGCGCGGAGCGGTCATCGGCTCGATGGCTTTGCCCTTCCATTTGACATGGTCATCATTTTGCACGAGCAAGGCAATCGGCGCGCCAGTCGTTTCGCCGCCCATCACGCCGCCGAGAATTTGAACAGTATCTTTTTCGATCTTCATGCGTCCGCCCGAACCATATCCCTGCTGACGGCGCGCGAGTTCTTTGTTGATAATTTCAGTTGTGATGGGAAGTCCCGCGGGCATGCCATCGAGGATGGCTGTGAGTGATGGGCCGTGGGATTCACCAGCGGTGAGAAAGCGTAAGGACATGTGGGTCTCCAGAATTCAATGAGAAGTGATCAGTTATCAGTGGCGTTCCATAAAATTTCGAGCGGCGGTTTATATCCCGTCCACAATTCGAATCCGAGCGCGGCTTGTTCGACGAGCATACCCAAACCTGTGGTCGCCTGCAATCCTTGTGAGCGAGCATCCCGCACAAATTTCGTCTCACGTGGATTGTAGACCAAATCATAAACAATAGCATGACTCGGCAATAAAATATCTTCAGGCAATGGCGATGTATTTATATTTGGAGTCATGCCGAGCGGAGTGGTGTTGACAATGAGTTGAAAGTTTGAAGATTGGAAGGTTTGAAAGTTAAGTTCAACAGATTGAATAGTGTTAAATTGAGCGGCTAACTCCTGGGCCTGTTCAATTCTGCGGGCGGCGATGGTTAAATTCCAGCCATCATTAGCTAAAGCATAAATCACCGCCCGCGCCGAACCGCCTGCACCCAAGACCAATGCAGATCTCGCAATTCCTAATTCCTGATTGCCTATGTGCTTCTTCAAATCAGATAAAAAGCCGTGAGCATCGGCATTATCGCCGATAAGTTTATTTTCGCGGAGATAAATGACGCTCACAGCGCCTATCATTTTAGCTGTGGGCGTGAGATCATCCATGAATTGAATAACATTTTGTTTATGCGGGATGGTGACGTTGAGTCCCGTGATTTCGCCCGAGCGGACTTGATCGAGCAAATCTTTCAAGGCCTGCATATCATCAGGCGCAATCGGAAACAATGAATAGTCGCCTTCCAAGCCGCAGGCTTTCAGCGCGGCATTTTGAATTTTTGGAGAAAGACTATGGCTCACAGGATAACCAATCAAACCGAGTTTTATCATCGCAGCACCTCAAGCACTTCGAAATAATTTGGGAATGTCTTGGAAACGCAGGAGGGGTTTTCAATCGTCACTCCATCGAAGCGTAAACCAATCAATGAAAACGCCATTGCCATGCGATGATCGTTATAAGTTTGAATATTGGAAGGTTTAAAAGTTTTACAAGGATAAATCGTCATGCCGTCTTCGTGTTCTTCAACTTGCACGCCGAGGCGTTTGAGTTCGGTGCAGGTTGCAGAAACACGGTCGGTCTCTTTGACTCTTGCGGATGCAATGCCTCGAATTCTGGTTGGGGATGATGCGAAAGGCGCAACCGCGGCGAGGGTTTGGGCGGTGTCGGGAATATCGCGCATGTCTACGTCAATACCGACGATGAACGATCCCTGCGGGCGATGGACGATGATTGAGTTATCGTTTTCTTCGACGGTGCAACCCATTTGTTTCAGAACATCAAGGAAAGCAATATCGCCTTGGACGGATTTACGTGAGATGTTTTCCACTTTGAGAGTCCCGCCGCAGATGGCTGGTGCGGCGAAGAAGTAGGATGCGGCGGAGGCGTCGGATTCAATGGAATAGGTGGAAAGTGGTGAGTAGAAAGTGGGGTGAATGGTGAATTGGGAATAGTTGTCACGCTCGATTTCTACGCCAAAATCTTTCATGATGGCGATGGTCATGTCTACGTAGGGTTTGGAGTTTAGATCGGTGGAGAGAATGACTTCGATTGGGCTTTGAGCGTAGGGAGCAATCATGAGAAGGGCGGATAGAAATTGGGATGAAATGTCACCCGCAATTGTTGTCTTGCCGCCTGGCAAACCATTAGCGATAATCTTCACTGGTGGACAAATTTCCCTCACCCCATCCCTCTCCCGAAGGGCGAGGGGGCTTATGGTTGCGCCAAGTTGAGAAAGTGAATCAACCAAATCCCCAATGGGACGTTCGCGCATGCGTGGTTCGCCATCAAGAATGTATTCGCCGCTGCCGAGCGTGAGAAATGCGGAGAGAAATCTGGCGGCGGTGCCTGCGTTGCCGATGAAGAGTTCGGCTTTATCGGTAGGGATTTTTCCGCCTAAGCCAGTGATGGTCATTGCGTGATTGGCTTCATCAAGTTGAAGATCGAAGCCGAGGGTTTGCAATGCTTTGGCGAAGTAACGCGAGTCATCGGAGAAAAGCGCATTGGTTAAATGTGTAGTTCCGTTGGCGAGGGATGCAATTAGCAACGCACGATTGGTCAGTGACTTGGAGCCAGGCACACGGACGGTGGAGTTCAGTGGATGAGTGATGGGGAGAATTCGCATAAAAGATAAAGGATGATCGCTTCGCGTGAATTATGAAGGATGAATAAGTTCTTGGTATTTATCCATTGCTTTGTTTAAGATGGATTCGAGTTTTGAGAAGTCATCTGAAGCCAAAGCAGATTCAATTTCGGTTAGTTGATTTTGCATTCCGTGCAGGGCATTCAAAACATTTTCACGATTGGATTGCAGGACGCCTAACATCATAGATGAAGATGTGCCTGCAAGCCTGCTCGTGGATTTGAAACCTGGTCCAATGAATGAAGCGACATCATTGGGCGTTGCAAGCGCGAGTGCGGATGAGATCAAGAATGGCAAGTGACTCGTGGATGCGAGGATGCGGTCATGTTCGACAGCATCGAGAGTTGTGGCTTTTGCGCCAATGGCTTCGATGATCTGATTGGCGGCAGAGATTGCGCGTGGTGATGTCCGTTCAAGCGGAGTTAATAAAAACGGGGCGGCGTAATATAAAGTCCGCTCGGCGTTGGCGAGGGAGAGTTTTTCTTTGCCGCAGATGGGATGTCCGCCGATGGGGTCAAAATTTTCGGGCAGGCGTGACATGGATTCAACGATCAACTTTTTCGTTGAACCCATGTCCATGACGATGCAGGGATTTGATGTAAATTTTGGCAATTGCTCAAGCAGAGTCAAAATCGCGGGGACGGGCGCGGATAGGATCACAAGGTCCACTTCAGGGAGGAGTGAGGAAGGGTCACTTGAGGCGTAGTCCACTATTTGTTGAGACAGAGCAGTTTCGAGCGTGGGAAGATGCGGGTCAATCCCGTAGAGCGCGGCACATTTTCCACGCAATCCCAACGCGAGCGAGCCGCCCATTAATCCCAATCCGATGATTGCGATTTTGGAAGTAGAAAGGGTAAATTCAGGTTCGGTCATAATGTAAACAGGTAGACTCGTAAACAAGTAAACATGTGTACCTGTCTACTTGTTTACTAATTTTCTATCCACCGCTTCTGCCACCGCTTTGATCTGCTTCACCATTTTGGCAAATGCTTCAGGTGTGAGAGATTGCTTGCCGTCAGAGATTGCGTGCGCGGGATCGTTATGGACTTCGACGATGATGCCATCAGCGCCAGCGGCAACGCCGCCTTTTGCAATCGCGGAGACATACGCGGCATCGCCAGTTGAATGACTCGGATCAATGATGACGGGAAGATGTGTTAAATTTTTGAGCACGGGAATGGCGTTGATGTCGGTAGTGTTGCGCGTGGATGTTTCAAAGGTGCGGATGCCGCGCTCGCATAACATGACGCGCGTGTTGCCGCCGCTGATGATGTATTCGCTTGCCATGAGCATTTCTTCGATGGTGGCAGACATGCCGCGTTTGAAAAGAACGGGTACGCGGGTTTCGCCGATGGCGCGCAGAAGATTGAAGTTTTGCATGTTGCGCGCACCGAGTTGAAAGACATCTACATACTTGGTCATCATTTCAATTTGCGAAACAGCCATCACTTCGACGACGATCGGCAAACCTGTTTTTTCGCGGGCTTCCGCCATATATTCGAGACCTTCTTCGCCGAGACCTTGAAACGCATACGGCGATGTGCGCGGCTTGAAGACACCGCCGCGTAAAGCGTTCGCGCCGCCTTCTTTGACGGCTTGCGCGATTTCTAAAATTTGCGCGCGCGACTCAACCGAGCAGGGTCCTGCGATGATCGGAATTTCAATGCTTCCAACAGAGAAGCCATCGAGTTGAAAAACGGAATCCTGTTCGTGGAATTGACGTGATGCGAGTTTATAAGGTTTGGAAATACGCTGGACTTCCATCACGCCTGGGAATGCTTCGAAGATTTCCTTGGCAACATAATGTCCGTCACCGACTGCGCCGATAATGGTTTGCTCAACACCAAAAATAGGGTGTGAAGTTAATTTTTGTTTTTCGATCTCAGCAATAACTGCGTCGATTTGTTCACGGGGCGCACCTGGGTGCATGATGATCATCATGGTGGAACTCCTAAATACAAAGGATGAATTTTGAAGGATGAAGGATGAATGGAACATGCTGCATTGTCTACTTCTCCTTCTCACTTTTTACTGATTACTGTTCACTGATTACTATTCACTAATTACTGCTCTTCACGCCCAACCCTGTTTCAACGGTTGAGTATTTCCATTTACCGATGCGAGGTTGCGTCCCATGATTTGGGCGATCTGACCAACCTGCTTGACCATCTCGGCAAATTTCTCGGGCTTGAGCGATTGCCTGCCATCAGAGACTGCCTTCGCTGGGTCTGGGTGAACTTCGATAATGAGTCCATCCGCGCCTGCGGCGATGCCTGCGCGGGCGATTGCCGCAACATATTCCGCGTAACCTGTTGAATGGGATGGATCAAGAATGACGGGAAGATGAGTCAAATGTTTCAAAACAGGAATGGCATTGATATCAGTTGTGTTGCGTGTGGATGTTTCAAAAGTGCGGATGCCGCGCTCGCATAACATCACGCGTTGATTACCGCCCGCCAAAATATACTCAGCGGACATGAGTAATTCTTCAACCGTTGCGGAAAGTCCGCGCTTAAGCAGAACGGTGGTACGCGTTTCGCCGATGGCACGCAGTAAGTTGAAATTCTGCATATTGCGCGCGCCAATCTGAAACACGTCCACGTATTTCAGCATCACATCCAATTGGACTTGTGACATAATCTCCACAACGATGGGCAAGCCTGTGATCTCACGCGCCTCGGCGAGAAGTTCGAGACCTTCTTCACCCAATCCTTGAAATGCGTAGGGCGACGTGCGCGGCTTGAAGACTCCCCCACGCAAAGCGGATGCGCCCGCTTCTTTGACAGCGATGGCTGTTTCAATGATCTGCGAACGACTCTCCACCGAGCACGGTCCCGCCATGACGGCGATTTCATTTCCGCCGACAGAAAAATTACTTAATGGAATAATAGAATCTTCTGGGTGAAATTGACGCGAAGCAAGTTTGTACGGTTGAGTAATGCGCTGGACAATATCCACGCCGTCCAGACCTTCGAAGCGTTCCATCGGAATATTATGCGTCTCGCCGATCGCGCCGATAATTGTCGCCTCGACTCCCTGCGATAAGTGGACAGCCAATCCCATGGCTTTAATCTGTGCGATCACCGCTTCCACTTCCTGCGGTGTAGCGTTGGCTTTCATTATGACCATCATGGTGATTTCTCCTTGTTTAGGTAGACATGTAAACAAGTACACAGGTATACAAGTCTACGTGTTTACATGTCTACGTGTCTACGTTTTCACTTTCTCACTGCGCGGCAACCAAATCGGGTCTCAACTTCACCGCTTCACGCAAATACACATGTGTAATTTTATTTTGCGGCATATCCGTATTCCAGTGGACGAGCACGCGGATGACTCTCCGCAAACTGCCTGGGACGGGAATCTCCCGCGCGCACGTCATCGGGACGAGGCTCCAACCCATTTGCCGCGCCGCCTGCGCAGGGAAAGTGGATGCGAGATCATCTGTCACGGTGAAAAGCGCGCTCGCCACATCCTCAGACTTCATGCTGGCGTTTGCGCCCAAAATCGCTTCCAATAATTCCCGCGTGGCTTCGAGAATTAAATCGGGTTCATCTGCCGATACAGTTGTTGCGCCACGGATTCCACGAATTGCCATTGATTATTGCTCCTTGATAACGTAACAAAAAAGAGCGAGGCCGTTTGGCCTCGCTCTTTAGTTACAGAATTTTTTCTGTCTACTTAAGCGCAACCAACAGCAACCGAATGGGAGCCGTTAAAGTAATACGCAAAATAAAAGCGGACATTAGATAACATATTAGGCGCTATTTTATGCGTATCACTCGCATGCGTCAAGGGGAAATTTCCGATTACGCAAGGCGGCAGGTGGAGATTCTATTTTGGATTTTCGAAGATCATCTCGTAATGCTCAACAACAGGAAACGGATTATAGAAGTGATGCAATTGTTTCTTCCACTCTTGATACTCATTTGGCCCGCGAAACCCAATCGTATGGGCTTCCAATGTCTCCCATTGGACAAGTAACAAATAACGATTTTGTTTTTCCAAACAGTGCTGCAACTGATGTGAAGCATAACCAGCCATACTGGCAATAATCGACGATGCTTCTGCAAATGCTGATTCAAATTCTTTCTCGCGACTTGGAATCACATCAAGAATTACGACTTCGAGAATCGTTTCTTCACTTCCTGCAACGCGCTTCGAAACTCCGCTGCAAACTGTTTCGCGGTTTCGACAGGTTTTTCACTACTCCCGATTATTTTCACGCACGCCGAGCCGACAATGACTCCATCTGCCAGCGCGCCCACTTGTGCCGCTTGCTCGGGCGTACCGATTCCAAATCCCACGCACACGGGCACGGATGTATGTTCACGCACGCGATTAATCAAATCGCCGAGTCCATCTGAAATAGTGGTGCGCGCGCCCGTTACACCAGTCACCGAAACGAGGTAAATAAATCCCTTTGCATTGCGTGCAATCAATTCCATGCGTTCATTTGGCGATGTCGGCGCAAGCATTTGAATGAGAGGTAGGGGCGGATTGCGATCCGCCCCTACAACGGATTGAAACTCACCCGCTTCCTCCAACGGAAGATCAGGAATGATAAATCCGTCCGCGCCCGCCTCACGCGCATCGTGGACAAATTTTTCCAGTCCATATGCCAGCATGGGATTGAAATATCCCATCAAAATAAATGGAATGGTCACGCCACGCTTGCGCAACTCCGCAACAGCCGCGAGTGATTTCTTGACTGTGATGCCATGTTCCAGCGCAACCTGCGTTGCTTTTTGAATCACAGGTCCATCCGCCAGCGGATCAGAAAACGAAAGCCCTACCTCGATTAAATCTGCGCCGTTCTTGGCGAGCGCCTCGATCACATCAATGGATGTTTCCAAGTCAGGATAACCCAATGGAAAGTAGGGCATGAAGATCGGTTTATTTTTGAATGCGCTTTCGATTCGGTTCATAAGTTCCTCGATTTAAGAGAGTAGAGAACAGAGAGCAGTCTTTCGTTCAAGAACCGTTCTCTACTCTCTGTTCTCTGGTCATCTCATTAATAACAGTATTCAAATCCTTATCCCCTCTTCCAGACAAATTCACCAAGATAATTTCATCTTTCTTCATCTTTGGTGCACGCTTGATTACTTCTGCTATTGCATGAGATGACTCCAAAGCAGGGATAATTCCTTCAGTATGACATAAAGTATGAAATGCATCTAATGCTTCTGCATCTGTCGCGGATGTATAAAAAGCGCGTTCACTATCTCGTAGCATCGCATGTTCAGGACCTACTGCTGCGTAATCCAATCCCGCAGAAACTGAATGAGTCTCTGCAATTTGTCCGTCTTCATCCTGCAAAACATAAGTGCGTGTGCCGTGGATAACTCCAACGCGCGCTTTTGTTGCGTCGCCAAAACGCGCGGCATGTTTGCCCGTTTCAATTCCACTCCCACCTGCTTCGACACCGATCAATTCAACGTGTTCATCTTTTACAAATCCGCTGAAGACGCCGATGGCATTTGACCCGCCGCCCACACAGGCAATGACCGTATCAGGCAAACGTCCCACGTCACGCAGCATTTGTTCGCGCGCTTCGATTCCGATCACCGATTGAAACTCGCGCACAATGGTCGGGTATGGATGCGGTCCCAATGCCGAGCCTAATAAATAATGTGTGTCGCGCACATTCGTTACCCAGTCCCGAATCGCTTCGTTGATTGCATCTTTCAATGTTTGCGTGCCCGATGTCACGGGACGCACTTCTGCGCCGAGCAGTTTCATGCGGAACACATTCGGTTCCTGTCGCGCAATATCTACCACGCCCATGTACACCACGCATTCGAGTCCCAACAATGCTGCGGCGGTGGCAGATG
>VFKN01000186.1 GCA_009885525.1 Anaerolineaceae bacterium | reverse complement strand
GTCATTGCGAGGAGGGCTCTTGCTCTTTCCGACGAAGCAATCTTCTTGATGAGGAGACTGCTTCGGCAAGAACAAGAGCGCCTCGCAGCGACATGCTTATGGGGGCTGAGTAGTTACTTTTTCTTACAGCAACAACGCTGCTTTTCCTCGGCTTTTATCGAAACCAATGGGGTGTCGTGCTGCCAGGCAAGTTCAGTAATTTTCAACTTGACGACCAAAGCCTTGTCATAGGGCGGCTGGTTGAAACAAGGGCAAATGGAATATTCTCGCATGGCGGGCTGGAAGGGGTTGGGGATGCTAATCTATACGGCAGGCAAGTTGGCAAAAGTGAAGATGAAATGTATGCTCATCAATATGACGCATATTTAAAAGGACAAACTTTCAAAACCTATAGTCAGTACTTCACGAAAAAGACTTCGTAGTTGCGACTTTAGTCGCTTTTTAGCCGAACGACTGAAGTCGTTACTACGTTTTCGTGATCTACTGATAGTGTTTATGGATCAGAAAATGGGGGTCAGGGAATATTCTTCGGCATATTAGATCGCCTCAGCCCGTTCACGCCAGCCAACAATTTGCGGATCTATCACGTAATAACCTCTTTATCTTTTGCAATTATCATCAGCCTTCTTTTGCTTTGGTTCTTCATTGAATTTGGATGGACTACCGCACTTATTGCACTTGCGGGCGCAATTGCATCCCCCTGGCTCACCGTCTTTGGCAGAAATTTATTCTATTTCCCCGCTTTCTTTTACATTCCCATCGTCGCCGCCACATATTATCTTCATCGTTATTCAACGCGCATTGAACAAGTGCCGTTAAAATTCGGCGTAGTAATATTTGCAACCATGCTCTTAAAATGTTTCTTTAATGGGTTCGACTTCATCCTCCCCTCGATTCTTATGATTGGCACGCCTTATGTTTACTTCGCAATACGAGACAAATGGAGCATAAGCAAATTCATTAAAATTGGGACGGTAATTGCGATTGGTGTAACGGCAGCAATACTCACCGTGCTGCTTATTTTATCTTTCCAAATCTGGAGCATTCTCGGAAATTATTCGAATGCAGTCGCATACATCTTAAACAGATTCGATGAACGCACAGTGGGCTATCTCCCAAATGCTGTAGCAGCGCAGGTAAACGTATGGGAAGTCTTGAGTATATATTTTCGAAGAAAATTAGCAGTGGGACAAACAAACCTGCGCTTTATAGACTTAATTTCCATATTCGGAATAATTACTGCAATATATTTTCTGGTGGAAAAATTAAGAAAAGGGTTGACAACCAACCTGCCTAAACTCCATGCCCTGATGATTGCCACTTGGGCATCCATTTTCTCGCCGCTCTTGTGGTACATCATTTTTAAAGGGCAGGCGTATGTACACCCGCATACGAATTTTCTAGCATGGTATATGCCGTTTGTTATTTACGGCTTTGCCATGTGCGGATATATTCTGGAAAATTTGTATTTAAGTTTTAAACGAACAAATAAAGCATCGGAATAAAACACCCCCCCGAAGGTTTATCTCTCGGGGGTATTTTTTATTTTACGATTTCTCACCCAACAACTTCAACACATCCAATAATTTTACAGTCCAGGATTCATCCTTCGAGACGGTCACCCAATACGCGGATTTCCCTCCGCGGATGCCGTTGCCCATATCAGGCAGACGCTTCGCTTCCTCCCCCTCATTGGGTCCTGTTACCTTGAGCAGTATCTGTCCCGATGATTCAAAATTTACCGAAATCAGATTCGCTTTTTCAGCGCGGAGTTTGACTCGCATTTGATACAGCAGATTTTGAGTCATCTCGGGCAGCTGGCCAAATCTGTCGCGGAATTCAGATCCGAGGGCGTCCAGTTCCGTTTCGTCGCGCAGATCGGCGATGCGGCGATATAGGCGCAGGCGCAAATCCGTATCGGAGATATAGTCGCTTGGAATCCCAACCGCGAGCGGCAGATCCACATTGACGGGAATCGAGAGCGGGAGATTGAAGGCTGAAGGTTGAAGGTCAAAAGTTGAAGGTTGAAGGCTATCGCCCAAACCTGCAACCTGTAACCTTGAACTTTCAACCCGCCGAAGGCGGCGAACCGCGTCCGCCAACATTCTGGTGTAAAGATGAAAACCGACCGATTGAATAAATCCATGCTGACGTGTGCCAAGCAAATCACCCGCGCCGCGAATTTCAAGGTCGCGCATCGCAATGGAATAGCCCGCGCCGAGCTGCGTGTTCTCGGCGATGACTTCAAGCCGCTGCTGACCATCCTGCGTGGGCGACATTTTATTGTGGCGGAAAAAATATGCGTAGGCACGCATCGCGCCGCGCCCGACACGTCCGCGAAGTTGATAGAGTTGCGCGAGGCCGAAGGTATCAGCACGGTCAACGATGAGCGTGTTCGCATTGGGAATATCCAACCCTGATTCGATGATCGTTGTGCAAAGCAAAATATCGATCTCGCCCATGTTGAAGCGATGCATCACGCTGGCGAGTTGACCTTCGGGCATTTGCCCGTGACCAATATCCACACGCGCTTCGGGGACGAGTTTATTAAGATGCGCTTTCATCGCATCGATGGTGTTGACGCGATTATGCACAAAGAAAATTTGTCCGCCGCGTTCGAGTTCGCGCAAAATGGATTGGCGCACAAGCCGCGGAGAATACGGCCCGACGTGTGTAACGATCGGCAGACGTTCTTCTGGCGGCGTATTCAAATTGGAAATATCGCGCACACCGGTCAGCGCCATATACAACGTGCGCGGAATCGGCGTGGCGGTCAGCGTCAACACATCCACTTCGGTGCGGAGTTTTTTGAGATGTTCTTTGTGCGTGACACCAAAGCGCTGTTCTTCATCAATGACGACCAGACCCAAATCTTTAAATTCCACATCCGCAGAAATTAAACGATGCGTGCCGATGATAATATCAATTTCACCGAGCGCGAGTTTAAGTAAAATTTCGATTTGCTCGCGATGTGTGCGGAAGCGCGAAAGCATTTCCACTTTGACAGGATATGCTGCAAGCCGCTGCGAGAATGTCTCAAAATGCTGCTGCGCTAAAACTGTAGTAGGAACTAATATGGCTGCCTGTCTGCCATTCATCACCGCCTTGAACGCGGCGCGTAATGCAACTTCTGTTTTGCCATAGCCAACATCGCCGCACAACAAACGATCCATCGGGCGCGCACGTTCCATGTCACGTTTGATATCGGCGATGGCACGCTTTTGATCGTCGGTTTCGACATACGGAAAACTATCTTCAAGTTCTTTTTGCCATTGCGTATCAGGCTCGAAAGCGTAACCTTCCACAACTTGACGACGCGCATACAAATCCAACAACTCAGCGGCAACTTGCTGCACGGCTTCTTTAACGCGTCCCTTTGTCTCGCCCCAACTCTGCCCGCCGAGATGATCGAGCGAAGGCTTGCCGCCATCCGCGCCGACATAGCGCGTGAGCCGATCCGCCTGGTGGACGGGGACAAAGAGCGTATCTTCGCCGCCATATTCAACCGCGAGATATTCGCGTTCAATCCCATCAAGTTGACGCTGGACAAGCCCGGTGAATTTCCCGATGCCGTGATCAATATGCACAACATAATCGCCAGTCAATAAATCCGCGTAAAGTGATTCAGGGGTCTCGGCGCTTTGTCTTTGTTTGATGCGTGGCTGCGGACGTTCCCAGCCGAAGATTTCAGAGTCGGTGATTAGGTGATTAGGATAAAAGGAATTAGGAATTAGGTGATTAGGAATTAGCGTAAACCCTTCAGAGAGTGAGGCTTCGATGAATTCCAAATTCTCAAAAGTGGAATTGGGATAATGCTCATTCCACAATTCCTGCAAACGCGGAGATTGGCGCGAGACGATGAAAACCCGCTCGCCTCTTTCAACGATGGGGGAAAGATAATCAATAAAAGGTTTTAATCTTCCACCGAATCTTTCATCATGCCCAAACTGATCACTAATCACTGCTAACTGATCACTGCTCTCCACCTCTGTAGAGTGCCCCAACTCAAGCGAGGTAAAGCCCTCAATATTATCGCTCAACTCCGACCACGGAACATATGGCACAGGAAAATCTTTGGGAAGCGTTCCTTCTGTGATGCTCTCCTGTCTGAATTTGACCGCCTGCTCTTCCACTTCATTCGCCATGGCTTCGACGAGGCTGAGATCATCCACGAGAATTAAAGATTTCGGCTGGAGATAATCAAGCAATGACGCGGGTTGTGAATGTAAAAGCGGAATATGAAATTCCGTACGCGGTAGAGACGCAAAATTTTGCGTTTCTACCGCGTCTAAAAACTCACGTGCGGGGGTAATAAGAATATTTTCAAGTTTCTCGATTGTGCGTTGCGTGGCGGGATCAAACTGGCGGATGGTTTCGATCTCGTCGCCGAAAAAATCAAGGCGGGCGGGATTGGACTGCGTGGGCGCCCAGACATCAAGCAGGCCACCGCGATGTGAGAATTGTCCCGGCTCCAAGACTGTGTTCACGCGCTGATATCCGATCCGCGCCCACTCGCGGATTAAGACATCGGGCTGGATCGTTTGCCCCGCGGCGAGTTTTTTGCACGCCTTGAGAAAATCACGGCGCGGCAAAGTGCGCGTCATCAACGAGCGCGCAGATGTGACGATGATGGGCGGCGTTTCGGGTTTTTGCGCAAAGGGCAAATGATATGCAGAAAGTGCGGTGAGAACTTGCAAACGCTCGCGGCGCGTAGCGACTCCCCACGCGGCATCTTCATAAAACAGCGGATTGGGTTCGGCAAACAAATAACGCGGCGACTTGACCCAAAAGCCGAGTTCGTCGAACAAAGACAAAGCATGGTCGGCGCGATCAGTGATGAGCAGGATGGGAAGGTTTAAGTCCGCGTGCAAAGCGGCGAGAATCGGTAAGCGCGCAGAACGCGGTAAGCCCAAACCGGGAATTTTTTTTTCAGTTTGAACTTGCGTTAGTATTTGTTGATATGAAGATAGTGCGCGGAGTTGCGTTAGGATGTCCATAAAGTAAAAAAATATTCTTGCTAAATATCATCCTTATAATTTTGAAGAAGAGATTTTTCGATCTCTCTTAATATCTGCTCCAATGAAGGAGCGTCAGAAGAGGCAATATTCCCATCCTCTAAATGCTTATGATGCGGGAATGTTGAAACATGTTTATGATGTACAGTATCATCATACCGAAAAATCAATGTGCCATCTTTCTTTTGGTAATGATACGCATACATCAATTTCTTCAGTGGCGGACGCAGATCGATCAGTTCACGGAAAAACAGCAGGGTTGAGCCGTCATGAAATTCAACTTCACCTCGAATAAAGCCCGCTAAATCTCCGCGTTTTTCAAGGTTAACATTGGAAGACGCCACAAATGGCAAAGCAGCAATTAAGTCCAATATGGACTGAAAATACTGCTCAATCAATTTTCGCCTCGCTCAGTGATTGATGCTGACTTTCAAGCAAACGTAATGCGGCAAGTTCCATGTTCCAGTCTATAGTTTCGATAGTTTCGGCAATTTCATCCTGTTGAAGTTTTTTCTCGAATTCAGCCGAAGACATGCCTGCGCGTTTTTCAAATTCAGCAATGTGCTCTTTCGTACGCTGAACACCATGCTGCAAAGCCTTGATCTGATTGCGTATTGCCGCTTCAACCAAAGGCTTAAGCGACTCATTTGCATTTGTTTTGATTACAACTTCTTGTAACATATCATCTCCTTTCATTCATACATTACGCTTCCCGAATATCGCCGTTATATTTATTCATCGCCGCATTCAAGCCTTTGATCACAAATTCAAGCGCGGCGTCGGCGGCGCGGTCTAAAACTTCGGGAAGGATTTTTTGATCTTCTTTGGAGAAGTCTTGCAGGACGTAATCTTTGGGATCCATGCGTCCGGGCGGGCGGCCAATGCCGAGACGCAAACGCGGAAAATCTTTTGTGCCAAGCTGCTCGATGGTGGAAGCCATGCCGCGCTGTCCACCAGGTCCGCCGCTGGGGCGGATGCGGATCGTGCCGAAGGGCAGGTCGAGATCGTCGTGCGCGACGATCAAATTTTCGATGGGGATTTTGTAGAAGTGCAAAAGTCCCTGCACCGACTGGCCGGAGAGATTCATGTACGTCTGCGGTTTGGCGAGGATGAGTTTACGTTCTTGATACAACGCATTCGTGACGATCGCTTTGGCTTGCACTTTAATTCCCTGTGCGTTAAGACGCAAGGCAACACGGTCAATCAGCATGAAGCCGATATTATGGCGGGTTTCTTTATATTCGCGGCCCGGGTTGCCGAGGCCAATGATGAGATAGGAAGTTTCAGGTGTCATGTTTCAGGTTTAGTTTTTGCGGAGGCGAAGGATGAGGGCGAAGAAGGCGAAGAGAACAAGGGTGATGCCGCCACCGCGGGCAAAGTAGGAATAGATCGAAGTGGAAGTGACCGATGCGGGGTTGGACGGCAAAGACGCGGGTGTGGGGAATATTGGGGCGGCTGTAGCAGAATTAATGGTGGGAATAGGAGTCGCGGTGATTAGGAGAGAGGATGATTCTTCGGCGGGAGCGGGGGTATCGGTGACGGGAGATTCATCGTTGCGAATCTTCAAATCTGAAATGGATATATCTTGAGATGTGCCGTCTTGAAGGGTAACACGCAAATGTAGAATGTAGTCGCCGTCGGTGAGCAGGGTGGTATCCCAGATGGCGAGGGTTTGAGCGGTGACAGGCTGTGAAAATTTCTGGATGGTGAACCAACCTTGCTCTGAGTTTGGTCGAAGGGTATCGGTGGGATTGGATGCGTATGAGAAGGCGAGTTCGGCAGATGCAAAATTGGGGATGTTCAAATTGCCGGTGATCTGCACTTGCCCCCGCAGCGTCTGACCTGCTTGGGGTGACAGAATCGAAGGTTCCGCGGTCTGTGCGAAAAAAAGAACGGAAAGAATGAGTAATGATTTGAACATGGCAATTAATAAGTTTAACATGAAGGAGGGGGAGGGTCAAATTAAATTGGTATAATCGTTTTATAAAATACAAGAAGACAACTTGTGTAACAAATTTTCGGTGCTGGTTTGAAAATTATTTTTTCAACGAAAAATCGAAAAGCGTGGCGTGAATCAGGAGTAATCTTTATGGCTTCAAAAAAGTCGTCTCCGAAAAACAGGGGGGCCTCTGCGCCTGACGAACAAATCTTTCGTCTCATGTTTGAGGGACATTCTGCGATCATGCTGCTGATCGAGCCGCAAACGGGAAATATTTTGGATGCGAATCAATCTGCGGTGGATTTTTATGGGTATACCAAATCGAAACTTTGCGGTATGACAATACAGGAAATTACTACTTTGCCGCCAGAGCAGGTGGCGGTGGAGCGTCAAAAAATATTGAACGGGAAACAGAAATATTCGGTTTTTCAGCACCGCCTAGCCAGCGGGGAAGTGCGCGTTGTTGAGATACATTTATCCCCAATTGCTCTGCATGAAAAGCAGATGCTTTTCTCCATTATTCATGACATCACCGCGCGCAGGCAGGCGGAAGAGGCATTGCGCGAAAGTGAGTCGCGCTTCCGCGCGTTGTTCGATCAAATGGCAGTCGGCGTGGCGCGAATTGAAACGCAGACAGGGAAATTTATTCAAGTCAATCAGAAAGATTATGACATCGTTGGCTATTCGCGCGAGGAGATGGAGTCGCTTGACTTTCAATCCATTACGCATCCAGATGACCTTCAGGCCGATTTGGAAAATATGGAACAGCTAAAATCCGGCACCGTTCGAGAATACACGATGGAGAAACGCCTTATCCATAAGAATGGTTCTATCGTGTGGGTGGCGTTGACTGTATCTCCCATGTGGGTATCAGGCGCAGTTCCTGACTTTCATATTGCCATTGTGCAGGACATTACCGAGCGCAAGCAGGCCGAAGAGGCGTTGAAGGAAAGCGAGGAACGATACCGCACCTTGATCGAGTGGTCACCCGAAGCGATGGCCGTCTATCAAGACGGGAAATTAATTTATTTGAATCCGGCAGCTATCAAGGTACTTGGCGTAATATCTACAGAAGAACTGGCGGGCAAATCTGCTCTCGATTTAATTCACCCAGACTTTCATCAAATGGTGCTGGCGCGAATAAAAAACTCGACCGATACGGGAGTCAGCGCGCCGTTGACTGAGATGCAATTTCTTAAGGTCGATGGAAACACCGTAAATGTGGAAAGTCACGCCATGCCTATTGTTTACAATGGAAAACCTTCCATGATCGTTGTCTTTCGCGACATCACCGCACGCAAGCAGGGCGAAGATGAATTGAAATATGCCAAGGAAAAACTTGAGGCGGCAAACCTTGAACTTCAAGCAGCGTTTGAACACGAGCAATATCTGGCGCATACCGATGTGCTGACCGGCGTCAACAACAGGCGCTATTTGTTTGAACTCGCAGAGCATGAATTTGAGGTAGCCAAACGTTATCAGCGGCCGTTGTCTGTGATCATGTTCGACCTTGACCATTTCAAACAGATCAACGATACCTTCGGGCACGCCGCGGGAGATCAGATGCTGGAGAGCGTTATACAGGCTGTGTGTGCTCAATTGCGCGACGTGGATTTAATCGGGCGGTACGGCGGCGAAGAGTTTATAATCATATTACCGATGACAAGCGCGCAGCACGCCTATCCGCTGGCGGAACGTATCCGTATAAGCGTGGCGGCATTGCGCGTGAAAACAAGCAAGAGTACAGTCACCGTTACGCTTAGCATCGGCGTCGCCGAAATAAATCACGCGGCGCAAGACACAGTGGTGGAAAACGTGATCCGCCGCGCCGATCAAGCCTTGTACGCCGCCAAACAAGCCGGGCGCAATCGGACTGTGGTTTTTGATCCGAATGTAACAGGAGCAACCTGATGACTTCTAAAAAATCCGCCATGAAAAAGAAGACCGCTGACTCATCAACAGATGTACAAGTACACAAGATCGAAGCGACATTATTGGAAAGCGAGGCGCGCTATCGGCGGCTGGCTGACCATGCCCCGGACATTATCTTTCGTTACGATATCAGCCCGACTATGAAACTGGCTTACATTAACCCGGCGGTTCAAACCATTACCGGGTATACACCGCAAGATTGTTACGCCGACCCGCTCTTGATGATGAACATGATCCACCCGGACGATATGAATCTCATGACAGATTATATGCAATCGCTCACCCCGCCAAGTGAACCGCTTATTGCGCGCTGGATCGGCAAAGACGGAACTATCCGCTGGATGGAAAGCCGCATCGTGCCGATCCGGGATGCGGACGGGCAACTGATCGCCGTGGAAGGGATTACGCGCGACTTCACCACGCGCAAGCAGGCGGACGAGGCATTGCGCTGGAATCAATCACTGCTGCAATTAATGTCCAACTCGTCGCCGTTGGGATTTTTGGTGGTTGATAACCGCACCGACAACATCCTGTACTTCAATCAGCGTTTCTGCGAGATTTGGGGCATCCAGCATTTAGCCGAGCGAATGCGCAGCGGTGAATTGAAGAACAACGACATCATCCCCGATTGCCTGCCGGTGTTGATGGACGTGCCCGCCTTCGCCGAATCGTGCAAACCGCTCCAGTATGAAAACAATCGCGTCGTTGTTGAAGATGAGATCGCATTTACAGAAAGCCGCACCGTGCGCCGTTTTTCGACACAGATCCGCGGTGAGCGCGATGAATATTACGGGCGGTTTTACATCTTTGAAGACATTAGCGAGCGCAAGCTGGCGGAAGCCGGATTGCGCCAGGCAAAAAAATCTCTTGAAACCGCGCATCATGAACTTGAACAATCCTTTGCGCGTGAACAACAACTGGCACGCACCGATGCGCTGACCGGCGTTAATAGCCGCGGTTATCTGCTCGAACTCGCCGCACACGAATTCATGGTTGCCATGCGTTACAAGCCGCCACTGTCCATGTTGATGGTTGATATTGACCGCTTCAAACAGGTCAACGACACCTTTGGGCACGCCATAGGCGACCAGGCGATCAAACACATCGCGCAAATTGTCCGCGCTGAAATCCGTTCCGCTGACATCATCGGACGGTACGGCGCAGGCGACGAGTTTATTATCCTGCTGCCGCACACCAGCACACAGGAAGCAATGCCCCTTGCTGAACGCATCCACGCCAGCGTTGCCGCCATGCACATGGAAACCGACCTGGGTGCGCTTAGCGTCACGCTCAGCGTTGGCATCGCGCAAACGATCCATGACGCCGCGCAGCCTGACACCGTGGAAAATCTTTTCCTGCGTACCGATCAAGCTTTATATGCCGCCAAACAAGCTGGACGAAATCGGACAGTGGGCTTTGCTCGGGAATAAAAATATATTTGCTTTATTTTTACAAGAGCCGAATCACATAAATATCGGAATTGAAATGCGCAAACAATTCTCGAAAGATTATTTTTCTGGTAAACTCTAGGCATTCAACCACACATTGGTGGGATATCCCACTTCACCAGGAGAATCGAATTATGGCACCGTCCCGTTCCGACCAAATGGTAGACCGCTTGCGCAGTATGCAGGCAGCCGCCCCCGATATTGAAGCCTCTGCCGTTGTTTCTGTAGACGGCTTGATTATGGCCTCCGCCTTGCAGCAAGGCGTGGAAGAAGATCGTGTATCCGCCATGTCTGCGGCGATGCTGAGTCTGGGCGAACGCATTTCGGGTGAACTCGGACGCGGCGCTTTGGATCAGGTTTACATCAAAGGCAATAAAGGCGCCATTGTGTTAACCGCTATCGGTGACGAAGCGGTGTTAACTGCGATGTCGCGTCAGGAAGGCAAGCTGGGCATGATCTTTTTAGAGATGCGCCGCGCCGCTGAAGACCTAGTCAAACTGGTCGGATGAACAAAAGAAAATTATTACACTCACATTCGTAACCCCCATAATGGGGAGGGCTTAAACGCCCTCCCCATTATCTTTGTATATAGACCTGACAGGTTTCACAGAGCTCCGATTAATTAAGTAGACTCTGATTCACAAGAGTTTCAATTAACCTATGCCACAATGAAACCTGTCAGGTCTGAAGAAAAGGAGAATATATGACCACAAAATATTTATTTTTTACCGGCGGCGTTGTCTCATCGGTTGGCAAGGGCGTGACTGCCGCCGCGATGGGATTGCTGCTTAAGGAACGCGGCTTTAAAGTTGCGGTGCAGAAGCTTGATCCATACATCAATGTTGATCCGGGCACCATGTCGCCGTATCAACATGGCGAAGTGTATGTGCTGGATGACGGCGCGGAGACCGACCTCGACCTCGGTCACTACGAACGCTTCATTGATAATCGCCTAAGCCGCGTCAGCAATTTCACGACGGGACAAGTCTACGCGGAGACGATTGCAAATGAGCGGCGCGGAGATTATCTGGGCAGGACGATTCAGGTCATCCCGCATATCACCAATGAAATCAAGCGCCGCATTCGACTGGTGGAGAAAGAAACCGGCGCGGAGATTGTCCTGCTCGAAGTAGGCGGAACCGTGGGCGATATCGAGTCGCAGCCATTTCTTGAATCGCTGCGTCAACTACGCAACGAAGTGGGACGCGAGAATTGTCTCTTCGTGCACGTCACCTGGCTGCCGACCATCGGCGCGACGGGTGAGATCAAGACGAAGCCCACGCAGCATTCTGTGGCGGCGCTGCGCTCGATCGGCATCTCGCCGAATATCATCATCGCGCGCGCAGATCAACACGTGGAGAAAAGTCTGTGCGAAAAGATCGCGCTGTTCTGTGATGTCGACAGAGATTCGGTCATCCCGATGACAACCGCGAGCGTTCTGTATGAAGTCCCGCTGTTGTTAGAGGATCTCGGCGTGGGCGAACTGGTGCTGACCAAACTCGGCTTGACTGCAAAAAGCAAACCGAACATGCAGCCGTGGCGCAAACTTGTGGAGGATGTCCGCAAGCCGAAGCCGACCGTAAAACTTGCGCTGGTTGGAAAATATGTTGAGTTACAAGATGCATACATGTCGGTGCGTGAAGCGTTGAAACATGCCGCGATCGCAAATGAAGTTGAAGTGGAAATCGGCTGGGTGCATTCGGTTGACCTTGAAAAAGATAAGGGCTGGGATGTGATCAAAAACGCGGATGCGATCCTCGTCCCCGGCGGGTTTGGGTCGCGCGGCATAGAGGGCAAGATACTCGCGGCGCGTTATGCGCGTGAAAATAAAGTTCCTTATCTCGGGTTATGTCTTGGGATGCAAGTGATGAGCATTGACTTCGCGCGCGGCTTGCTCAACCTCGAAGATGCGAACTCATCCGAGTTTGATCGCAGCACCGAAAATCCTGTGATTGACTTAATGCTCGATCAGCGTTCCGTCACCGATATGGGCGGGACGATGCGGCTGGGTTTGTACCCGTGTGTTTTACAGGAAGGGACGAAAGCCGCCGCCATGTACGGAGTTGCGCAAGTGGACGAGAGGCATCGTCACCGCTTTGAGTTCAACAATGCCTACCGCGCCGAATTTGAAAAACATGGCATGGTGTTTTCCGGTCTCTCACCTGATGGAAATCTGGTTGAGATCGTTGAGTTGAAAGATCATCCATACATGGTGGCGAGTCAATTTCACCCGGAGTTTTTATCGCGCCCGATGAAGCCGCATCCATTGTTTATGGGGTTGTTGAAGGCGGCGAAGGTGAAGGCGGGGAAGTGATTGGTGATTGGTGATTAGTGATTAGTTTGGTAGTGGAAGGTTGAGACCTCCGCGGCTCTTGCAAAGCAAGAGCCACAGAGGTATTTTTATGAAAGGTGACATATGTCACTAGAATTCAAGATATGGCAGTTGTACAATTTATTAATGACCTTTGCTATTTAATTTCAGGAAAACCAAATACATGCCTGAAATCAAACTCTGTAAGTTGCTCGGCCGTTGCATATTTAAAAAAATTCCAAAACATATTAACAAATTAGTTGAGGCATGGGCATAAATCATACAGTGAAATACTGTACAAAATTGTAATGAGGAAAATAGCATTTGCCATTTGAATTTACAGGCGGAAATGAGATAATCACTTTAGGCCAAGAAAATTCGTTTCCAATCCCCCTTTGCAGAATTATGTATGCTACACTCCGGTAAAAACCGCGTCAAATTCATCCTAGTTTGGATCGTTATATACGGTCTGAGCAGCTGTGCGCCTGCGAAAAGTACTGTGACTCAAGCAGTGATAACAGCATACCAGATCGCGGATGTTGTGATCAATCCGCGGCAACCCAATCAGGTGGTGCTTCTCAAAATAGGACAGGTGTTACAAGTTACTCCCCCGCGCACAAACATGGAATGGCAGATTAATTACAATCCGATATTATTAGAATTACTCACCCCGCCGGATATGATTCAAGCGCCCGGACCGGAAGGCTGGTTATTCCGGGCAGCAGCATCCGGCGAGGGGCAAATCGTTATGACCAGCATGGTTTCATGTCCCAAGCCTCCATGTCCGTTAATGCCAATGCGTTTTCAATTGAGCATTCAAATCAAATAATCATAATTTCAGAAAAGGAGTAATCATGAAAAATGTTTTTTCAAACCCACTTGCACGGATAACCTCGTTGATCATCGCATCCGTCATTTTGATAAGCGGAGTATTCACTTATCAAAACAGATCGAGCACTGCAAGCCTGCCGGCCTGCGACAAAATGGCCGAGGCGCAGGTTGCACAGTTGCGCGGCCTCACGCTCGAGACCATGCAATCATTACACACCCAGCGCGGTCTCACCACGCCCGAAATTTGCGAAATGCCGCAAAGCAAACTTGACCGCGCCATTATGCGTGCCAACAGTCCCATGTCTGATCACCCCGGTGAAGCGCTCGCGTTCCGCAAACTGCAACTTCAGGATGAGAACGGCAACATCCCCGCGGATGGATTGGTCAACGCGGCGAATGAAATAAAGACCATGCTGGCGGATCAGGATGTAGGCGCTTCGTCCGCGGGGATCACGAACGGCGCGTGGACCTGGCTGGGACCCGGAAATATCGGTGGGCGCATACGCGCGCTTGTCATTCATCCCACAGATACAAAAATCATGTGGGCGGGCAGCGTATCAGGTGGAATGTGGAAGACTACCAATGGCGGCGTGAAATGGGAAATCATGACTGATTTTCTGGCCAACATGGCGGTGGCCTCATTGATCATAGATCCGCAAGATCCTAATATTCTTTATGCCGGCACCGGTGAGGGTTTCTATAATGGAGATGGAATTCAAGGTGCGGGTGTCTTCAAGACCATCGACGGCGGAACTACGTGGACGCAGCTTGCATTTACAAATACTCCAGATTGGTATTACGTTAACCGTCTGGCGATTTTGCCTACTGGAAATGTTATCCTCGCCGCTACAGGCAGCGGCATTTGGCGCAGCACAGATGGCGGCGACAGCTGGGTTCAAATCACGTTGACCCAAACAATGGATATTAATTTCGACCCGAAAAATTTCAATAACGCAATCGCAAGCGGCTATTCCGGGCAAGCCTGGTATTCAACCGACTCAGGCGCTACATGGAATGCAGCCGCAGGTTTACCAGCCCTCGCAGACCGCGTGGAAGTGGCTTATGCGCCCAGCTCGCCTTCAATCGTTTACGCATCAGTTGAAGTGAACAGCGGCGAAATTTGGAAAAGCACGGATGGCGGGCAAATCTACACATTGGCCGGCACAGGCAAGAACTATTTGGGGAGTCAAGGATGGTATGACAATATCATCTGGGTTGATCCTACAAATGCAAACATATTGGTGGTGGGCGGCATTGATCTCTGGCGCAGCATAAACGGCGGCACAACCCTGACAAAAATCAGTCAGTGGTGGAGCGCTCCATATTCCGCTCATGCTGATAATCACATGATCATTCAAGATCCGAACTTTGACGGCGTGAACAATAAGAAAGTATATTTTGGGAACGACGGCGGTGTTTATGCCGCAAGTAACGTTTATACGGTTACCGCAACAAAAGGCTGGACTGAGCTAAACAACAACCTGGGCGTTACGCAATTCTATGGCGCTGCGGGCAACCCGACTACGGGAGAGATCATCGGCGGCACACAAGATAACGGGACGCTATTTTATAAGCCCGGAAAAGGTACCGAAGGCTGGACAACCACCTACGGCGGCGATGGAGGCTTTTCGGCTGCGGACCCAACTGACCCCAATTATTTTTACGGCGAGTATGTATATCTGTCAATGCATCGCAGCACAAATCGAGGTGTGTCCGCCTCGGATATTTCCACTGGCATCAAAGATGTCAGCAGCAGTTGTGCCAACTTTATAGCCCCTTTTACTCTTGATCCAAATAATTCAAACACCATGCTGGCAGGCGGCTGCCGTCTATGGCGCAGTAAAAATGTTAAAGCGACTGTCCCAACATGGGCTTCCATTAAGGGCTATGACGGTTCATTCAATCCGATCAGCGCCGTTGCTGTCGCGCCGGGAAATGCAAACATCATCTGGGTAGGCTATAACAATGGCGATGTTTTCAAAACGGCAAATGGCACAGCCTCCTCGCCGAGTTGGACAAAAGTAAGCACCCATTCACCAGGATTGCCATTCCGATATGTTACCCGGATTACGATCGATAAAAAAAATAACAAAAAAGTTTATGTCACCTTCGGCGGTTTTAGCGCGGATAATATCTGGCGCACGACTGACAGTGGCGCAAACTGGACTGATATTACATCAAACCTGCCCGACCTGCCGGTGCGCAGTCTTGTGATCAACCCGAGTAATTCCAATTGGCTATACATTGGCACCGAATTGGGCATCTTCACCAGCGAGAACGGCGGCGCGAGCTGGACCTTGCCGCACGACGGCCCCACAAATACGTCGGTGGAGGAATTATTCTGGATGAAGAATTTCCTTGTAGCAGCATCACATGGGCGAGGTCTATTTAAAGCATCTACCAGCCCACAGCAACTGATTAAAAACGGCGGCTTGAATACATATACCGGCACTTCAAATATCCCAACAAGTTGGGTGGCGGCCAAGTTCAAAACGTCAGACGGAAAATTCACGAAAATTAAAAAAGAAGGTTTTGCTTCGGTCAGGATCACTGGCACAGCAGGAGTGACCAAGACCCTGACACAGACCCTTGCACTTCAAGGCGGGCTGGCCGGAAACAACCTCACATTTTCCTTTTGGGTAAAAGGCACAAATATTCCATCCACTGGTATTTGCCAGGCCCAGGTAATTTTGTACAATGGAGCGAATCTGGTGATGAATAATATCGTAGACTGTCCAATCGGCACCTACGGCTTCCAAAGGCAGACTCTCGCTTTCACTGTGCCTACTGCATACACCAAAGCAGTTATCAAGTTCATATACGCCGAAGCGAGTGGCACAGTTTTATTCGATGCGGCAAGTCTGAAAAAATAAACAATACTTGAAAAAAGGCTGGCAATGAAAATTGCCAGCCTTTTTTTAACTCATCGACATAAAACGTTATCTTCCAAATCCCTTTGGCAATTCGGCATATACCCCGCGCAGAGATTCCGGCAGATCAGCCGCGAGCGTGAACATCAGGTGGTCGGTCAACGAGAGCGGCGTATCGTTGGGGCGCGGCAAAATCGGCGGGAGCAGTTTAATCGTCACCAGTGCGCGGCGCGGAAATTTTTTAAAGAATGTATCCGTGCCAGTGACCGCCATCGGGATGATGGGACAATTCGCTTCAAGCGCCAATCGCGCGGTGCCTGTTTTTGCCACATTGAGTCCCCTGCCCTTGGAACGCGTCCCTTCGGGGAACATGCCAAGCGTTTGTCCATGCGCGAGAACTTTCGCCGCATGACGCATCGCCCATTCATCTTTTTCGCCGCGGTAAACCGGGAACGCACCAAGACTTCGGAGGAGCGGATCAAGCGCGATGTTGAACAACTCCGCTTTGCCCATATAAAAAATCGGACGCGGCAGCGCGAACTGCATCGGGAACACATCGAAATTCGTGTTGTGATTCGCGGCAATAACGACGGGGCCATCCAGCGGATAATTCTCGCGGCCCTCCACGCGCAATTCCATGACGAGCGAAAGCGCGGCTTGCACCAATGCAAGCAAAACCTTGCGTAACGTGGTCGCATGGAACACAAAGGTTTTTTTGTCACGGGGATCAAACGAGGTTAAATTTGTCAAAGCTAATACTCCCAACGATTTGCGATTATACTTGATGATGGTTTTCACAAAACTGTTTCATCGCAAGGCGACAATCGCCTTCGCGTTTGAAAACTCTATACCAATAACACCAGGAGTTCAAAATGGACACAACAATTGAAAGCATCTCCGCGCTGGAAATTCTCGATTCGCGCGGCAACCCCACCGTTGAAGTGGAAGTGGTTTTGATGGACGGCGCCTGGGGACGCGCAGCCGTTCCCTCGGGCGCATCCACAGGCGAGCACGAAGCCCTGGAAATGCGCGACGGCAACAAGAAACGCTATCTCGGCAAGGGTGTACAGAAAGCCGTTGCCAACGTCAACGGCGTGATCTCAGATGCCCTCTTCGGCTGGGACGCCGCGGAACAAAAAGCGATTGACAGCGAATTACTTTCATTAGATGGCACACCCAATAAATCCAAACTCGGCGCGAATGCAATTTTAGGCGTCAGCCTTGCGGTTGCAAAAGCGGCAGCCAATTCATTTGGAATGCCTTTATATCGTTACATCGGCGGTGTATACGCGCATGTGTTACCCGTGCCGATGATGAACATCATGAACGGCGGCGCACATACCAGCTGGCAGAGCACCGACATGCAGGAATTCATGGTGATGCCATTCGGCGCGAGTTCCTTCGCTGAAGGGCTGCGCTGGGGCGCGGAAATTTATCATGCGCTCAAATCTGTGCTGAAAGAAAAAGGTTACGGCACACTCGTCGGGGATGAAGGCGGCTACGCGCCTGCGTTCAAGGCGAATAAGGAAGCGCTGGAAACCATCCTCGAAGCGGTTGAAAAAGCGGGCTTCAAACTTGGACGCGGAAAGGATGTTGCCATCGCGCTTGATCCTGCCGCCTCGGAATTTTACGACGAGAAGAAAAAGAAATATAACCTGCGCAAAGAAGGCAAGGAATTGACCGGCGAACAAATGGTTGACTTCTGGGCAAAGTGGGTCAGAGATTACCCCATCGTTTCTATTGAAGACGGTCTCGCACAAAATGATTGGATCTCATGGAAAGTGATGACCGAAACATTAGGCGACAAAGTCCAGATCGTTGGTGATGATTTGCTTGTGACCAATCCTGAGCGCGTGCGCAAAGCGATCAAAGAAAACGCGGCGAATGCGCTGCTCGTGAAAGTAAATCAGATCGGTTCATTGACTGAGACCATCGAAGCCGTTGAGTTATGTCATCGCGCAGGCTGGCGTGCGGTCACCTCGCACCGCTCCGGCGAGACCGAAGACGCGACGATTGCAGACCTGGCGGTTGCGCTCAACACCGGTCAGATCAAGACCGGCGCGCCCGCGAGATCTGATCGGGTGGCGAAATATAATCAGCTTTTGAGAATCGAATCCGAGCTGGGAAGTGAAGCGAAATACGCGGGCTGGGATGCTTTGAAAGCAAAGTAAGTATCAGCGGGAGATTATCAACGTAAAGTTGGTAATCTCCCGCTTTTTTTTCGGGAGGGACAAATGTCCAACAAAGATATTGAAAGGTATATGAATAATCGTCAAAAAGAAATTGACGGGCGGCTTTATATTTAGCACTTGCAGAATCAGAAAAGCAGCCGCAAATGGCAGAGGTCTATAAAAGACTTTCCGACATTTTTTTTGTTGCCACTACCCGAATGAAATTCCAAGATCAAGAGCAGTCAGGACGATATCCGAATCCATTGGCACCATTTTCATTTTTCCCATGGCTTCTTCGATCGGCACGTATTTGACATGCGGTGGGTCGAGAGCGACCATCACGCCCGCATGCCCCTCCTCCAACCCGCGGACAGCGGCAGCACCAAAACGCAGAGCAGTCAGGCGATCAAAGGATGTGGGCGAACCGCCGCGCAGTAAATGTCCAAGCACGACTACGCGCGTTTCTTTTCCTGAAATGGCGTGGATTTCAGCCGCTACTTTTTCGCCGACACCGCCCAGGCGTTCAGCGCGGCCTGCTTCATGCTCAAGCACTGTCACTGAGCCGCCCTTGGGTGTAGCGCCTTCAGCGACGACTACAATGTTGAACTTATTACCGCGCGCCTCGCGTTCCTTGACCTTTTCAAGAACTTTATGAATATCATAGGGATTTTCAGGAATGAGAATAACATCGGCAGAACCGGCTACGCCTGAGTGAAGAGCGATCCAGCCGGCGTAACGTCCCATCACTTCTACAACCATGATGCGCCCATGCGAAGCCGCGGTCGAATGCAATCGGTCAAGCGCCTCAGTAGCGAAGCCGACAGCAGTATCAAAGCCGAAGGTGACCTCTGTTTTGTCCAGATCATTGTCGATTGTCTTTGGGACAGAGATCAGGCGCAATCCTTTTTTTGAAAGAGCATTCGCGATTGCCAGCGAACCATCGCCGCCGACTGTGATGAGCGCATCGATATGATGCAAGCGGAATCCGCGCACGATCTCATCGGTGCGATCCACTTCTTCGATCGTTCCATCAGGACGCATCATTGGATATTTCATCGGGTTATTGCGGTTACTTGTTCCCAGCATCGTCCCGCCGAGATGCGTGATCCCGCTCACTTTTTGGCGCGTCAACGGAACAAAACCGCCATTCGGATATTCTTCCGGGGATAAGATCCCGTGAAAACCATCGAGGACGCCGTACACTTCCCATCCGCGTTTGATCGCAGAAAGTGCCGCCGCGCGAATAACAGCATTCAACCCAGGAGCATCACCGCCGCCGGTGCTGATCGCTATTTTTTTTATTGGCTGTGTTGACATAAATATTCTCCGTATAAATTTTTACCGTTCACAAATTACAGTCTGCCGAAATACAATCTCCTCCGCAAGGCAGAGGAGATTGTCAGATGGCCCAAAGCAAGATTATAAACCTTTTGAAGAGCGATAGCAGGGATCATTCCAACGATTCTATATTGGTCAATCGCCGTCACAGAGTTGTCCTTTGCTTTCCACAGTGTATCCGTGACTCCGTGGCGCAAAAAAGTAGGTATCGTTCGTTCCTAGCACTTCGTCCATTTGCCATCGGCATTACTGGATGCGATAGCACTAAAGACAAATTTTAATCCCATCAATCCATCAAACGAGTTCGGGAAATAAAGCGACAAAGGATCGGGGGTTTTTCCTGACCTTCTAGCAGCAATCGCCTCTGCTGCATCTGAATAAACGTTTGCAAAACCTTCATGAAATCCTTCAGGATGTCCCGCGACAATTCGAGATGAATGCGCAGATAGCGGAAGTGTTCCGGGCCCATTGGGAGTCCTGTTTTGCGATGGCGCGCCCAATGGCTTAAAGGTCAGCGCCTGAGGAAATTCCTGCATCCATTCGACAGTGCCCTTGGTTCCGCTGACGCGAATGCGCAGACAATTCTCGACGCCTGCCGCGGCTTGCGTGACCCAGTAACTCCCGCGAGCGCCATTATCAAAACGCAGTAACGCGCCGCCGTAATCATGTACCGCTCTGCCGGGCACAATGTTTCCGATCTCCGCTGCTACTTCGGCAACTTCAAGTCCACTGATGAAGCGCACAAGATTATGGGCATGTGAACCGATATCACCCATTACCAAAGACGGGCCGCCGCGAACCGGATCAAATCGCCATGACTCAGACGGGTCGGGCTTGCTTTCGTTTGCTTTTCCACCTTGCACATATTCCACCTGTATCAAACGGATTGTTCCCAATTGCCCATCTTCAACCATCGCTTTTGCCTGACGAACCATTGGATACCCGGTGTAATTATGGGTAAGACAAAATATCAAACCGGTTTCCTGAACTTTTTTATGTAATGCTTCCGCTTCTTCAAGTGTGTTGGTCATGGGTTTATCGCAGATCACATCGAAGCCGTGTTCGAGCGCAGCCATCGAATATTCGTAATGAGTGTCATTCGGGGTCATGATGGCAACCACATCCACGCCGTCTTTTCGCGCGGACTCGGCGTCCAGTAATTCTTGAACGCTTGAATAGTGTCGGTCGGGATTCATCCCAAGCGCGAGCGCATCCTTTTTTGATTTTTCAGGATTGGATGAAAAAATACCGGTGACGATCTCGTAACGATCATCAAGCCGCGCGGCCTGCCGATGCATCGCGCCGATAAAAGATCCCGACCCGCCGCCGATGACTGCCAAGCGAAGTCTGCGCCCTAATATTGATATTACGGGATTTAATTCCATGTTATTTCTCCAGTGTCAAATAATCTTTAATTGCCTGAACGACCAGTTTGTGATCTTCTTCCTGTGGAAGTCCAGAAACGGTGAATGTGCCAATCATACCGGTATCTTTAACAATAATGGGAAAACAACCACCATGAGCAGCGTAAAGATTTTCAGGTATTAAATATGCTTCTTCTATTTTCCTGCCTTTGCTTTTTAATAACTGCCCCATGTAAAACGAGCTGTGACCAAATCTATATACGAGGCGGACTTTTCGCTTCACCCATTCATCGTTATCTGCGGATGTTCCGCGCAGACTCGCATGGAACAGCTGCTGTTCTCCGCGTGTAATATCGATCGTTACAGGGAGTCCTTCGCGCATGCATTTTTCAACAAGTTGCCCGCCAATTTTCCATGCGGTATCTTCATTGAAATTCTTAAACTGAAGTTCCTGTTCTTCTTGAAGCAGTTGTTTCAATATGTCATCCATGTAAATATCCTGTGGTGAATTTTTTATTCGGTGTTGAACGGGCCTTTGCCGCCTTTCAAGCCAAGTCTTGTAAAGTTATCAAAATATGTTATCGATAACACAATATCAAAAACATTAAACAAAGTCAAGGGAATTTTTTACTTTGGGTAATCGTTTTAATAATTTTATTGACTCTTGGCTGAGTTGTGCTATACTGAATTATGAAAGTGCTTTCATAAAAACACTTTCGAATACATCAAGTCAACCAGAACAGACTTTTTTTATACAGGAGGCGCCTTCCCGTAATTGACAATTCCCCCACCCCAACACTCAACAAGTCTATTTAATTTTTTAATAAATTCTCAAGGAGAGAAGAATGAAAAAATCTATTTGGCAAGTACTTGCTTTGGTAGTTGTTTCCGCACTGCTTTTCACAGCATGCGGCGCTCCAGCTCCTGTCGCAACCGAAGCCCCTGCTGCTGCAACCGAAGCCCCCGCAATGACCGAAGCCCCTGCTGCGGCTACTGAAGCCCCTGCGGCAATTGAGGCAAGCCCTCAAGGCCAGGAACTGGCAAATGCTTACGCGGGCATGTATAAGGGGGCTGTTGTAACTATGACAGGTCCTTTCACCGACAATGACGCGGTGTTGTTTGATGCATCCATCAAGTCCTTTGAAGACGCAACCGGTATTGATATTCAATATACAGGTTCGAAAGAATTTGAAGCCTCCATCCGCATTGCAGTAGAAGGCGGCAGCGCTCCTGATGTTGTCGACTTCCCACAACCGGGTTTGTTGGCCAGCCTGGTTAGCGAAGGCTACGGCGTTGATTTAAATACAGTCATCACCCAGGAATGGTTAAAGGAAAACTATATCCAGTCCTGGCTTGATATGGCTACCATGCAAGGCAAAGATGGCCCGATCATGGCTGGTGTTTGGGGCCGCGCAAATGTGAAGTCTTTGGTTTTCTATCCCAAGAAGGCTTTTGATGAGGCTGGTTACAAAGTGCCCGCCACATGGGAAGAGATGATCGCCCTTTCTGATCAAATCGCAGCTGATGGCGATACACCGTGGTGTATTGGTATCGAATCTGGTGCTGCCACCGGTTGGACAATGACAGATTGGCTCGAAGAAACCATGCTCCGCACTACTTCAACTGCGAATTATGACAAGTGGGTTAAGGGCGAATTGAAATTCGATTCCCCCGAGGTTCGCACTGCGCTCAAGTATGTGACCGATATTTGGTTCAACGATGCATATGTGTACGGTGGGCGTAAATCCATCACTACAACTTTCTTTGGTGATGCCCCCAAACCCATGTTCGATACCCCAAACAAATGCTGGCTGCATCGCCAGGGCAACTTCATCACATCCTTCTTCCCAGAAGGTCTGAAGCCGGGCGTTGATTATGACTTCTTCTACCTGCCGCCCATTGACGCTTCCCTCGGCAAACCTGTTCTCGGTGCTGGCGATATCTACGCCTTGTTCAGTGATCGCCCTGAGACCCGCGCAGTGATCCAATATTTCTCGACAGGCGACTCTGTCAAGGCCTGGGTCGAAGCTGGCGGCGCAATTTCCCCGCACAACGACTCCAGCCTCGATTGGTACAAAGACCCGGTTACTCGCAAGGTTGCTGAAGTTCTCAAGAACGCGACATCCTTCCGCTTCGACGGTTCCGATCTCATGCCCGGTGCTGTTGGTGCAGGCTCCTTCTGGAAATCGATGACAGACTATGTCAGCGGCTCGATCGATGAAGACACTGCCCTCAAGCAAATTGACGCATCCTGGCCCAAGTAAGTATTAGCCTTTCAAAGAGACTTCGGAAGTTGTAAAATTAACGCGAGACTTCCGAAGTCTCACTTTTGTAGAACCCTTTCATCTGGAGGCGTGAGTATGCAACAATCATTGAAAGACTCTGGCGGCATTGGAAGTTGGCTGGCTACCAACCTGGGGAGACTTCTTGTTTCCATCATTGTCCCGGCAATTACCTTCGTCGTCCTTTGGCAGGGATTTATTTTTTTGCGCGATAGTCAGTCTCCCCAGCTGATTATCGTTCTTGTAGCTATTCTCTGGGGTGTTGGCGGAGTCGCGGTTTTATTTGCCGTCTCAAACTGGTTCGTTGAAAGATTACCCTCAGAGTGGGTACATAGACTGCAGCCGTTTGTTTTTGTCGGCCCTGGGGTGGCGATATTATGCTGGTTTTTGGCCATACCCGTCGTACGCACATTGATCTTGAGTTTTCAAGGTCCGGCAGGCACTGGTTTCGTTGGCGTGGATAATTATATTTACGCGTTCACCGACCGCATTATGCTGGAAACTTTCCGCAACAATCTTTTGTGGATGATATTTGGCACATTCTTTTGCGTAGGCCTTGGCTTAATCATTGCTGTGCTTGCCGACCGAAGTCGTTACGAATCGATCTACAAAGCAATTATTTTTATGCCGATGGCGATCTCGTTTGTAGGCGCAGGTGTGATTTGGAAATTTATTTACTCCTACAAAGGCGAGGGATCCGGCATTTCTGAAATTGGATTATTAAACGCGATTGTCCTGGCTTTAGGCGGGACATCCCAGCCCTGGCTGGCACAGCCGCCATGGAATAATTTTCTTTTGATGATTATTATGGTCTGGCTGCAAACAGGTTTTGCGATGGTGATTATTTCTTCTGCAATTAAAGGCATCCCCGCGGAATTGCTGGAAGCAGCCCGCATTGACGGCGCAACAGAATTTCAGCTGTTCTTCGGTATTATCATTCCGACCATTCAAGGGACATTGCTTACTGTCTCCACCACCATCATCATATTCAGTTTGAAATTATTTGATATCGTCCGCGTGATGACGGGAGGCAACAACGGCACAAATGTAATAGCCAACGAGTTCTATCTCGAACGCTTCACCTATGGGAACGCCGGTCGCGCTTCTGCCATTGCGATCATCCTGCTCATCGCGGTTGTCCCGGTAATGATCTACAATTTACGCCAGTTCAGAGAAAGTAGGGCTTTTTAATGAACAAGTCAACTCGTAGTTACAAAGGCCAAAAGGCCTTGTCCAATTTTTTCGTCAACTTAACCTTGATCATCATTTGCGTTATCTGGCTTGTGCCGACCCTGGGTATCTTCATTACGTCGTTCCGTAACAGCGAGGATATTTTCAAGACAGGCTGGTGGACGGTCTTTCCGCACAAGGCATTTATCAAAACGGGTGAGATTAATATTGATCCAGCCGTGGATGTCAACGGCCCCATCACCATTGAAGGTGTAACCCACACCTTTGAAGAATGGCGTGCGGGTGTCGTGATGCCGGATGGCAGCCAGATGACCTGGTATGGAAATAAACGAACGCGACTTGTCGAAACTCAAGCGCTTAAATGGCAATGGTTCGAAACAACCCTTTCTTTGGATAATTATAAAAATGTCCTGACCGGCAAGGAAATTCATTTTAAAGACGGCAGCGGTCAGGAGATCACCCGCAAGGGAAATGACCTTAGCAGCGCCTTCTTGAACTCCATTGCAGTTGCTGTTCCTGCTACAGTAATCCCGATTTTAATTGCCTGCTTCGCGGCTTACGGTTTCGCGTGGATGAACTTCCCCGGGCGCAAACTTCTCTTCACCATGGTCGTGGCATTGCTGGTTGTGCCATTACAAATTGCGCTTGTGCCGATCCTACAGGATTACACAAGACTCAACCTGAATGGTACTTTCCTCGCGGTCTGGCTGGCGCATACCGGTTTTGGTCTGCCTCTTGCAATTTACTTACTGTTCAACTATATCAATCAATTGCCGCGCGATATTCTTGAATCCGCGTTTATTGACGGCGCCTCTCACTTCACGATTTTCACGAACCTGATTCTGCCCCTATCCTTTCCCGCGCTGGCTTCATTTGCCATCTTCCAATTCCTCTGGGTTTGGAATGATTATCTCGTGGCTCTGGTATTTCTCGGCGATAAGAATCGCGTAATCACAAGTGCGCTGGCCGCGCTGGTTGGCGAAAAAGGACAGGACTGGCACTTGCTCACATCCGGCGCATTCATTAGCATGTTATTGCCATTGGCTGTATTCTTCGCTTTGCAAAGATATTTTGTACGCGGATTGCTGGCAGGCTCAGTCAAAGGTTAATCATAAAAAATGGACTGGGCACCCAGTCCATTTTTTATTTGGACTCTCTTTCCCCGCTTTTATTTCCCTTGTAAAAAACCCTAAAGGTCTTTCTCGTTAATTGAGAATTTACGAAGGTAAAGCAGACCTTTAGGCTTTATGTATACGGTAGAGAATCCCCGCTAAGACTATGGTGACAATACAAAATGAACAACAAACTCTGGTACAAAGACGCAGTCTTCTATCAAATATCTTTGCGCGCCTTCAAGGATAGTAACGGTGATGGGCATGGCGACCTGCGCGGGTTAACTGAAAAACTGGATTACATTCAAAATCTCGACGTGGATTGCATTTGGATCATGCCCATCTACCCATCCCCTTTGCGCGATGATGGCTATGACATAGCAGATTACTACGACGTGTCAGATGAGTATGGCAAACTGGATGATCTCAAAGCGCTGGTTACCGCCGCGCATGCCCGCGACATCCGCATCATTATGGATCTGGTTTTGAATCACACATCCGATCAGCATCTTTGGTTTCAGAAATCGCGCGCAGATAAAAATTCCGCTTATCGTGATTACTATGTTTGGAGCGACACCGATAAAAAATACGAAGGCGTGCGCATCATTTTTGGTGACATTGAAAAATCCAATTGGGCCTGGGACGAAAAAACACAACAATATTACTGGCATCGTTTTTTCTCTTCTCAGCCTGATTTGAATTTTGATAATCCTGTTGTGCAGGATGAAATGCTGAATGTCGTGCGCTTCTGGCTCACCCTCGGTATTGACGGCTTCCGGGTCGATGCACCCACCTATCTGTTCGAGCGCGAAGGAACAAACTGCGAAAGCCTGCCCGAAACACACACTTATCTCAAACGCATCCGCCACTTAATTGACAGCGAATTTCCCGAAGCCATCATGCTTGCTGAAAGCAACCAATGGCCAAAAGAACTCAGCCAATACTTCAGCAGCGGCGATGAGTTTCATATGGCCTTCCATTTTCCGCTTATGCCGCGCATCTTTCTTTCCCTTGCGCAAAACAACCCCGCACCGATTATTGAGATATTAAAAGACACACCCAAAATTCCCGAAAATTGTCAGTGGGCGATTTTTCTACGCAACCACGATGAGCTCAGCCTCGAAATGGTGACGGATGAAGAACGCGAATTAATGTGGCGCGAATTTGCACCTGAACCTCAAATGATTCTCAACCTCGGTATCCGCCGCAGACTGGCACCCATCCTCAATAACAAGCGCAGCAAGATCGAGTTGATCAACTCGTTATTATTCACACTACCCGGGTCGCCCATCATCTATTATGGAGATGAAATCGGCATGGGCGATAACCTCAACCTCCCCGACCGCAATGGCGTTCGCACGCCCATGCAATGGAATACTTCACCCAATGCAGGTTTTACAAATGGCACACCATTTACTGAAATGGTAAAAGGGGATTATGACTTCCAGCATGTTAACGCGGAGACACAACTCGCGAATCCAGATTCGCTTTTTCACGCCCTTCACCGCATGATTCATATTCGCAAAGAACATCACGCCTTCGGGCGCGGAACGATTCGATTTATCGAATCAAATGACCCAGGTATTCTCGCGTACGCGCGCGAATACGGCGAAGAAAAAATACTCGTAGTTCACAACTTTGGTGATGCCGCCAAATCCTTTATCCTTCCCGCTGAATATCAAGGCGAATATATCAATTTATTAAGTGATGAAATGCAAAACATTCAAAGCCTGAACTTAAACCCATATTCTTATCACTGGATGAAATTGCATGGCAAATAAAACCAAACCCATTTACGGCGGCATCGAAGGCGGCGGGACGAAATTTGTCTGCGCGGTTGGTACTGGGCCCGAGGATATCCGCGCGGAAATCCGCTTCGAAACAACAACACCCAAAGAGACAATGGCGCAGGTAGTGAACTTCTTCAAATTACAAGAGACTAATTTTGGAAAACTCGCCTCCATCGGATTTGCGTGCTTTGGTCCGCTTGACCCGAATCCCGCTTCGTCCACATATGGATATATCCTCCCGACACCTAAACCCGGCTGGACAAACGCCAACGTGGTTGGAATTTTACGCTCGGCATTTGATATTCCGATTGCCTTTGACACAGATGTTAATGGCGCAGCGCTAGGTGAATGGCGCTGGGGCAACGGGCAGGGATTGAATACTTTCATCTACCTCACGATTGGCACGGGTATTGGCGGCGGCGCATACGTGGAAGGAAAGTTACTTCACGGCTTGCTTCATCCTGAAATGGGACATATCCCGCTCCCGCACGATAAAACAAAAGACCCGTTTGGCGGAGTTTGTCCTTTCCATGCAGATTGCTTTGAAGGTCTCGCCTCGGGTGTTGCCATTGAAAAGCGATGGGCGCAACGCGGCAGTGCGCTCCCCCCAGATCACCCTGCCTGGGATTTGGAAGTTGAATATATTTCATACGCCCTCGCGACTTATGCCTATACACTTTCTCCGCAGCGCATCATCCTGGGCGGCGGAGTAGGTCAGTTGCCGCATTTGTTGCCGCGTATTCAAAAGCGGATGCGGGATCTCATTCATGGCTATATTCAATCCCCGGCTATTCTTGAGAATATTGAAAACTATATCGTTCATCCCGGGCTTGGAAATCTCTCGGGCGTACTTGGCGCATTGGCACTGGCTCAACAAGCCCTGCCTGAGAATTAAAACATTATGCCTGAACGAGAATCACAAAAAACTTTCAAACGTCTGCTTCCGCGCGTGGAGGAAAGACTAAAAGAAAAAATTGCCAATGACCCCCAAGGCTGGCTGGTTTTTTCAGCGCGCTTGCACAAACATTTTCCCCAACTCTTTAAATTATATTTCAGCATTTATCATGAACGCTATGATTTCTTTTTCTATCTTGAAGATTTACTTGTAACCCTGGCTTCTTCATGGTTCACTCGACCTCTCGATCTGCGCGAACTGGATGATACCCGGGACAAAGATCCGCTTTGGTTTCAGTCGAATAAAATGCTGGGCGGAGTCTGCTACGTGGATTTGTTCGCAAATAATCTCGAAGGCTTGAAGTCTAAAATTCCATACTTCAAAGAGATTGGCATTACCTATCTTCATCTCATGCCGCTCTTCAAAGCGCCCGAAGGTGAAAATGATGGCGGCTATGCAGTGAGCAGTTATCGTGAAGTGCATCCGCCGCTCGGTACGATGGCGCAACTCGCTTCTCTCGCGCGCGAATTTCGTCAAGCCGGTATAAGCCTGGTCGTGGATTTGGTTTTCAACCATACAGCGGATGAACATCTCTGGGCGGAACGCGCAAAAAATGGCGATGAAGATTACGCGGACTTCTATCGCATTTTCCCGGACCGAAAGATGCCTGACCTCTACGAGCAAAATCTCAGGGAAATATTTCCGGAAGAACACGCGGGTACATTCACTTTTTTTCCCGATCTATTCAAAGAAGGTGGCTGGGTGTGGACAACCTTCCACAGTTATCAATGGGATTTAAATTATGCCAATCCCGCTGTCTTCAACCATATGGCTGAGGAAATGCTCTTCCTCGCCAATCAAGGCGTGGAAGTATTGCGTCTGGATGCAGTCGCTTTCATTTGGAAACAACTCGGCACGGGCTGCGAAAACCTGCCAGAAGCGCACATATTAATACAGGCCTTCAATGCGGTTGCCCGCATCGCCGCGCCCGCATTGTTATTCAAATCAGAAGCGATTGTGCATCCCGATGATGTTGTCAAATATATTTCGCCGAACGAGTGTCAGCTTTCATATAATCCGCTGCTGATGGCGTTGTTGTGGAATTCGCTTGCAACCCGCAAAATAGATTTATTGTCACAGGCATTGGCAATGCGCTTCAAAATTCATCCTGAAACCGCATGGGTTAATTATGTGCGTGTCCATGACGATATCGGCTGGACCTTCTCGGATGAAGATGCAGCGCTGCTTGGTGTCAATGGCAACGACCATCGCCGCTTCCTCAATGAATTTTATCGCGGCAGATTCAAAGGCAGTTTTGCGCGCGGCCTGCCTTTTCAGGAAAATCCACTCACGGGTGATTGCCGTATCAGCGGCACCTGCGCCTCGCTTTCAGGATTGGAAAAGGCTTTGCACGAGGAAGGTGCAAACGAAGTGGAACTTGCCATTCGCCGCATCCTATTAATTCACGGAGTAATCTTAACTGTTGGGGGTATTCCCCTGATCTATCTTGGCGATGAGATTGGAACCCTCAACGACTACGCCTACCGAGATGATCCCGCTCACGAGAGAGACAGCCGCTGGGCGCATCGTCCGCGCGCCGATTGGGAGAAATATGCAAAAAGGAATGACCCGCAGACCATTGAAGGAAGAGTCTTTCAAGGATTGAAAACACTCATCCAATTGCGCAAGCAGCACGAGGCTTTTACAGGAGGTGAGATGGAAGTCATCCCCACCGAGAATGAACATGTGTTTGGCTTTATGCGAACACACACTGGCAAGCGCGCTGTCATCTTCGCAAATTTTTCCGAAGAACCCCAAGCCATCCCCGCACGAATTTTGGGACAATATTCAATACATGGCAAAAAGCATCTGCATGGAAAAAGCGAAGTCCCAAGTAAAAATAATATACTAATCGAAGCGCTTGATTTTTTTGTGCTTGAGTAAATATCCCTTCTCTTAAATCGGACAAGTCGAAACCAAAAAGGCTTTACCACGAAGGACACAAAGGTCACAAAGGAAGACCTTAAAACCTTCATGTACTTCGTGTCCTTTGTGTTTAAAAGTCCTTGTACAAAAACAAGCATTTAACTTCTAAGTTCTTAAATAAAACAGTCAGGCGTTTAGCCTGACTGTTTTATTATTTTATTAGGTTTGCTTAGCGAACTGCTTTTTCGGTCTCTGCATCGAAGATGTGGAACTTATCCATATCAAGGATTACCTGGGTTGAGTGACCAACCCGTAAATGCGAGCGGGGGTCAACACGACCAACGAATGTGTTTTTCCCGCTGACAAGATACAACAAAGTTTCATTGCCCATCAATTCGGTCACATCCACTTTGACGTTGATTTTCTCGCCGCTGATATTCGTGGGCGCGAATTCCGGATCGTGGATATTCTCGGGGCGGATGCCGAAGATCACGCGTTTTCCATCCATGCCCTGATATGGTCCTGTTAAAGCGGGAGGAATCTGCACCTTGAAATCTTCTGTATCCACAATCATCTTATCGCCTTCCTTGATGATTTTTGCAGGGAAGAAGTTCATCGCAGGTGAGCCAATAAAGCCAGCCACAAAAAGATTCGCGGGATGGTCATAAAGCATTTGCGGTGTATCCAATTGCTGCAAATCGCCTTTATTGATGACGGCAATACGAGTCGCCATGGTCATGGCTTCGGTTTGGTCGTGAGTTACATAAATAAAAGTAGTTTGCAGGCGCTGATGTAACTTGCTAATCTCGGCGCGCATTTGCACACGCAGTTTCGCATCGAGGTTGGAGAGCGGTTCATCGAACAGGAATACTTTCGGCTCGCGCACGATGGCGCGTCCCACTGCTACGCGCTGACGCTGACCACCGGAGAGCTGGCGCGGCTTGCGCTGTAGTAGATCGGTAATGCCGAGCGTTTCCGCAGCTTCACTTACGCGACGTTTGATTTCCTCTTTCGGCGTCTTGCGTAGTTTCAAACCAAACGCCATATTGTCGTACACCGAAAGGTGCGGGTACAACGCATAAGATTGGAATACCATGGCAATATCGCGGTCTTTGGGCGCAACATCATTCACCACGCGATTACCAATGATGATCTGCCCATCGGTAATCTCTTCCAAGCCAGCCAGCAGGCGCAGAGCGGTTGTCTTTCCGCAGCCTGAGGGACCGACCAGCACGAGAAATTCTTTGTCCTCAACTTGGATGTTAAGGTCTTTGATGATCGTTAGATCGCCGAACTTTTTCACAATATTTTGAAATGTAACACTTGCCATAGTAGCCTCCAATCAAAGAATATAGTGACCTGATTATAAACTGAATGAGAAAAATTTGTCGCATATTTCTGCGGCTATTTTCAGATCGAGATTTGATAATAGCGCTTCATATCCGCCCTGCACATGCGGGGGTTAAGTTTTTTGTCCATGTGAAATTCTTTTTATAAGAATTACGACTGAGACGAGCAATATCATTATAAACATAACAATAAACGAGAGACCTGTTTGTAGACCGAACAAGTCGCTGCCCCATGCGATCAGCCAGGGGCCGATCATGCCGCCAAAACCCGCAAAGGTAAAGAGTACGCCGAGAATGGTATTTGCGTTTTCTGTATGCGTGTCAGAAACTGCCGCTGTAATGGTGGGGAAAATGATTGAAAAGAAAAAGCCCGTAAGCGGCAACAGAAAGGAGGTTTCTTTGGGGCCGAACAAGCCGGCGATAATACAAAACAGCGCCCCAATGGTTACGAAAAGAATGGATCGTAAATAGCCAACGCGATGAACAAAAAAACCTCCAAGTAACCGCCCTGCCATGATCATGGCAAAAAACAACGAAAGCGATTGATTGCTTTGCGTCACTGATGTGTTGCGAATTTCTTGAAGGAAAGTAACCAGCCAGGATGCCATGCCGATCTCTGCTGCAACATAAAAAGTGATGGCAGTATAAAACCATGGCAATTGCCCCTTGAATGCAATTTGCGGGATGTGACGGAAATCGAGCTGCGTTTTTTCTTCTGCTTTGGGAAAGCGCAGGAAGATAAAAATAAATACGAATAAGGCAATTAGAAGAATGTCCCAACGATAAATCACGCGCCAGGATACATTCAAACTTAATAACCAGCCGGCTAAAAGCGGCGCGATCAGGGAGCCTAATCCATGCAGGACTGCCATTAGGTTGAGATAGAGTCCTTTGTGCTTATGATGCAGGCTGATGATGATCGCATTTGGCCCAAGTTCAAGCGCGCCCAATCCCAACCCAAGTACGAAGAGTGAACCTGAAAGCAATATTGCGGATTGAAAGATGCTGTATCCACCGACTCCGATTCCTAAAAACATGCCCGCCAGTAACATTACGCTTTTTAGCCCAAAGCGATCTGCAAGTACACCTGTGATCAGTGTGGCAATTAGAAATCCAAGATATTCGTATCATCTCAAAAATTAGGGGAGAGTCACTCAGCCCCACGAGCAACTGAGGTTGAGTTCACGAGCGCGCTTTGTCACCAAAAGGGACATGGGTGGGATCTGTTT
>VFKN01000206.1 GCA_009885525.1 Anaerolineaceae bacterium | reverse complement strand
TTAGGGTTCGTAAAAATATAAATTCCCTCACCCTTAACTAAATCATGTCGTTGCGAGGGCGTTCTTGGTTTTCGCCCGAAGCAATCTCCTCATAAATACCGAGATTGCTTCGCCGCCAAAGAGCAAGCGTTGTACTGAACCTGTCGAAGTAAGCGGCGGCTCGCAATGACATTGAGGGAAGTTATTAATTTACACTCTCTTAGCGGAGAAAAAGAAATTCTTGACAAAGGCAAAGATTTATCGGTAAAGGTTTATTCAATTCAATGACTCTTATTCAATCTGTTTTCCTCGGTATCATTCAGGGACTGACCGAATTTATCCCGGTTTCTTCCACCGCGCATTTATTGATTGCGGAGAAACTTCTCGGCATCCCATCCAACAATGATACGTTTGCGTTTTCCGTGATTATTCAACTTGGAACAGTCTTTGCGCTGCTCGCTTTTTTCTTGAAAGATATCTGGCAGATCGTTGAGGCCTTTTTTCTGGGACTCAAGAATCGCAAACCGTTTGAGAGTTTAAATGAACGGCTCGGCTGGCTGGTGATCATTGCCACTATCCCTGCATTAGCGGCGGGCTTTTTATTGAAAGATGTTGTTCAAAACATGTTCAAAGATCCTTTAACGCAGGCAGGCGAGCGCCTGTTGACTACTGCTGCGTTATTAATCGCAGTGGAATATTTTGGAAAACGTACGCGCACACTCGAATCTGCCACGTGGCTGGATGCGCTTGCTGTGGGACTCTTTCAAGTGCTCGCGATTTTTCCCGGCGCATCGCGTTCCGGTTCGACCATTGCGGGCGGCATACTGCGCGGATTTGATCGTCCCGCCGCCGCGCGCTTCGCCTTCCTCATGTCCGCGCCGATCTTGCTCGCGGCAGGCGGATATGAAATGTTGCACGTGATCCAACTCCCCAACGCATCTGAAATGCTTCCACATCTCGCCACGGGTTTTATCACTGCCGCCATTGTCGGGTGGTTTTCAATCAAGTGGCTTATGGCATTTATCGGCAAACATTCACTTTATATTTTTGCTGCATATTGTGTGGTAATCGGGACGTTGGCGTTGATCTTTCGTTAATTCTATGAAGCCGGTTTTTAGCGCAGTCCTCTCTTTCCTTTTATTCTCATGCGCTTCTACACAGCAAGCGCCTCAGCCATCTGAAGTGGTGAGCGTGTATGCTACTTCCGCCGCGCAGCCGTGGCTGGCCCGCCTTTATGTCTGCGCTGGAAATTTACCGGTCACATTAAAGATCGATGCGAATGAGCCGGATATTTATCTGCAAGTGGGTGAGCCGGATGGAATTCTTTTACCTACGTATAAGATTGGCAAAGAAGAGATTTTGGTCGCAGCGAATAACGCCAGCCCTGTGAAAAACTTATCCTTGAGCGAAGCGCGGGAATTATTCGCGCAGGGGAATCCATCCACGCAGGTGTGGGTATTTTCTTCGGGCGCGGATATACAACGCGCGTTTGAGCAACTCGTGATGCAGGGACGCAGCGTTTCTTCCTCCGCGAGAGTAGCGACCAGCGGGCAGCAGCTATCCGCTGTGTTGAATTCCGAGCCCGGCGCGGTTGGCATCCTCACTTTGCAACAGTTGGCGGGAAATGTGCGCGTGATATTTTCGGCGGGCGTTGTTCCTGTTCTGGCAATTACAAAACAGGAGCCGCAAGGGGCGGTGAGTGGTTTGATCGCCTGCCTACAGGGCAATTGAAAACCGTTTGCAAGCCAGCCTTTTGCAACAAATTACACAATAGCGGTAAAATCAAGAAGAACAATTATGTCAGCCTCCCTTATAGAACTTCGTAACGTATCAAAAACCTATTCCACCGCCGCAGGTGATTTTGTTGCTTTGACCAACATAAACCTCAATGTAGATGCCGCGGAATTTCTTGGCATTGTCGGGAAATCTGGCGCGGGGAAATCCACCTTGCTTAATATGATCAACGGCGTTGACCAACTCAGCGACGGCGAAGTGATTGTGAACTCCGACCCCTCTGGAAAAAAGATTTCCGTACATGCCATGGGCGAAGATGAGCGCGCGCTGTGGCGCGGCAAAAATATGGGCGTTGTCTATCAATCTTTTCAATTATTGCCCATGCTCACGCTGGTTGAAAATATTATGCTGCCGATGGATCTCTCCGATAATTTTCATCCGCGCCGCTCAAAAGAACGCGCGATGGAACTGCTTAAACTTGTTGAACTGGAAGAGCACGCAAATAAACTTCCGGCTTTCATTTCAGGCGGGCAGCAGCAGCGCGTCGCGATTGCGCGCGCGCTTGCCAATGACCCGCCCATCCTCGTTGCCGATGAACCCACCGGCAGCCTTGATTCGATCACAGCCGATCACATCTTTGATGTTTTTGAACATCTTGTCAGCGAGCAGGGAAAAACGATCATCATGGTCACACATGATATGGGACTCTCCAACCGTTTCTCGCGCGCGTTGACCATAACCGATGGAGAATTACTGGACGCGGAACTTGATCTCAACCTCGATAAAACTTTTAGGAGGAGGAAATGAACGCGCCGCGTACCAAGCTCAAATCTAATTTGCCCGCGCAAATAGATTCCACTCCCGAAGATATGATCTCCCTGCACGGCGTTGTAAAAACATTCAGCAATGCCGCCGGTGAATTTACCGTCTTAAAAAGTGTAGACCTGAAGATCAACCGCGGCGAGTTTGTTTCCATTGTCGGAAAATCCGGCAGCGGAAAATCCACTTTGCTGAATATGGTTACGGGCATCGATCATCCCACCGACGGGCTGGTAGTGGTGAACCGCACGGATATTTACACGGGCGTTACCGAAAGTCAACGCTCAAAATGGCGCGGAAAAAATTTAGGCATCGTCTTTCAATTCTTCCAACTGCTGCCCATGCTGACGCTGCTCGAAAATGTAATGCTGCCCATGGATTATGTGGACATGTACGATTTCGATGAACGTCCCGCGCGCGCAATGGAGTTGTTAAAACTCGTCGGGCTGGAAAAATTTGCGAACAAACTACCCGTCCTCGTTTCAACAGGTCAGCAGCAACTGGCGGCGATTGCCCGCGCGATGGCATGTGATCCGCCGCTGCTGGTTGCGGATGAACCTACGGGCAATCTTGATTCACGCACTGCCGACACAATTATTCAACTGTTCGAATCGTTTGTGGCGCAAGGCAAGACCATCGTAATGGTTACGCATGATCCGTCGTTGACTTCGCGCACACATCGCAATCTCATCATCTCTGACGGTGAACTGATCAACGAATCCGTGTCGCGCGCGTTGCCGCAACTGCGCCACCGCCACATGCTCGAGTTTACAAAATTGATTCAAGCGCGCGCTTATCATCCGCATGAAACCATTCTCTCACGCGAGAAACATGATGATCATTTTTTTATCATCCGCAAAGGAGATGTGGAAGTGGTGCTGCACGATGAGCAGAACCGCGAATACGCGCTTTCAGATTTGCGTAAAGATGATTTTTTCGGCGAAGCGGAATTAACTCATAGCGGGAAGTCCATCGCGAATGTCCGCGCGGGGAATGACCCCGTGGAAGTTGTGATTATTTCGCGCGCGGATTTTATCCGTGTGATGAATGAATCACCGATCACCGCCGAAGCCGTTGGTAAGACTGTGCAAACGAAATTGGAAACACAAAGGATTGCAGACCATCGCAGTAAATGACGCCCATGATCGATCCAAGAAAACTCCCGCAGATCCTTTACATTGAACAAAGCGCAGAGGCTCGTTCGCTTGTCAGGCGTTTGCTCTCCCATAAATATGTGATACTCGAAGCCGCTGATGCACTGGATGGTTTTCAGCTTGCCGAGGAGACGCAGCCTAATTTGATTTTGGTGGATTACAACCTGCGGCAGGTAACCGGCAGTGAAGCCGCCACGCGCCTGCATAAAATTTTGCCCCTGACTCCCATTGTCATTATCTCTGCGAATTTAGCGGATGGCGTGCGTGAACGTGCACTCGCCGCGGGCGCAGTGGGATTTATACCCAAGCCGATCGACGACGATTTTGAAGCGCAGGTGGATGCCTATCTCAACGGCAAAGTGGAAATTTTGGAAGATGCCGAAAAACATTTGCAGGCCTATCAACAGGAATTGGTCGAGCGGCTGGAGGGCAATGTCCGTCAGTTGAGCGCCACAGTTGAGAAGAACAAACATTTACTTCAACAGAACGAGCGGATGTTTTCCATGCTGGAGCGCCGGCATAAATTACTTGAAACCGCCGCGCGCGTCGGCCAAATGGTCACTTCCATTTTGGATATGGATGACTTGCTGAAGCACACGGTTAATATTATTTGCAGTGAATTTAATTTCTATTATTCGGGAATATTCCTGGTCTCTGATGATAATGAGTGGGCGATCCTGCGCGCGGGGTATGGCGCAGCGGGACGTAAGATGATGGCTGATAATCATCGCCTGCATTTGGATGAAAGATCCATGATCGGAAACTCCATTCTGAAACAACAGGCGAAGATCGCGCTGGATGTGGCGGGCGAAGAGTCGCGCTTTAAGAATCCGTTTTTGCCGAGTACGCGCTCCGAGATGGCGCTTCCGCTTATTGTTCAGGAACATGCGCTCGGCGCGTTGACCGTGCAAAGCGATATGCTCAACGCTTTTTCAGAAGATGATGTTACATCTTTGCAGGCGATGGCAGACCAAATTGCGATTGCGATTAACAACGCGCAGTTGATGTTTAAACTTGAAGACGCCACTGCCGAGATCGTGCGCACAAAGACTTTCGAGGCGATTGCTACAGCAACGGGTGAGGCGATCCACTGGGTGGGGAACAAAGCCGCGCCGATTCCGGGCAGCGTGAAGCGTGTGCGCGAAGATCTGATTTACATCCTCGCGCTTGCGGCTCAGGCGCACGAGTTGGATCTCAACAATGAATCGATCAGCGCGGCGATTGAAGTCATCAAAGAAGAAGCCGAAATAAAAGGCATTGATTTGAAAAAGACTCTCGCTGAAATGTCTGCCATGAAACCGAATCGTTTGCAGGCGTTGGTCAGTGTGGAATCGTTGATGGAGGATCTGGACATCGCCGAGAACAGCGCGGTCACGATCCTGAGCATCAAGGAAGGTTTGATCGGGCCTGCTCGCAAACGGAATGAAATTCCCGTTTCATTGCGCGAGATGATCAAGGATACGGTCACTGGCATGGGCTTGCCCGAAGGCGTTGTGGAAATGGAATGGGCGGAAGATATGCCCAATGCATTGGTGGATCCGCGTCAGGTGGAACAGGTCTTTAATAACCTGATCAAGAATGCGTGGGAGGCATTGGGGCAAACGCCCGACCCAAAGATCTATGTCAACGGGCGGCGTGATGGGAATTCCAAGTTCGTTTTGGTGACGGTAAAAGATAACGGACCCGGGATCCCAAAAGAGATTCAAGACAAGATCTGGGTCTCATTTTTCACCACCAAAGGCGGCAGCGGCGGAACAGGCCTGGGGCTGTCTTCTGTCATGCAGATCGTTAATCAACATGGCGGTAGTATTTCACTTGATAGTGAAGTCGGCAAAGGTACGATGTTCTCTGTGCGTTTGCCTGTTGCGAAAAAACTATAAATAAAAATTTTTGGAGGATAAATGACAACAGTTCTTTTGGTAGACGATGAGAGGTTGATCCTGCGAAGCCTGGAAAAGACACTCCTGCGCGCCGGCTTCGATGTGATCACCGCTTCAGATTGCAAGAGCGGAAGCGAGACTTTCGCGCAAAATATGGATGCGATCAACATCGCGGTGCTTGACTTGAATATGCCAAGTTTTGATGGCACACCTAAAACCGGCGCAGGTTTGGATCTGCTTGCTGATCTTAAAAAGCAAAAAGCAGCTGTGCCCGTGGTAATCCTGACCGCGTATGACGAAGTCACTAAAGCCAAGGAAGCCGTCTCGGGCGGCGCGAGCGCGTTCTTTGTCAAAGGGCGCGAGCAGGGCTTGGTGGAATTGATCCAGAAGATATTAAACGTTTAAGGTTCAAGGTTTAAGGTTGAAGGTTCAACAGACTTTCGACCTGTAACCTTTAACCTGTAACCTTCAACCTTACAGACAGAGGAAACTATGACAAACGATATTCAAAGACATGCAACATTATTAAAGGCTTCAGCGCGCGCGGCAAAGAACATCACCACCATTCTTGATCCGTATGAGCTGCTGCAACGCACCGTGGACATCATCTGCGATGAATTTGGTTTTTATTACGCGGGCGTATTTTTTCTGGATGACACGAAACAATACGCAGTGCTGAAAGCCGGTCGCGGCGAAGCGGGCAAGACGATGATCAACGCGGGACATAAACTCGCGGTGGGCGGTAACTCCATGATCGGCGCATCCATCGCCAACAAGCAGGGACGCATCGCGCTGGACGTCGGTGCGGAGGCGGTCTTCTTCGAGAATCCGCACCTGCCCAAGACGCGTTCCGAGATGGCGCTGCCGCTCATCGTGGGCGATGATGTGATCGGCGCGTTGACCGTTCAATCGGTTGAAGCAGCCGCGTTCCATGAGGAAGATATTGACGCGCTGCAAACCATGGCGGATCAACTTGCGATCGCGATTCAAAACTCCAATTTGCATCGTCAGGCGGAGCGCCGCTCGCGTTTGTTGAAAGCCGCGAACCGCGTGGGCAAGGAAGTTACCTCCATTCTTAATCTTGAAGAATTATTGCCGCAGACGGTTAACATCATTTGCGAATCTTACGGCTTATATTACGCGGGCGTTTTCCTTGTGGATGAAGCCAGCGGATACGCCATGCTGCGCGCTGGTTACGGCAAAGCCGGCAAGGCAATGGTCGCCGAGGGACACAAACTTAAGATTGGCACAGACTCCATGATCGGCGCGTGTATTGCCATGGGCGAAGCGCGCATCGCATTGGATGTCGGCGAAGAGCGCGTGCATTTCAAAAATCCGCACTTGCCGCATACCCGTTCCGAAATGGCGCTGCCGCTGATTTATGGCGGCAAGGCATTGGGCGCGGTCACCATTCAAAGTTCCGAGGAGCGCGCTTTTAGTCAGGATGACATCACCACGCTGCTGACAATGGCGGAACATCTCGCGGTTGCAATCAATAACGCGCACATGCTCGAAGAACTCAAGGAAGCACATAGCGAAATTCTGCGCAACAAAGTTTTTGAAGCGCTCACCACCGCCTCCACCGAAGCCATTCATTGGATCGGTAACAAGACTCTTCCGATTTCATTAACCGTTACGCGTTTGCGCGAAGAAGCCGATAGCGGCAGCGTTGACCTTGAATCCCTCAAGGAAGATTTGGAAATGATCTCGGAAAGCGCATCGCAGATCATTCAGGTAAAGGAGCAATTGATCGGCGCCGTGCGCGAAATGAAACCGCGTCCTGTGCTGCTTGCCGATCTTTTGCAAACCGCCGCGCATCAACGCGATATCCCGCAGAGTGTATTTAACATTTCGATTGATCCCGCCGCTGCCTATATCATCGCGGACAGCACCCAACTCACACGCGCGTTCGGTAATATTTTTCAGAACGCTGCTGAAGCGGGTGCAAAAAATATCAAGGTCAGTGCGCGCCCGTCAGATGAACACGGCATGTTGGAGATCGCCATCGAAGATGATGGCGTAGGTATGCCTCAAGATCTCCTGCAAAAAATTTGGTCGCCGTTCTTCACGACTCGCGGCGTTGCGCACCATGGGCTTGGCTTGCCCGCCGCCATGCACGTCGTTTCGCAGGCACAGGGACATATTGCCCTTGTCAGCAGTGAAGGCAAAGGCGCTACAGTTGTCATGTTCATGCCGCAGGGACGCGTCAATACTGAAGTCATTCAAACAGGCAGCGTAAAAAATATTCTGTTGATTGACGACAATGACGACTGGGCAAATCTCTTTACTGAATTGCTTAAGGATACAAAAGTCAAGTTGACTCAATCCACCGATTTGGAAAAATTCCCCGCTGCTGATCTTATCCTCGTGGATGAAAACATCGCGTCCATTCCCTTGTTGGAAGTGCTAAATGCGCTTTCAAAAGCGGGTCTCGAATCGAAGACCGTTGTGCTAACCTCCGCGATCAACCCCGAGCGCGTAACCCAATTCATGCGCCACGGCATGAAGGATGTGATTGTGAAGCCTTACTCTGCTAGTGAAGTGAGTGAGTTGTTGAAGTAGGAGATTTCCCTCATCCCCAACCCTTCCCCCAAAGGGGGGAAGGGAGTCTGATTCCCCTCTCTCTTTGGGAGAGGGGCTAGGGGTGAGGGAAAATGTATTATGCGACCAAGATGGCGTAAAGTTTTACACGATTTATGGGATAACAAGGCACGCACACTGCTGGTGGTTTTTTCCATCGCAGTGGGCGTATTTTCGATTGGGGTCATTGCCGGCGCGTATCAGATCATTTCCAATGACATGGGTGCATCCTATTCGGCAAACAACCCGTCAAATATTGAAATGCGGATGGAAAACTTCGATGAGGATGTATTGACCAACCTCCGCAATATGCACAGTGTTTCACAGGCTGAGGCGCGTCGCGTGGTAAATTTCCGCGCGCGCACTACATCCAGTGATACCTGGATATCACTGGATGTGATCGCATTCAAAAGTTTTAAGGATAATGAAGTCAACTTATTGAGACCGATCACGGGTGCGTCTGAGGCGAAAAAGGATGAAATCCTGCTCGATAAAAAGACGCTTGAAAAAATTGATTTTAAAGTCGGGGACTATATTGTCCTCGAATTGCCGGATAACACTTTAAAACAATTACGGATCGTTGGCATCGTGCAGGATGCCGGCTCAAGTGCAGGGGATTTTCTAGCCCCTTCACTGGGTTTTGTTTCGCTGAAAACCATGCCCACCTTGCGTCAGCCCGACGATCTATATAACCGCGCATATATAACCCTGTCTGAGGGCGTGGATGACCTCGATCATATTCACGAGGCAAGCGCAGATATTAAAGATAGTCTGGAAAGAAACGGCACAGATGTCATCCGCACGCGATTTTCTGAAAAACATAAATTTCCGCTTGCAGATATCGTCAACGCCGTTCTCGGCATTTTGATGGCGCTTGGCATCTTGATCGTTCTCCTTTCAAGTTCACTGATCGCAAATACACTTGACGCATTACTCAGTCAGCACTTACGTCATATTGGTGTTATTAAACTGGTGGGCGGCAGAGGCAGGCAGGTCTTTGCCATGTATATCGCACTCATCATGGCCTTCAGTTTTCTGGCATTGTTAGTCGCGATCCCCACGGGCGGATGGGGCGCATATAAACTTGCCGAGTTCATCGCCGACAAGATGAGATTCAACCTGCTCGGTTATCGTATTGTACCGATGGCATTTATCATTCAAGTTGCGATTGGCTTATTCGTCCCGTTGATCGCGGGAATTGCACCGGTTGTTAATGGATCGCGCATCACAGTTTTACGCGCCCTCAGCGGAGATGTGGGGGGTGACGAAAATAAACCGCATAAAGAGGAAAACCGCGTTAACTGGTTCGATTGGATGCTGGTGCACCTCACGGATATTTTCGCGAAACGCGGAATCCATTTCCCCCGTCCGTTTATTATCTCCATCCGAAATACATTCCGCCGCCGCGGGCGTTTGATGCTGACGCTCTTCACACTAACGATGGGCGGCGCGATCTTTATTGCCGTATTCAACGTGCGCGTTACCCTGCATACCTACATGAACGACATCGGAAAATATTTCCGTGCCGATGTGACCCTTGACTTCGATAAGTCATACCGCATCCGCGAGGTGGAGCAGTTTGCCATGCAGATGCCGGGCATCCACGCAGTGGAAGGCTGGCAGTTCCTTTCATTTGAACTCCTCTACCCTGATGGCTTGGTGGCTGAGAATATAAATGTTTTTGCGCCGCCCGCAAACAGCAAATTGATCGAGCCGATTCTAGTTGCAGGACGATGGATGCAGCCAACAGACATCCGCAAGCTGCTCTTGAGCGAAAAAGTTATCGATACTTACCCCGCTCTCAAGCCCGGTGACTTTATCCCGCTTAAAATCAACGGGCGCAAAGAAACATGGCAGGTGATCGGACTGTTCAAATTTGTCGGGCAGGAAGGCGTGTTTGCATACATACCGCTTGAATATGCCGCGCAAATTACCAACCTGCCAAACCGCTCCTCGTCCTTTCGCATCGTGACCGCCCAGCATGATCGCATATCCCAGGATCTGATGGCTGAAAAATTGGATCGCTTCTTCCGCGATAAAGGCTTCGAAGTCCGCAAAGCGGAATCAGGACTCGCATCCCTCGATAGCGCGCTCGAAAGTCTGGATATTCTCGTTGTATTTTTGCTCATCATGGCAATCTTGACCGCCATCGTCGGCGCGATGGGATTGACCGGCACGATGGGCATGAACGTTTTGGAGCGCACCCGCGAGATCGGCATCATGCGCGCCATTGGCGCAGATGACCGGGCAGTCATGCGTACTGTCATCGCCGAAGGATTGACAATCGGCTTCATCTCTTTTGTGCTGGCCATTGTGTTCTCGATCCCATTCACTTATTTACTTTCCTACATTGTCAGTATCGCCATATTTGAAACCCCTATTAACGTGGTATTCACGTTTACAGGATATGGAATATGGCTTGGTCTGGTTTTGCTGCTCTCCGTGCTTGGTTCCATCCTGCCTGCGCAGAACGCAGCAAGATTAACGATCCGCGAAGTGTTGGCATATGAATAAAAATATTAGACGCTAAAAAATAGCGCGCAAAAAGAAGGAACATATGAATAAAAATATACTAAGACTTGTTACATTGTTTGTCACCCTCTCGCTGATTCTCTCAGCGTGTGGAAATCAAGCCACGCCAGTACCTGCTGCCCAACAGGCGGTTACTCCAAATGAGGTGGTGGCGGAAGGTCGGCTGGAGCCCATTCACGGCGCGAATCTTTTCTTTCAGGTGCGCGGCGTAGTGGAAGAAATCCTCGTGAAAGAGGGGGATGCCGTCAAACAGGGAGATGTCCTTGTCCGCCTTGCAAATGCGGGCTCGGCTCAAGCGCAGGTTGTCATTGCTCAAAATGCTTACGATACACTTCTCCGCAATGAAAGCGGCGACCGCGCCAAACTTTGGAAGGCGTATATGGATGCACAGATCGTGCGCGGCAAAGCCGAAAAGAAATGGGACGATTTGAATCTCGATGACATCAAAGATAACATTGAGTCTCGTAAGGCTACCGTTGAAGATCGCCAAAAAGATGTGACCGATGCGCAGGAAGAATTTGATAAATATAAAAATGTAGATGAAAATAATTCCAGTTACAAAGATGCAAAAGATAAACTGAAGAATGCCCAGGACGATTTAAACCAGGCGATCCGCGAACTGGAAACAGAGATTCGCAAACGGGATGAAGTGCGCGCTACTTATGATTCCACCCTCGCAGCCGAAGCAGAAGCCAAACACCAATACGAGATCAGCCTCGATGGTCCCAATGCCGATCAACTTACGCTTGCCAAAGCCAACCTTGAAGCCGCAAAAGATACGCTTGCCAACTATGTCATCACTGCGCCGTTTGACGGGGTTGTCGCTGATATCAGCGTGAAAGTGGGTGACCAGGTAACCGTTGAAACACGTGCCGTCAGCGTTGCGGATTCCAGTCAATGGATTGTTAAAACAACAGACGTTACTGAACTTGAAGTGGTGAAATTAAGTATCGGTCAAAAAGTAAATCTCGTTCCGGATGCCCTGCCCGACCTTAACCTCAAAGGAACGGTCACCGAGATCAGCAACGCGTATACCCAGCAAGGCGGTGATATTCTTTATACGGTAACTGTCAGTGTTGAGAATCCCGACTCGCGTTTGCGCTGGGGTATGACCCTTGAAGCAACGTTTGCGGAAATTGTAAAATAGAACATTTGAGTGATTGAATTTTGATTTTTTTTGTGCAATAATAATGGTGCTCCGACAAAAAGCAAAACCGGGAAAACCCGGTGACGCAAAGTCATGGATCTAAAGTTGAACTGAACCAGGACCGCCAGACTGTCGATAATAGCAAAGCCGCCAAAAGACGGTGACGCAAAGTCAGACATCTAAAACCATCGCCAAAGGCGTGGTCAAGATTAACCGACTGCCGAAAGGTAAAATCAGGGAAACCTGATGACACAAAGTCATGGATCTAAAGTCAATTATTTACGACTATGATCGCCAGACTGCCGAAGAGCAATCTTTTTTCAGGGATGACCGTAAATTTAGGTCATCCCTGTTTGATTCACAGCGCAGCGCATAATTTACTGAACAAGATTGTTGTATTCACCCGTAAATTTTATTTTTCTGAAAAGTTTGATAATTTATAAGACGGGCGATAATTCATTGTTATAATCCCTGTTATGAGCAAATCACCTCGCCCCCTTGACCCTGAATCCAAACCCGATGATCGCGTGGATAACGCCCTTCGTCCTGAAAAACTAAACGACTTGATCGGGCAGGATCAGGTCAAAGAGAATTTATCCATTCTCATCGCCGCCGCCCGTAAGCGCGGAGAGGCTTTGGATCATGTCCTTTTTTATGGGCCTCCCGGTTTGGGGAAGACGACACTTGCGCATGTGCTTGCCAATGAAATGGAAGTCAACGTAAAAGTGACTGCGGGTCCCGTCATCGAACGCGCCGGCGATCTTGCTGCAATCTTAACAAATTTGCGCGCGGGTGATGTATTGTTCATCGACGAAGTTCATCGGTTGGGACGCGCAGTCGAGGAAGTGCTTTACCCCGCCATGGAAGATTTCGCGCTCGATATTGTCATCGGAAAGGGACCTTCCGCGCGTTCCATCCGCTTGAAGTTGCCGCGCTTTACCATTGTGGGAGCTACCACCAGGCTGGCTCTGGTTACGGCCCCATTACGCGCCCGCTTCGGCGCCGTTTATCGTTTGGATTACTACGACTTAAATGCCATGCAGTCCATTGTTACACGCGCTGCCAGGATGTTGAAAGTGGAAGCCGAAATGGAAGGCATCACCGAAATGGCGCGCCGCGCGCGCGGAACTCCGCGTGTGGCTTTGCGCCTTTTACGCCGTGTCCGCGATTTTGCCCAAGTCCGCGCGGATGGTGTCATCACAAAAAATGTCGCAAGAGAAGCACTGGACTTATTGCAAGTTGACCCGCTCGGCTTGGATGATGTTGATCGCCGCGTGTTAAAAACGATCATCGAAAAATATAATGGCGGGCCTGTCGGCTTGAATACCATCGCCGCATCCATCAGCGAAGAGCAGGATACGATCATGGATGTGGTCGAGCCGTATCTTTTGCAGCTCGGCTTTTTAGATCGCACCCCGCAGGGACGCGTTGCCACTAAATCCGCGTACGAGCATTTGGGATTTGCGTATACGGAGCAAGGACAGGCGAGACTGCTTTAGTTGATGGTCAAAGGTCTTAACCTGTAACTTTCAATCTTTGACTTTCAATCTTTTTCTATGGAAACCATCGCCCGATATTTAATGCTCGCTGGAATTGCCTTATTCCTTCTCGGCGGTGGACTTTATCTCGCTGTGAAATTCGGGATTCCGCTCGGAAGGCTGCCCGGTGATATTCGCGTTGAAGGGGAAAATGGTTCATTTTACTTCCCCGTAGTGAGTTCGATTTTAGTTTCGGTTTTACTAACCATCTTATTCAACTTAATTGGGTGGCTTTTTAAAAAATAAGCACAAAATTATTTAGGAAAACAACGATGCCTGCAAAGACCCTGCAAGGAAAAAATGCAATTATCACTGGCGCTTCGAGCGGAATTGGCGCGGATATTGCGCGCAATCTTGCCTCACGCGGCTGCAACGTCATTTTGGTGGCGCGCCGTGAGGAGCGATTACGTGCGCTGCAAGCTGAGATCGAGAAACTATATCAAGTCAAGGCACAGGTGATTCCACTTGACTTGACAGAAGCCAATGCCGCCGAGAGCCTTTATCAAAAGACTGAAGGTGCAGGAACGGAAGTTGATATTCTGGTCAACAATGCGGGGTTTGCGATTTTTGGTGAATACCCTGAAATCACATGGGAACGCGAGCGTAATCTTTATGAAGTGGATATCATTGCTGTCGCTCATCTCACCCGCACTTTTTTGCAAAGCATGTTAAAGCGCAAAAGCGGACATATCCTGCTGATCGCATCTGTTATGGGGATGATGCCTGTACCAAATTTTTCAAGTTATGCCGGGGCGAAGGCCTTTGTAGTCAATTACGGAAAATCCCTGAATTATGAACTCCGCAACTCTGGCGTCAATGTGACCGTTGCCTCACCTGGAACAACTGACAGTGAATTCTTTAATGTCGCAGGTCAAGACATAACCCTTGCAGAAAAATTGACAATGATGTCAAGCGAAAAAGTGGCGCAGCTTTCCGTTCAAGCCATGCTAAAGCGCAAACCCGTTGCTGTGATTGGCGGCGTGAGTCTATTTGCGGTAACCCTGACAAAATTCCTCCCGGCCAGAGCCGCCGCATGGTTGACTTACACCATGATGATGTTTGCCCCGCAGAAATCTTAATTTATAAATTTAACAAAGCCGCCAAACCGCCAGGATTTAAATTTTGCATCTTGGCGGTTTGGCGTTAAATTTATTCTCCAACTTGAATAGATTACAACTCCACGCTCGTATGTATAGTGGGATAAAACACATGCTTCACGCGATTCTCTTTTAATTTCTCTTTTAACGGCAACACGCCTTTTTCTTCGCCATACACGAGGAAAATATACTCCGCGCTGTTCTTGATTTCCGCCGCGTACTCCACCAGCGCATCCTGACCCGCATGCGCGGATAACCCGCCGATGGTCGCGATCTCCGCGAGGCGGCGTCCCATTGTCTCGGTCAGATCTTTCGTGGCGTTCGTGCAGAAGATCGGCCCCGAATATCCCTGTTTCACAAGGTTTGGCAGATTGCCCGAGTGATCTATGTGCGCATGCGAGAGTACCACTGCATCAATTGTCAGTAGATCACGAAAACGTAGTAACGACTTCAGTCGTTCGGCTAAAAAGCGACTAAAGTCGCAACTACGAAGTCTTTTCGTGAAATACTGATTGTATTTACGTCAAATGGAAATCTTCTGTTTCGTTCAATAGATTCTTTTCACTTCCCCTGATACAATCCACAATCCAATAACAACCGCGAGCCGTTCACTTCCACCAAATGCATTGACCCTGTTACAGTCTGTGATGCGCCGTGAAATCCGAGCTTCATAGTTTGCCTCCATGTTATTGGGTTGCGCCTTCACTTTTTATTTTATTCCATTATCATTCGACATACAATATGCAAACCTCTGACTTTGATTATCACCTCCCCGAATCTTCCATCGCGCAGACTCCATCCGAGCCGCGCGACTCATCCCGACTTTTGGTCCTGCACCGCGATTCGGGGGATGTAGAGCACCGCGTCTTTCACAACCTCGAATATTTTCTGCGTCCCAATGATCTCCTCATCCTCAATCGGACTCGCGTCATCCCCGCGCGCATCTTTGCCAAAAAAGAAACCGGCGGCAAAGTGGAGTTACTCCTCCTGCGCCGCCGCGACGCGTTGACGTGGGAAGCCTTGGTGGGCGGTAAAGGTCTGCGCGTAGGCAGTAAAGTACTTGTAGAAGAAAATGTGTCGGCAGAGATCATCGAAATCCTCGCAGGCTCTGAGCGGCTCATAAAATTCTCTGAACCGATCGAACCATATTTTTCCAAAGTAGGGAATATCCCCCTGCCACCATATATTCACGAAAAATTAAATGACCCCGAACGTTACCAAACCGTCTTCGCGCGTGATGTTGGCTCCGCTGCCGCGCCAACTGCCGGTTTACATTTCACCCCGCAATTGCTGGATGTACTAAAAGAAAAAGGTGTGAAGATCGGTTATGTGACTCTGCATGTCGGCTTGGATACGTTCGCGCCTGTCACCGAAGATGATCCCGAAGAACATAAAATCCATACCGAGTGGTGCGAACTCCCGCAAGAAACCGCAGACCTGATCAATCAAACCAAACAAAACGGCGGGCGCGTGATTGCCGTTGGCACAACATCAGTCCGCACACTCGAATCAGCAGGAAGTGTGGGGCGGGATGCCATCCCGCCTTACATTGGACCCACATCCATTTATATCCTCCCCGGCTATCAATTCAAAATCGTGGATGCGATGGTCACAAACTTTCATCTCCCTAAATCCACGCTCATTATGTTAGTCAGCGCGTTTGCGGGTAGAGAGAAAATTTTACAAACATATCAAACCGCTATTCAAGAAGGTTATCGTTTTTATTCCTTCGGCGACGCGATGTTTATCGAGTAAAGCGTAAAAAGGTAAACAAGTAAACATGGAAACAAGTAGACAGGTAGACATGTAACTTGTAACCTTCAACCTTCAACCCACGACACATGAACACTCTTGAATCTCTCAACACCGAAATCATCGCCTGCCGCAAATGTCCGCGCCTCGTGGAGTGGCGCGAGGAAGTTGCGCGCGTCAAACGCAAGGCCTATCTCGATCACGAATATTGGGGCAAGCCGGTTCCCGGATTTGGCGACGCAAATGCGCGTGTCCTCGTGGTGGGGCTTGCGCCCGGCGCGCATGGATCAAACCGCACGGGGCGTCAATTCACGGGCGACGCGTCCGGCGGATTTTTGTTCCCCGCGTTATATCGCGCTGGATTCGCAAATCAGCCTGAGGCAACTTCCCGCGACGATGGTCTCATCCTCGTGGATATGTACATCACTGCGTCGGGACGCTGCGCGCCGCCCGATAACAAACCATCCATTGAAGAGTTGAATACCTGCCAGCCGTTTTTGGAAAGGGAAATTGAGATTATCCAGCCCAAAGTGATCGTATGTTTAGGTAAGATTGCGTTCGATAGAATCCTCAAAATATTCGCGCTTCGCGGCCTCAAGTTTTCTCACGGCGCGACTTTTGTTCTTGCGCCTGCAACCTTGAACCTTAAACCTGCAACCTTAATTTGTTCCTATCATCCCAGCCAGCAAAACACGTTGACCGGAAAACTAACCGTGGAAATGTTCGACGATATTTGGAAGAAAGTGAAAACTCTTTTATGAAAATAATAAAACGTACCTTTTTCTCACTTGTATTTGCGATTGTTGTAACAGCTGTTGGATTTGTCATCTGGGCTGAAACTCCGCTCGGGCCTGCGCCTGAGGCGTTATCCGCGCTTCAATCCGATTCGCAAGTAAGCGTAACGAATGGCGAGTTTATAACTTTCCAACCCGCCAACCTTAAACCTTCAACCGGATTTATCTTCTACCCCGGCGGGCGCGTGGATTATCGCTCGTATGCCGCGCCTTTGCGTGAAATTGCAGCGCAGGGATATTTGGTTGTGCTGCTGCCTGTCCGTTTGAATCTCGCGTTTTTTGATATCAACGCAGCGGAACCCGTCTTTGCAAAATATCCTGCGATCAAACATTGGGCAGTCGGCGGACATTCCCTCGGCGGAGTTGCATCTGCTTTGTATGCGAAGGATCATTTGACGCAACTCGACGCGATCATCTTTTGGGCTTCGTATCCCGCCGATGATTCGTTGAAGAACAGCAACCTGAAAATATTATCCATCTACGGCACAAAAGACATGGCGGGGATGGAAAAGTTTAAAGAGACCGGTGCCTTGCTTCCATCAAGCACGAAATACGTTGTGATGGATGGAGGCAACCACGCGCAATTCGGTGACTATGGTCCGCAGCCCGGTGACAATGAAGCAACCATCTCACGCGCCGGCCAGCAGACTCTAGTAGTCAATGCCGTTGTGGAATTTTTGAATGAATTGGGCAAGTAAGTTGGCCTCTATAATGAAAGTGTAAATACAATGTCTCTTAACATTATCACCCCCGGCGAATTCGCCCCTGATTTTGAACTTGAAGATATAAACAAAAATCCAATTCGCCTCTCCAATTTTCGTGGAAGCAAATCCGTAGTGCTTGCATTTCTGCGCGGCTTCACGTGACCATATTGCCGCGCGCAGTTGGCGCGCATGCGTGATAACTACTCTAATTTTACAAAACGCGGCGTTGAGATCATTGCAATAGGCCCTGATAATTTGCATTCCTTTCAGCGCTATTGGGGGAATGAAAGTCTTCCTTATGTCGGCTTGCCTGACCCCGATCATCAGGTTGCAAAACTATATCGTCAGGAAGTCAATCTTTTCAAATTGGGGCGTATGCCGTTGAACTGTGTTGTTGATATTGACGGACGCATTCGTTATGTGCATTACAGCTCAAGCATGGCAGATATTCCCGACAACGAAACTTTTCTTAACGTAATAGATAAACTCAACGCGACATCAATCTGATAACTGATAATTGGTGACAACATGACTCTCGGACGGATTGCTTTTCTCGGCTCAGGTGAGACTTCTCTTGCAGGTGGAAGAATCTTCGAGGCGCTCGCGCGACTCATCCCTGGCCCGCTGCGGGTTGCCATTCTCGAAACGCCAGCTGGCTTCGAGTTGAACGCTTCACTCGTTGCGAATCGCGTCGCGGAATTCCTCCAGACCCGTTTGCAAAACTACAAACCGATCATTGATCTTATCCCCGCGCGCAAACAGGGGACAGCCTTCAGCCCTGATAATCCTAAAATCCTGCAACCATTATTACAAGCCAATCTCATTTTTATGGGACCGGGTTCTCCCACTTATACCGTGCGCCAATTACGCGGCACACTTGCCTGGGAAATTATCCGCGCGCGGCATAGGCAGGGTGCGACATTGGTCTTTGCATCTGCTGCGACCATTTCGGTTGGCGCATGGGTGTTACCTGTTTATGAAATTTACAAAGTTGGTGAGGATGTTCACGCGAAAGAAGGCTTGAATCTGTTTTCCGATTTTGGCATGGATGTTTCTTTCGTTCCGCATTGGAACAATGCGGAAGGCGGCATTGACCTCGACACCAGCCGCTGTTTTATGGGTTTGGAGCGCTTTGAGCAATGGCATCAATTATTGCCCGCAGAAAACATCATCATCGGCTTGGATGAACATTCAGGCATCATCATGGATTGCGACAAGGGCGTATGCGATGTGCATGGCGTCAGCTCTGTGACTATAATGAAAAATAAAAGTATGCAAATTTATCCAGCGGGCGCGAACTTCTCATTAAGCGAATTGGGAAATTGTACTGTGCCAGGTCCGGTTGAAAATGGAATTCGCCCTGAAGTGTGGGCGATGATGAACAATATATCTTCAGCAGAAGTAAATCCGCCTGACACAGTTTTGACTCTGCTCGAACAGCGCAAACAAGCCCGTGTGAATAAAGACTTCGCTGAATCGGATCGCCTGCGCGACCAAATTGTTGCATTAGGTTGGATCGTTCAAGACAGCAAAGAGGGGCAGAAGTTAATTAAATCATAAGCCGCACCAAAAGTGCGGCTTATGATTTACCCGTTCTTATTTATCTGTACCCATCAAAAATAATCATTGTTCCTGTAGACGCAGGGTTTTTTGTTCCCGCTGCAACCCATTCAACTGTGTGAACGCCATCAGGTAATCCGCTCACAACTTCCATGTATTGCCATTCCTGCGTGGGGGAGTAGAGGTCAACAGTTTTGACTGCGACACCATCCACTTTTAGAATCGCATTTCCACTATTGGGACCGCGTGCTGTGATAATCCGCACGGTGGAACCTGACATATTAAATCTGATGCGCGAGTTTGCTTTTGCAGTGTAACGATAACTGCCTCCATACGCATACGCTGATGCAGATCCTGCCCATCCGCTGTAATTTATTTTTATAGATGAATTGTCTGTTGTTCTGCCGCCTGCAATGATGGCGTCCAGGTGCACTTGCTTACCTAAAGAGAGCGGATTTTTTGTTTTGGCGACTTTTATTTTTATTACATGTTGTTTTAATGGCAGGTAACTGTATATTTTTTTATACTTATAATTCTGAACGGCGGAGTATAGATCCAGATTTCCCTTGAAAATTCCATCAATATATATTTGCGCAATGCCCTGGTTTGGACCGCGATAACTCATAATGGTCACATATTTCGATGGGGGCGTTGTAAATGTGGCGATTTGTCCGTTTTGAGATGAGGATATATATCCACCTGCGTATGAAAGCGGGTCTTTTGTTACTTTCCAATTATTGAACTGTAAACCAGAGGACGAGTTATCTATAACGCTTTTGTACGGATCGGTCAGTGTGTAGGAGTCAATGACTTGCTCGTTCATATTTATAAACTGGAATTTAATTTGCAAATCTGTTGCATCCACCAACATTGCGCCGTAATTTGCGTTATAGCGGACTTGGCTGCCGTCCACTATGGTCGGAAAATTATAGATACTCGCCCCACCCAGACCATCCACAAAATATACAATCTCATCGCGGTTGATTCTTTCGTACGTATGGTCATGCCCGGAGAATACAGCACTGGCTCCCCAATTTGCAAATGGCCATTGCATGGATGTGTTTGATCCATGTTGACTGGATGAGTAGGCCGCATGATGGAAGAACACCAGCCTCCACGGTGATGTGGATTCCGCCAGTTTTGTCTTGAGCCATTGTCCTTGGATGGAATCTGGTGTGATGCCGTCAGGTTCGTTCAGGTCACTGTCAATAATAAAGAAATGGACAGGACCTTGAACAAAATCATAATAGCGTTCATTGTTGGGTAGGGTAAAATAATCCAGATAAGGTTGTGCATTGGCGGTCATCCAATCATGGTTGCCTAGTGCAGGGTAGAAACGATTGGGCGCCGAACTTATTCCATATATACCTGTGTATGGATAAATATATTCAGAATAATATTGTCCTATGTTGGCATCGATTGTGGCTGCTTCGCCGAGCGTGTAATTGTTATCTCCGACTGTTACGATAAAATCAGGAAGCCAACTTTTGACAAGGTCTGCGACACTCAATTCGTTGGCTCCTGCGGAACCAAAATCCCCAATCACGGCAAAATGGACGGGGTCTGCCGGGGCTTTTGCTTTTATGGATTTAAACTCCAGCAGCGAGAGGCCAATAGAGATGAACATAGCTGTTACGAATAAAATTTGAAAAGGCTTTTGTGATTTCATGTTTACTCTCCTTATTGATAATTGATGCTGCGATTATAGTGTACAAATCTTATGTAACAGAAACCCAAAGGTCTACCTTGATTTGAAATACTGCTGCTTGCTGCATGAATGCGGTAGAATCAACTTATTCAAAGGAGAAAAATCTATGCGCGCAGTAGATATCATCATCAAAAAACGTGATAAAAAAGAATTGACTTCGCAGGAGATTGAATTTTTTATTCAAGGTTTCACTAAAGGAGACATCCCAGACTATCAGGCATCGGCTTTTGCGATGGCCGTTCTCTTAAATGGGATGACTCCCTTTGAAACAACCGACCTTACACTGGCGATGGCAAAATCCGGTCAGGTGCTTGATCTTTCCAAGATCGTGGATTTTGCTGTGGATAAACATTCCTCGGGCGGCGTGGGCGACAAGACCAGCATCTCGGTCATGCCGATGGTTGCCGCATGTGGATTACCCGTCGGCAAAATGTCGGGGCGTGGACTTGGCTTTAGCGGCGGTACGGTGGATAAACTTGAATCTATACCGGGTTACCGCGTAGATTTGTCCACTGATGAATTCAAAAAACAATTGAAAGAAAAGGGAATTGTGGTAACAGGTCAATCGCTCGACCTCGCGCCTGCAGATGGAAAATTGTATGCCATCCGCGATGTGACCGGCACGGTCCAATCCATGCCGTTAATTGCATCATCCATTATGAGTAAAAAAATTGCGACGGGTGTACAAGCTATAGTTCTTGATGTGAAAACGGGACTCGGCGCATTCATGCAAACACTTGAAGAAGCCCGTGAACTCGGCGAGTTGATGGTGGATATTGGCCGCCTTGCGGGACGTAAAACAGTCGCACTGCTTTCGGATATGAATCAGCCTTTGGGTTCTGCGGTGGGCAACGCGCTTGAAACCATCGAGGCGATTGAACTCTTGCGCGGACGCGCCCCTAAAGATTATTACGAGCATTGCCTGCATGTTACCGCGCATGTGTTTGTGATCGGTCAGCGCGCCAAAGATTTGGATGAAGGTCGCGCTATGGCTGAGAAATGTATTGCGGATGGCAGCGCGCTTGAGAAACTTAGGGTGTTGGTTCAGGCTCAGGGAGGCGATGTCAGCTATGTGGACGATATCTCCAAATTCGAGCGCGCGAAATACATAGAGGTTGTACCCTCTCCGCGCAGCGGATTTATCTCGCAGGTGCATGCAAGATTGGTGGGCGAGGCATCCGTCGCGCTGGGGGCGGGGCGCGCAAAGAAGGGTGATTCGATTGACCACGCGGTCGGCTTTCTCATCTACAAAAAAGTGGGCGATAAAGTCGAGGCGGGCGAACCGCTTTTTGAAATTCATGCAAATAGCGCAGAAAAATTAGCGGAAGCGCGTGCGGCAGTTCTTTCCGCGCATGCTTTTAGCGATGAATTTGTGTCTCCATTACCGCTATTTTACGAGTAAAATATACGTAATCTTGTTAATTTTTTTAAGAATCAGGCATACTTGACGTTTAGGAAAAATGGTAATGGCAAAAGTTTCATTAAGAATATACAACCGAGAGATTGAAAATTTCATTGAGCAGGGACAGATCAATGAGGCAATAGCGCATTGCCAGCATATCTTAAAAACTTTTCCAAAACATTTGGAAACTTATCGCTTGCTTGGCAAGGCATTCCTTGAATCGAAACGAAACAACGAAGCCGTGGATATTTTCACTCGTGTACTAATGTCTGTGCCCGATGATTTTGTCGCGCATGTCGGCATGAGTATTATTCGCGATGAAGAAAACAAATCCGACGATGCGATCTGGCACATGGAACGCGCCTTTGAATCGCAGCCATCCAACCCGGCAATTCAAGGCGAACTGCAAAGATTATACGGCCGCCGTGACGGTATGGAGCCGCCCAAGATTCGGATGACGCGCGGCGCGCTTGCGCAAATGTATGTGCAAGGCGAGTTATACCCGCAAGCCGTTGCCGAGATCCGCGCCGTGCTGGCCGAAGACCCGCAGCGCATGGATATGCAAGTGCTACTTGCGCGCGCTTATTTCAAAGGTGGACAAAAAGCAGACGCATCCGATATGTGCGTGCAGCTGCTTAAACGTTATACATTTTGTTTCGACGCAAATCGAATCATGGTTGACCTGCTGCCATCCACTGCCGGCGCGGCTGAAAGCACACAGGTTTATCGTATGCGCGTTGGCGAACTTGACCCGTATGCGATATTTGTAAAAGGCTCTGTCTTTCAAACCAATGATGTCCCCGATGCTTCCATCAATCTGGAACGACTCGAATATAAAGAAGAAGAACCCGCAGCACCGAGTTGGGGCTCCTCACTTGGCATCGGCAGTGGATACGCCGCCGCATCTTTACCTGCCGCCACGTCTTCATCTGAGCAGCCCGATTGGCTAAGGCCGAGCGGGTTTTCTGCGCCAGATGCTGCTCCTCAATCCGCTGCCCAGGCAGATGATGGACTCCCCGATTTTCTGCGTGCTGCTGGCTGGGGAGAATCCACAAGTCCCGAGCAACCCTCGTCTATGTTCGATGAAGAACCCGCGAACGAACTTACTCCTGCTGCGATTCCCGACTGGCTCAAGGGACAAACTCCGCCGATGGAGACCGCGCAGCCGACTCCCATCAAATTTGACTCTGCGCAGCCGATTGATACTCCCGACTGGTTAACTGGACTTGGCGATTCACAGTCTTCTGAATCCGCTCCTGCACAATCCGGCAACGTCCCCGACTGGCTAAGTGGACTCGATGATGCTCAACCTGCTCCTGCACAATCTAGCGACACCCCCGATTGGCTCAGCGGACTTGGCGATTCACAGTCTTCTGAATCCGCTCCTGCACAATCTAGCGACACCCCCGATTGGCTCAGCGGACTTGGTGATGCACAGCCTGCCGAATCCACGCCTGCACAACCTGGCAACGTCCCTGATTGGCTCAGCGGACTCGATGATGCTCAACCTGTTCCTGCACAATCTAGCGACACCCCCGACTGGCTCAGCGGACTTGGTGATGCACAGTCTTCTGAATCCGCTCCTGCACAATCTAGCGATACTCCTGACTGGCTCAGCGGACTCGATGATGCTCAACCTGCTCCTGCACAATCTAGCGACACCCCCGATTGGCTCAGCGGACTTGG
>VFKN01000085.1 GCA_009885525.1 Anaerolineaceae bacterium | reverse complement strand
GAAGCCATTATCGGAACACTCATTCAGGAATTTGCCGATAAGATCGAAGACCTGTTTGAATACGCCCGCCTGTCACAGGAAGGTCGCAGGCTCATCATCAAGATTAACTCCCATGTATCAGAAGATGAAATCTACGATGACTTCGCCAAAATCTACCGCCGCTATCGCGCCTTAAACCGTGCAAGAGTTGGGGATTATTTCTTCAAGGAAACGGAAGATTTGGTCAATAAGTTGTGTGATGATTTTGAGGGGACAGTAGGGCAGGAAAGCACGTAAAAACGCCGTCACCCATGTTTCAAGCCCGTCAATTTTTTCACGAGTCATGCGTCTACCGCCCGTTTTTTCGTCATGGTCAAGCATAAAAAGCACTCCAAAGACGTGCCACATAAAGCCGTCAAATTCGCATACCTTGCGGTATAATTTTGCCCGCCCAAAGGCATCAATTGCGCGGGGACGTGTTGGAATTGGCAGACAAGCATGACTTAGGATCATGTGCCGCAAGGCATGTGGGTTCGACTCCCACCGTCCTCACTAATAATTTATTTTAAACAAGATCCTATACGTAGGGTCTGGAGGCAAATTTGAATATCGAAAAGCAATATCAAGACGACCATTCCGTAAAATTGATCGTCGAAATTGACCAGGAAAAGATGAACACATACAAACGCCGCGCGGCAACAAAACTCTCTGTGCGCAGCAAAGTGCCGGGCTTCCGCCCCGGCAAAGCACCTTACGATATCGTTGTGCGTACTGTTGGCGAAAGCGCAATCACTGAGCAGGCAATTGATCTGCTGATCGACGCGGAATACAGCAACATCCTTAAAGAAGCGGATGTAAATCCCAGCGCTGCCGGAAGCCTCGAATCTGTGGAAAGCCTCGAACCCCCGAAACTTACATTCCGCGTTCCGCTCGCCCCCGAAGTTGATCTTGGCGACTACCATTCAGTCCGCCTCCCATATGAATGGAAAGCGCCCGAAGAAAAAGATATCGAAGCCGCAATCGAGGAGATGCGCCAATCCTACGCAACCACCGAGAATGTTGACCGCGCTATTGAAATCGGCGATTATGTCTTACTGGATGTAAACTCTGAGATCACCGAACTCAACCGCACAGGCTTTGCGGCATTTATCCGCAGCGAAGACCGCGACACCGAATGGCCCTACAATGGATTCGCTAAAGAATTGACTGGCTTGAAAACTGGCGAAAACAAAGTCATCCAACACACCTTCCCGGAAGATTGGGAAGTAGAGGAACTCAAAGACAAGAATGTGGAGATTACAGCCACGATCAAAACCGTGCGCGGCGTAATCCTCCCCGATCTCGATGATGAACTCGCCAAAAAGACTGGCGCTGGCGAAACTCTTGAAGACCTCAAGAAAGCTGTAAAGGAAGATACAGAGAAGCGCTCACAGGATGCCTATGACGATATATATTTCGTTGAATTGATCGAAAAGGTCAAAGAAGGCGCGACCATCAAGTTCCATGAACACACCCTGGAACACGAAGGCGAGCATGTGCTTTCAGATCTTTCCAACCGCATCTCACAGCAAGGCATGGACTTGGAAACATATTTCAAAGTCCGCAGCACGACACGCGAGCAATTCACCGAAGATGAAGTAAAACCTGTTGCAAAGAAGCGTCTTGAACGCGGCCTGATCCTCGATGAGATCGTGCGAAAAGAAAGCCTGCAAATTGATAACGACGCGCTGGATGTAGAATACAACAGCACCCTTAATGCACTTGCCATGCAAGGTATGGATTTTTCAAAGATCCGCGGCGGCAAAAAGGGACAGAAGGAATTGAGTCAGGCGATCGCGAGGGAAGCCGCGAGCCGCGTGATGACTCGCAAGGCGCTCGATATGCTCAAGTCGATTGCGATGGGCGAATACAAACCCGTGGAAGAGAAGACCGAAGAGACTTTATCTATTGAAGAACCTATCATCAATGAAGAACCTGTCAATGAAGAGCCTATCGAAGAACCCAGGGAAGAAACCGCCGCGCAGGATAGTGGCGAGCAGGAAAACACCGAGGCCTAAAGTTTATTCTAAATAGCATAAAGAACCGCGGACGAACCAGCCGCGGTTCTTTATCAGAATGACGAGAAAACTTTAACAAAAATCCAACATACTTTATGTATGATTGCCCAATCAAAAGGAGACAACATGATTCCAAACTTTTCTAATGTAGTTCCAATGGTTGTTGAAAATACAGGACGCGGCGAGCGCGCTTATGACATTTATTCGCTCCTGCTGAAAGAAAGAATTATTTTCCTCGGTACACCGATCGACGACCAGGTCGCGAATGTGATCGTTGCGCAGCTGCTTTTCTTAAATCACGAAGACCCTGAAAAAGAGATTCGCATGTACATCAACAGTCCCGGCGGACAGATCTATGCCGGTCTCGCGATCTATGACACGATGCAGATTATCTCGAACCCGATCAGCACGGTGGCAGTAGGTGTTACGGCTTCCTTCGGCACGGTTCTATTGACTGCTGGCACGAAAGGCAGGCGTTACGCGTTGCCGCATGCGACCATTCACATGCACCAGCCTCTCGGCGGCGCGCAAGGTCAGGCAACGGATATCGCAATTCAAGCAAAGCAAATCATGCACTTGAAGTCATTGCTCAACGGCGTCATGTCAAAGCATACGGGACAACCTCTCGAAGTGATCGAGCGCGACCTTGACCGCGATTATTATCTCGATGCGCAGCAAGCTGTGGAATACGGTTTAGTGGATCAGATGATCGAGATGCCAGAGAAGAAGTAAGCAGAGATTTTGTAATTAGTAATTAGGCAAGACCCCGAGGATTTCTCCTCGGGGTCTTGCGTTTATAATAGCGGGGCGATTATCTGCGAAAAACACACGGGGTTTAATCGTAAATTCAAAATCGTAAATCGGAAATGACTATGACTTTTTCAATTGTTGCGTGTGACTTGAAAGAAAAGACCTGGGGTATTGCAGTCGCCTCAAAATTCCCTGCGGTGGGAGCGGTTGTTCCGTGGGCGCAAGCGGATGCGGGCGCGGTGGCGACTCAATCGTTTGCGAACACATCCTTCGGTCCGCGCGGATTGGAGCTGATGGCGCAGGGCATCTCCGCGGATGAGACTCTCGCAAAACTTTTGATGGATGATCCCGACCGTGAACTGCGTCAGGTTGGGCTGGTGGATGCACGCGGCAAAGCGGTCACCTACACTGGCAGCGGATGTTTTCCGTGGGCGGGCGGTGTAAAAGGAAAAGGCTACGCCATTCAAGGGAATATTCTCGCGAGCGCGAGAGTAGTGCCGGCTATGGAAAAGAAATTCCTCGCCACAAAAGGTGACTTGCCCACACGATTACACGCGGCGCTTCTGGCAGGTGATCGCGCGGGCGGCGATAAACGTGGAAGACAATCCGCGGCGATCTATGTGGTCAAGCCCAACGGCGGTTACGGCGGCTTCGTTGACCGTTGGATCGATTATCGCGTGGACGATCACGTGGATCCCGTTTTGCGTTTGGGTGAGTTGCTGAAATTGCATGACTTGTATTTCGGCAAAAGCCCCGAAAGCGAAAGGCTCGCGCTGAAAGGAAAAACATTGGAGCAAATGACTTCCATTTTGAAAAGTGAGTTGTATTTGAAAAAGAATACAACCTTCGTCAACGCGTTCAATGCATTCATCGGCAATGAGAATTTTGAAGAGCGCGCCGATCCAAATGGGGCGTGGATTGATAAGCCCGTAATGAAATATCTGACAAAGAAGTTCGGTGGATAGAGAATGGAGAATGGAAAATGGCAAGTGATAGCGCAATTGCAAATCTTAAATTGGAAACACTTGCACCGCACGCAAGTGCAGGTGTCGTAAATTAATGATGATCCCCTCAAATATAAAAGCCCTCATCCTTGATATGGACGGCGTGGTCTGGAAAGGCGACGCGCCGATTGGAGACCTTGCCGCGACGTTCAAACGTATCCGCGAGCGCGGACTTAAATTCGTGTTTGCTACCAACAACGGGACGAAGACTCCCGCAGAGTATCAGGAAAAGTTGCGCGGACTCGGCGTGGAGATTGACTCATCTCAGGTAGTCACCTCCGCGCTGGGAATCGCATTTATGCTCGCCGCGAAATATCCGCGCGGAACGAAAATATTCATGATCGGCGAAGATGGCATCCGCGTGGCGCTGGAAGAAAAGGGATTTGAAATCCTCAGCGTGGAAAATGCCCCCGCAGCGCAAGTCGTTGTGATGGGCATTGACCGCGGCATCAACTTCCAAAAAGTTACCGAAGCCACTTTGCTTGTGCGTGCCGGCATTCCATTTTATACGACCAACACAGATAGAACCTTCCCCACCCCGCGCGGAGAAATCCCCGGGTCGGGCTCGTGGCTGGCGGTGATCACATCCGCAACCGGCGTGGAACCGATTGTGGCGGGCAAGCCATTTCCGTATTTGATGGAGTTATCGCTGGAAAGACTCGGCACGACCAAAGCAGATACTCTCGTCGTCGGTGACCGACTCGAAACCGATATTGCCGCCGGTCAAAGCATGGGATGTCCCACCGCTTTTGTGTTGAGCGGAGTCTCGACAAAGGCGGAAGCCGATGCGTGGAAGCCTGCGCCGGATTTAATTGCAGAGAATTTAAGTGAGTTGGTGAAGTAAAAAATAGATTCGAAAGGTTTTTCTCAACAATCTCTATGCCTCTGTGGCTACTTATGCAAGAGATCAAAAATTGTCAGGGAACAGTTATAAGGCAGCTGTGTCAACGTCTGGTATCATAGGCGTTCTATTGGTAACGATATTCACTTTAAAGGTTTAACCATGATGCGTTCCCTTCCCTCCCTCCCGTTTATCGTGTGGATCAAAAACCTGTTTGAACGCAGTATCCGCCTGCGCAATCCTGACGCTCCCGACGCATGGCGCGAGCGCATCATTTTTATTTACCTTAATTTATTGATCGTTGTTTCAATCCTTGCCTTCCTTGGAGATGCGGTCAATTCACCGGAAGACGCATTCTTTGGCTTGATCGGCATCGCGATCACTGCCGGAGCGCGCTGGCTGGCCGGACGCAACGCAAAGATCGCCGGTTGGTTTTTAGTGATTGCCGGGACATTATTCGTCCGTTTCGGGCTGGGGATGAACGTGCTCTCAGAAACCAGCGGCGGCATCATCCTGGGCATTTTAGCGTTACTCGGCAGCTCGTTCATTGCTTCGTGGGTCGGTTTCATGATCGCCGTCATCACCTTTGCCGGTGTGCTGCCGCCAACCCCCACCACGATCAGCCTGGCGATTGCCTTGGGCGCTACGGTTTGGCTGGTGACCGCTTCGCTTGAGAACGCGCTGCATCGCTTTTTTGAAAATTCCGCAGAGTTGCAAAAAGCAAATGTTGAACTGCTGGCGATCAAAACAGACCTGGAAGTGCGCGTGGCGGATCGTACCGCTGACCTGGAACAGAAAAATGAGGAATTGGCAATTGCGCGCGACCAAGCGCTTGAATCAACCCGCGCAAAATCGATCTTTTTGGCGAGCATGAGTCATGAGATCCGTACGCCCATGAATGGCGTGATGGGCATGACCAGCTTATTGCTCGACACACAGCTTTCATCGGAGCAACTCGAATTCACCGAAACGATCCGCACCAGCAGTGAAGCGCTGTTAACGATCATCAATGATATTTTGGATTTTTCAAAGATCGAGGCGGGCAGACTCGACCTCGAAAGCCAGCCCTTTGACTTGCGCGATTGCCTGGAATCGGCGATTGATTTGCTGGCGTTGAAGACCACCGAGAAGGGCATCGAAATCGGCTGTGTGATCGAACCCGGTGTGCCGGAAGCCATCGCGGGCGACGTGACTCGTTTACGTCAAATCGTGGTCAATCTGTTGAGCAACGCGGTCAAATTCACAAAGCAGGGCGAAGTAGTACTTACGGTCAACGTAGACGGGTACACGCGCGCAAACGAACAAGTGCCTGGAACATTACCTGTTTCCTTATCTACGTGTTTACTACATTTCTCTGTCCGCGATACAGGCATTGGGATTTCCAGGGAAGGCATCGAGCGACTCTTCCAATCTTTTTCGCAGGTGGATTCTTCGACCACGCGCAAATACGGCGGCACCGGGCTGGGACTGGTCATCAGCAAACGTTTAAGCGAGTTGATGGGCGGCAGTATGTGGGTCACCAGCGAGGTCGGCGTTGGTTCCACTTTCCATTTCACCATTGAAGCGCAGATCGCGGATCTGCCGCACGCTGAGAAACCGCTGATCGTCCCGCATTTGAACGGCAAGCGCATGCTGATCGTGGATGATAACGAAACAAATCGCCGCATCCTGACTTTGCAGGCGCAGTCATGGGACATGCTCCCGTTTGCGTTTGCAAACCCGCTTGAAGCGCTGGATGCGATCAAACGCGGCGAGGCTTACGACATCGGCATTTTGGATATGCACATGCCCGAAATGGACGGTGTGATGCTCTCCAAAGAGATCCGTAAAAATAAGGCGCTGCTCCCGCTGATCATGCTGACCTCGCTGGGCTGGCGCGATTCGGGCGATACGATTAATTTCTATGCTTTTCTGACCAAGCCTGTCAAGCAATCGAGCTTGTATAATGCGGTCATCGGTGCGCTCTCCACGGAAAGCGCGGAGACAAAACGCGTGGCGGCAGTTGAGGCGCAATTTGATTCCGAACTGGCGGCCCGTTACCCCATGCACATCTTATTGGCCGAAGATAATGTGGTCAATCAAAAACTGGCCATCCGCGTTTTGGAACGCATGGGTTATCGCGCAGACATGGCCGCCAACGGGCTTGAAGTCCTGGAGGCGCTTGAGCGCCAGCAATATGACTTGATCTTGATGGACGTTCAGATGCCCGAGATGGACGGTCTGGAAGCCACACGTTCCATCCGCGGCAAATTACCGCAAAACCTGCAGCCGCAAATCATTGCGATGACCGCCAACGCCATGCAAGGCGACCGCGAAGCCTGCCTCGCCGCCGGCATGAACGATTACGTCAGCAAGCCGATCCAGATCAAAGAATTGCAAAGCGCGCTGGAGCGCGCGGGTAAATCTTTGGGGAAATAGTTCGTACCACGACATTTATGTCGCGATATTTTTTTAAAGTCGATCGGGAAGAGTTTAATCAGGATGCGGGGTAAAATAAGTTATCAGTGAACAATAATCAGTTGACAGTTACTTTGGGATGTGAAAAATGGCAAACAAGAAACCCGCAGACAAGAACATCAACATCACCATTCATGGGAGCGTGACCGGTTCCAACTTGGTGATCGGAGACGATAATCAGGTTGGGATTGGTTCGGCGCATGTTGCGCCCGCTCCCTTGCCCACATATTCCCCCACAGAAGAAATCCCCGCGCCCGCCGATCTGCCCATCGGTTCGCGTGTGCCGCACAGCCCTAATCCGCTGTTTACAGGACGCGTGGAAGTCTTCAAGCAGTTGGCAGTAGCATTGCTCCCCTCGCCCTCTGGGAGAGGGGCTGGGGGTGAGGGCGTTCTCATCACGCAAGCCGTGACTGGCATGGGCGGAGTTGGCAAGACGCAGCTGGCCGTGGAGTTCGCGCATCGCTACGGAAAATATTTTCGCGGCGTGCATTGGCTGAACCTGATAGAACTCTCTTTATTTGAATCTGAAATTGCAACCTGCGGCAGGGATATGCGGCTCGCCAACTTCCCCGAAAACGATCAACCCGCGCAGGTGACGTTGACCCTGCAAGCGTGGATGACAAACGGTCCGCGCTTGGTGATCCTCGATAACTTTGAAGACCTTGCGGCGGCGAACGATATATTACCGCGCCTGCGCCATTCGAATATCCGCGTGCTGGTCACCTCGCGCCGCTCAGATTGGCTGCCGACGCTGGGCTTGCATTCCATCCCGCTGAATCTATTCACGCCCGCAGAGAGTTTGGATTTCCTCCAACACGCGCTGAATAAAAGAAAAGACAGCGACGCCGACTTGCATACTCTGGCGGAGCGCCTCGGTCACCTGCCGCTAGGCTTGGAGCTCGCCAGCCGCTATCTGAACGGTCACCTGCGTTTGAATGTCAGCGAATATCTGACGCAAGCCAAAGCCGCGCTGGAACATCCCTCGATGAACGCGTGGCGCAGGGATATGCTGGGACTGACCGCCACGCAGCATGATACAAATCTGCTCGGCACATTTACACTTTCATGGCAGGAACTTTCTAGTGTAGGCGGTGGTCGAGTAGCCCTGAGCGATAGCGAAGGGCGTACACTTGCGCCGCACGCCAGTGCAGGTGCCGAGACCACAACTGAAACAGCGCAAAATATTTTTCTCGCGGCGGGCTATCTCGCGCCCAATGCACCCATCCCGCCGGAGATATTTGAAGAAGCGTTAAAAATCTCCCGTGATGCGTGCGACGAAGCCTTACAGGATTTATGCGGCTTGGGCTTGCTCAAACAAGAGCAAAGCGGTCTGCCTTCCATTCACCCTCTACTGGCTGAGTACGCGCGCTACTTGGGCAAAGGAAACGATGAGATTCTCCCCGCACTGGCAGATACGCTTGCTACAATATCAGACAAAGCAAATCAAACCGGCATTCCCGCTGACTTTAACCTCATCAAGCCGCATCTGCCCATCCTTGCCGCTTTTACCGAAGACGCAAAACTTGAAGACACGGGGACATTGTGGAATAACTACGGCTATCATTTGAATATGATTGCCGATTATGCCGGCGCGCGTGCAGCATATGAACGCGCCTTGAAGATTGATGAAGCCAACTTCGGCGCGGAGCATCCCAACGTCGCCACAGACGTCAACAATCTGGGCTTGGTGATGCAAGACCTCGGAGATTTGAACGGCGCGCGCACGGCTTTTGAACGCGCCTTGAAAATATTTGAAAAACAACTTGGCGAAAACCATCCCAATGTCGCTACACTCGTCAACAATCTGGGAAATGTGATGCAAGCCCTCGGCGATTTGAACGGCGCGCGCGCGGCGTATGAACGCGCTTTGAAGATTGACGAAGCCCACTTCGGCACGGAGCATCCCAACGTCGCCATCCGCGTCAACAATCTGGGCTTGGTGATGCAAGCCCTCGGTGATTTGAACGGCGCGCGCACGGCGTATGAACGCGCCTTGAAGATTGACGAAGCCAACTTTGGCGCGGAGCATCCCAACGTCGCCATAGATGTAAACAATTTGGGCATGGTGCTGAAAGACCTCGGCGATTTGAACGGCGCGCGCGCGGCTTTTGAACGCGCCTTGAAGATTGACGAAGCCCACTTCGGCGCGGAGCATCCCAACGTCGCCATCCGCGTCAACAATCTGGGCAGTGTGTTGCAAGCCCTCGGCGATTTGAACGGCGCGCGCGCGGCTTTTGAACGCTCTATAAAGATTTGGGAAGCCAATCTCGGGACAGAACATCCACAAGTTGCAATTGGCGTCAACAATCTGGGCATGGTGCTGAAAGCCCTAGGCGATTTGAACGGCGCGCGCGCGGCGTATGAACGCGCCCTTGCCATCTTCAAAAAGTTTCTACCGCCCGAGCATCCCAATATCAAAGTAGTTCAAGGGAATTTGGATGCGTTGGGAGAATAAAGCCCCCTCCGGCTTCGCCACCTCCCCCAAATACGACATTGAAACTTTTTATGATCACTGTAATTTTGTCAGTCGTATTTTGGGGAGGCTGGGTGGGGGCGTTCGTTTATTCGCTCATCCCAACATCAAAATAGTTCAAAGGAATTTGGATGCGTTGGGGGCAGATAAATAGACCCTAAAGGCTTGTCCTGAGCCTGTCGAAGGGTTTCCTCGACTGACCTTGGTCTTGATTGGCAAGACTCGCTTGCTTGCTATTGCGAATGTTAGCGCAGGAAACCTTTAGGGTCTTTCAGTCATAGTCGCATCTCACCCCAAAACTCCCCTCAAACCCTCCATTTTGGCGTCTTTTCCCTCCCATCTACCTCCCATCGAGGTCTCATCGAGCTCCCATCGACCTCCCATCAGCCTGTTTTAGCCTTTTCTCCCCTCGGTCATCCTTCGACCATCCTTCGACTGCACAAAACCCCACTGCTTTCTTAATATATTCATCCTTCACAATTCATCCCTCATCCTTTCCCATCTGGTATCATATCCCCATGTTAATCTACGACCTAGACCTCCCCACCCTCACGAACCTGCTCCAGAAATGGGATGAACCCGCCTACCGCGCCAAGCAAATCTGGCAGGGACTATATCAACATCTGTATAACTCGCCGAATGAATTCACCAATTTATCCAAGTCACTGCGCGAGAAACTGACGGAAAGATTGGACTTCGCGCCGCTCAAAGTCAAACTCTTTAAAGATTCCTCCGATGGGCAAACGCGCAAGACGCTCTTCGCCTTGCAGGACGGTCACCTGATCGAATCCGTGCTGATGCGCTACGACCCAAACACAAACTTAGGCAGAGGCCGGCGCACGCTGTGCATCTCCACGCAGGCGGGCTGCGCCATGGGCTGCGTCTTCTGCGCCACCGGTCAAATGGGATTCAGCCGCCACCTGACCAGCGGCGAGATCGTCGCGCAGGTGATGTACTACGCGCGCGCGCTCAAAGACGAAAATCTGGCAGTCACGAATATCGTCTTCATGGGCATGGGCGAACCGTTCCACAATTACGATAACACCATGGCCGCCATCGATACGCTCAACGACGCGGATGGCTACGCCTTCGGCGCGCGCCGCTTCACCATCTCCACAGTGGGACTCGCCCCCGCGATTAAACGCTTCGCCGACGAAAAGCGGCAGGTCAATCTCGCCATCTCCATGCACGCCGTCGATGACAAAACCCGCGTCGAGATGATGCCGGTCAACAAGCGCTACAAAATCTCGGAAGTGTTGGAAGCCTGCCAATATTATGTCGCGCAGACCAGCCGCCGCGTCACCTTTGAATGGGCACTGATTCACGGCGTCAACGACACGCCCGAAGTCGCCAGAAAACTTGCATCATTGTTGCGCGGTTTAATGTGCCACGTCAACGCAATACCGCTCAACCCCACCGCAGGTTTTGAAGGCGAAGGCACAAATAAAGAGCGAGCCTTGCTCTTCAAAGAAACACTCGAAGCGGGCGGAATCCCCTGCACCATCCGCATGCGCCGCGGCATTGATATCCAAGCCGGCTGCGGACAATTAGCAACGGAAAATTAGGCGGCCTTATTAGGCGTGTCACCCTGAGCGAAAGCGACACCTGCACTGCACGCTTCGCGGAGCGCGATGCAGTGAGGGTCTCTGAGATGATTGTAGAGATTCTTCGCTCTGCTCAGAATGACACAGGATTAGATTTTTCTCACTTCTTACTAAACTTTCTGAAATATCATTTGTCAGAACACATTGAAATGAAGTATAGTCAGGAAAATTTAATTGTCATTGCGAGGGCGTTCTTGTCCTTTGCCCGACACTTGCGCCGCACTGCGGTTGTTGCAGTGCAGGTGAGCAACCTCCTTGTGCGAGGAGATTGCTTCGTCGGGAAGAACATCCTCCTCGCAATGACATAAAGATACCAACGGTGAAAAAACTCAATGGAACAAAAACGAAACTGGCTTGAACGCCCCCTCCACCCTGCATTACCCAACTTCACAAACGAACTCGCGATCTTCGTCATCATCATTTTGCTGGCGATCGTCACCCGTTTTTACGATGTCGGCACGCGCGTAATGAGTCACGACGAAAGCCTGCACACCTATTTCTCATGGCTGCTCTATCGCGGACAAGGCTATCAGCACTCGCCGATGATGCATGGTCCCTTTCAATTTCATATCATCGCGCTGACCTATTTTCTACTCGGCGCAAGCGACTTCAGCGCGCGCGTCCCTGCCGTATTGTTCAGCATCGGCACCATTGCGATGGTCTGGTATTGGCGGCGCTATCTCGGCAAATGGGGCGCGCTCATCGCGGGCATACTTTTAGTCATCTCGCCATACATGCTTTTTTACGGGCGCTACGTCCGCAACGAATCTTTTGTCGGCTTCTCGGGCATCGTCATGTTATACGCCATGCTGCGTCATCTTGAAACCGGCGGCAAAAAATATTTGTTCATTCTCGCAGCTGCGCTCGTGTTGCACTTCACCTCCAAAGAAACCGCATTCATTTACACCGCCCAAGCCTTGATCTTCCTCGCGGTGTACTTCATCGCGCAGGTCACACGCAACCCGTGGGAAAACGCCGGGAACGAATATCGCGCCTTTATCATCTCACTGGGAATCGCGATCCTGCTGGCTGCATCCGCAGTCAGTTATGGAATATATGCCCGCGACGCAAAATCCCTCTCCGCCATTGAAACAGCTGTGCCGAGTAATCCCAACGCCCCGCTAGCGCCGCTTGCCGTCCCCGAATCTTCTGTGCTTACCACCATTGTGCTTGCCGTCTTGGGCTCTCTTTCCGCAATCGCTCTCATCGTTGCGATAATATTTTTAATTATAGGTTACACATGGGAACGCATTCATAACGAACGCTCATTTGAATTGCTAATGGTCTTCGGGACGATCGTGCTGCCCATGCTGACGGCCTTCCCGATTAAATTTCTTGAAAAAACACTAAAGGTCACCATCCCCACCAGCGCGCCGGAAGTGCAAGCCTTAAGCGCCGACCTGCGCGGCATTTCCATCATCGCCGGATTTCTGGTGCTGATGTTTGCCATCTCTGCAATTATTGGCTTGATCTGGAACAAGGATAAATGGTGGAAGATCGCGCTGATCTTCTGGGTGCCGTTCACAATTCTTTACACCACTATCTTCACCAACAGCGATGGATTTTTCACAGGCACGATCGGCTCACTTGGTTATTGGCTCGCGCAGCAGAGCGTGGAGCGCGGCAGTCAGCCGTGGTATTACTACGTGCTGATACAAATTCCGATGTATGAGTTCCTGCCCGCGCTTGGATTCTTCCTCGCGTTGATTCTCGGTCTGCGCAGAAAATCCGCGCCGCACGCTCCTGTCGCCGTCTTCGGCGGCGAGGACGCCGCCGAGAGCAAAGATAATGTCAGCGAGAGCAAAGATAATGTCAGCGAGAGCGAAAACGTCAACGAAGAAGTTTTGGATTTAATCAAAGCAGAAGAGATCAACACCGAAGAAACAAATTTCTCCAACACATTCAGTTTGCTCACATGGTGGAGCATCATCAGCGTAGTGGCGTTCTCGGCTGCGGGCGAAAGAATGCCGTGGCTCACCTATCATATGGCGTTGCCGATGATCTTAATCACAGGCTGGGCTTTAGGACGCTTGATTGACACCATTGACTGGGAAAAATTAAAAGAACAGCACGTCCCACTAACCCTTGCGGCGCTTGCAATATTTATCGTCAGCGTAACCGGGATGTTCCTTGCCCTAAGCGGAACAACTCCCCCATTTCAAGGGAAGGAACTCGCGCAATTACAAGCTACCAGCGCATTCCTGCTTCCGATGGTCATGTCCATCTTAAGCGCGGCAGGCATCACGTATCTCTTCCGCAAATGGACATTCAGAGAGATCAGTCACGTTTTTGTTTTGGTGATCTTCGGCTTCCTCGCAGTGCTTACGGTGCGCGCTTCGTTTAGAGCATCCTATATCACATACGATCAGGCAACTGAGTTTCTCGTTTACGCGCACGGCGCAACCGGGATTAAAGATATCATCGCGCAGGCGAAGGAAATCTCCCAACGCACCACCGGCGGAATGGGAGTCGCAATTGCCTACGATGCCAGCGCGCCCGACACGGGCGTCTCCTGGCCCTTTGTCTGGTATCTGCGCGACTTTACCAATCAGCGCTCGTTTGACCAGCCCACGCGGTCACTGCGCGATTCGGTTGTCATCGTTGTGGATGAGAAAAACTTCGACAAGATCGAGCCGGCAATCGGCTCCGGCTATTACCGCATGGATTACATCCGCATGTGGTGGCCCATGCAGGATTATTTCGGTCTGGTCAGTGACCGCCAGCCGCAATTCTTGTTTAACATTGACCTCGGACTTGTCAAAATATTGGATGCAGGTCAGTTAACCAACCCGGTGCTTGAAGCATTTCAAAACCAGGGCAAACCCCTAACTTCCAATGCAACAATAAAAGTGAAACAAGCCGGCAGCGAATGGACGATTAATGATGCAGGTATGCAATATCAAGTCCGAAATGAGCAGCAAATAGTAAACGTGTACAACGACAATTTCCCCCCGGATTATGCTTGCAGCGGAATCTTAAGCGTCTTGAAGTTGATCAAATCCAAAGATTATTCGCGCTTCTGCGAAGGGTTCACCGATCCAAAGATCCGCGAGGGCATCTTTCAAATTTGGTGGAATCGCGATTACACCAAATATGCCGCAGCAAAAGAACGCCCCGATCTCACCCTGACCACATGGAATCCCGCGGACAAAATGCGCTTATATATCCGTCAGGATGTTGTAGGGCAAATGTGGAACTATGGCGTAGCGCCCGCGAAAGTTGAATCCGCGAAAGACCCCACGGAAGGAAAATATACCGCGCTGGCCGCCGACCTGACGCTGGATGCAACCAAGGGAAATTCAATTCCATTAAATGCGCCGCGCTCGCTCGCCTTCGCAAAGGACGGCACGATGTACATTGCAGACTCGCGCAATCATCGCGTGGTGCATATGGATACGCAAGGAAAGGTTTTGAATCAGTGGGGCACGTTCGCGGATGGCGTCAACACCGCGACAGGGAACGGCACATTCAACGAACCCTGGGGCATCGCCGCCGCGGAGGATGGCTCGGTCTATGTGACAGATACATGGAATCACCGCATCGAAAAATTTGACGCGAACGGAAAATTTATCAAAGCATGGGGAACTTTCGGGCAGGGTGAAACGCCCACCTCGTTCTACGGTCCGCGCGGATTGGCAGTCGATTCAAAAGGGCGGGTGTACGTCACCGACACGGGCAATAAACGCATTGTCGTGTTCGATAAAGACGGAAATTACATTGCCCAGTTTGGGGGCGCAGGCTTTGAGGCCGGTCAATTCGATGAGCCTGTCGGCGTCACCGTGGATAAAAACGGAATCGTTTATGTCGTGGATACATGGAATCAGCGCGTGCAAACTTTCAGGCCTGTTGAATCTGAAAACAACGTAGTTTTTGTCCCTGAAAAACAATGGGATGTCTATGGCTGGTCTGGTCAATCGCTGGATAATAAACCCTTCATCGCGGTCAACGACGCCCTGCACATTTTCATCACCGACCCGGATGGATTCCGCGTCATGGAGTTTGACCCGAACGGTGTGCTGATCCGCGTTTGGGGTGACTTCGGCAACACGCCCACCGGCTTCGGTTTGCCCTCAGGTATCGCGGCAGACAGCGATGGTCACATTTGGGTAACAGACAGCGTTTACAATCGCGTGCTGAGATTTACAACACCATAAGGGTTCGTAAAAATATAAGTTCCCTCACTTAAACTAAAACATGTCATTGCGAGGGCGCTCTTGTTCCTCGCCCGAAGCAATCTCCTCATGAATACCGAGATTGCTT
>VFKN01000002.1 GCA_009885525.1 Anaerolineaceae bacterium | reverse complement strand
GGCAGGATGAAAGTTACGATCATTTTGTTCGCGATCAGTCTGAACTGGAGCGAATTGTTAAATACGTTTTATATAATCCGGTCAAGGCGGGTTTAATTGACGATTGGTCAAGTTGGAAATGGAGTTATTGCAAATATGAGATTTAAACATCTTCCCATGATCCTCCTCCTGACCACTGCCTTTGTGATCGGCTGTTTCACAGTAAAAAATTATGGCGAAAGCTGGGATGAGCCCGATAACTCCCGTTACGGCGAATATGCGCTCAACGCATATCAATATTTTTTTCACCCGCAAGACTTGTCAGAGTTTGATACAGATTTAAACTTCAAAGGTCCTGCATATTTTATGCTGGTTTCACTCCTCGCGCATGGACTGACGACGCTCATCTCCGCATGGATGATTATTACGGCACGGCATTTCGTTTACTTCATCACCTTTCTCGCGGGCGTTTACATGCTTTACCTTTTATCCAAACGCTGGCTGAGCGAATGGGCGGCATTTGGCGTTGCGTTGTTATTTCTGACCCAGCCATTAATGTGGGGACATGCATTCATCAATCCCAAAGATACGCCGTTTATGATTTTTTTCCTGGCGAGTATTTATCTGGGATTTGAAATGGTGGATGCGCCGCCGCGCACTTTTCGACGGGCGATTTTGATTCTCGTCGCGGGTATTGTCATCGGCCTGACAACATCCATGCGCATCCTCGGTCCGCTGGCCGGGATTTTTGTTCTGATCTATGCCATCGCCAAAAACAAACAGCAAGCCATTTTTTTTTCAAGCATCTATGTTTTCATTGCGATCCTCACAGCCTATCTGACATGGCCTTACTTATGGAAGTCGCCAGTTTTAAATTTTTTCAAAAGCCTTAAGGTGATGTCTAAATTTCCATTCGACGCAAAAATACTATACTGGGGAAAACTATATCTTCCGGAACAACTTCCGCATTCCTACTTTCCCAGCCTGCTCACCTTGCAATTAACAGAACCTTTGCTCGTATTGATCCTGATCGGCGTGGTTGCAATGATAGCATCGCGCAAAATTGAACCTATCCTTTTATTTTTGGGTTGGTTTCTTCTCCCCACTTTCATGATTATCACATCCGGCAGCGTTATTTATGATAATGGACGGCAACTTTATTTTTTACTTCCGCCTGTGTTTTTTGCTTCAGGTTTTGCTTTGGATTGGATATTCAAATATATAACTCAAGCAAAATTCAAGGCTGTGTTCCTCGTGCTTGTGATCCTTCCAGGAATATTTTCTGCTGTGCGTTTGCATCCTTATGAATACGCTTACTACAACAGTTTTATCGGCGGGACAGACGGCGCGTATCGCCGGCATGAAACCGATTATTGGGGAACATCCCTCAAGGAAGCGATGGAATTTGTTAACTCCGTGGCGCCGAGTCGTGCGCGCGTGCTGGTTATCTCCGGTTCAGATGAAGTCGCGCGGCACTATGCTCGTCCCGACCTGCAGGTTGTCACCGAGGAGGATGATCCAACTCCGCAGGAAAAATATAATTATGTTCTGATCCTGACGCGCAAGAATCAAAACGAGACACGCTGCAAAAAATCAAATGTTGTCTACAGTGTTGGAAGAGGCAATGCTGTTTTTACTTTCATCAAAAAACTTAAGTCTGAGGGATATTGTAAATAACATTTTTAATAACTCAACTTACGCAAGCGAAACTCCGAAGGGGTGTCATGTTTTTATGGCACAAATCATGCCATCCCTTCGGGATTTGAATGCCTGTATATCTTTATTCTATAATCCTGTCATCCCTTCGGGATTGAGTCCTGTGTAAGGTGAATAACTAAAAAAAAGGCGACCTTTGCGGCCGCCCTTTTTTTAGTTATTCTTCTGCGATCACGATGACCTTATCTTCGGATGTGAAAGTTGCCTTTGCAGATTTCTTCGGATTGGTGTGAACGCCATACGCCTTCTCTGCATCGCGGCTTTCGCTCATAATGCGATAACCGATGGCAGTCTCGCCGCGCCTACGGGCGGCTTCGGTGACAGTGTAGAAATTCACCGGCTGACCTGTGACCACGTAATCGCTGATCGGTTTGAGATAGATCTCTGCGCCTTCGGGGTCGAACATGTCGGTGAAGACGCCCATCAACTCGGAGTGCTCTGAAAGCTGCGACATCATCAAACTGATGAGATGTTCGCTGACGATGAAGTCATCCACTTTGGCGGCTTCGGCGAGTTCGCGGTTTCTTAAATCAAGCATTTCGCTGATGATCGAGAAGGGGGTTTCATCTTTCTCGGCAATGTCGCGCAAATGTAAAAGTGTAACGAGTGTGATCGCGTCCGCTTCCTGCGCTTCGAGGTGGCTGTACGCGAGGACGATCACATGATCGTATTCTGTAGCTTCGAGCGATTCCAACAGCTCGCGGTCGCGAATGTCGCCATCCTGCACAATTACTTTTTGGTTTTTGAGTTCTCCGGTTTCAAGGCGGATCTGCTCTTCAAGATTTTCAATATTCGAAACGATCGTGACTTGCGAGCCTTTGGCGACGTAGTTATCCAGTTCGCGGATGATTATTGCGCCAGAGCGATTCCAACCGAGGACGAGTGCGCGCTCTGGCTTGGCGGGCGCAGACTTTCCGTTCGCGCGGATCAGTCCCTCGTCCAGCGCGGGGCGCGATTGTGCCAGCACGACCTTGTCATCATCTTCCGCGATCATGAAAATATGGTCGCCTGCTTCGATCCGCGTATCAATGCCGGGATTCATCGCGACGGTTCCATCCGCTTTGCGCACACCCATCAAAGTGGATGTTTCATAAGCGGATAAAGTTTCGCCGTATGTTTTTCCGTGAAGCGCGGGTTCTTCCTTGAAATAAATTTCATCGCCGCCGAAGTTCATTAACTCGGTGTAGACAATGGATAAGCCGCTCTGGCGTGAAGTTTGTGCGACAACGCGCGCGATTAATTCATTGGTGAGGATGGGCTGCACAACATCTTTTCGGGCAAGCATTTTGATCACATCCACATTCTTTGGGTCGCGGATCTGCGTCACAACGTGATATGGCTGCTCGCGGCGGTTGGGATTGTTGGTGATCGCCAGCACCGATTTGATGATGTGTGTATCGGGGTCGTCGCCTTCTGCCAGAATAATGATCGAACGCGCGGCATGCGGGCTGACGATTTCAAGATCGGTCAGGTCAATCGGGTTGCCGGAACGGCAGATGACGCGCGTGTTCTTTGTGTCAGGAACGCGTTCATTGATCTCATCTTCCATCTCAACTTTATCCTGATCTGCCAGTACCACGATCACCGCTCCGCTTTTGCGGCTTTCATTTGCGAGAACAAGTTCGGAGATGATGGTAAATATTTGCGGCGACCAGCCGAGGATGAGCGTGTGATTATTTTCGAGAACCTGCGAGCGCCCCTTGCGCAGTTCATCCATTTTATCTTCGAGGCCGTTGTTGATGATGCCGATCAACGCGCTGACGACGAACACGCCGCCAAACGTCACAACCAGCATCATGAAAAGGAAGAAGGGACTGCCTGTATCCCCGCCCATCGTACCGGAGTCGAGGGTGCGCAGCAAACCCATCCATGCTAGTTGAAGGAAGCCTGTATCTTCGGGAGCAGTGTTGGTGAAAGACACCAATGCGGCCACAAGAAAAATGATCAGGGTGGATAAAACAAACAGACCCAGCAACATTGCCGGAGTGCCGCGCGACATGTAATTATCAAACCAATATTGAAAACGCTGTTTAAAAGTAGGGGCTTTCATAACTTCTCCTGAATTTGTTTTTCGCTTATTATACCCGTCAGCCAAAAAAACATTTGGGAATACTTATTTAGTCACGGTTCGGTTATTCTCGGGGAATTCCTTAAAAAACTATTATCTTTTACAAGTAAAATCAACGGGGTGCGCAAAGTCTATGCAATGTAATCATCAGCCAATTTATTTTAGAGAGAGGTAAACCATGTTCTCATTTGAAGGCCCAGACCGCCGCAAGGAAGAGGATCGCATCCGCAGTGAAGGCAGGCTGCCCCCGGGTCAATCATTAACCGTGAAATTTCCCGTGCTGCATTACGGTCCCGTACCGATGTTCAACGCGGCAACATGGGATCTGCGCGTGTGGGGCGAAGTGGAGGAAGAAAAAAAATGGTCGTGGGATGAATTCAATCAACTTCCGCGCACCAAAATAGAAATGGACATCCACTGCGTTACACGTTGGAGCAAAGTGGATACAGTTTGGGAAGGCGTCTCAATTAAGGCGCTCGTGGAGCATGGCCTGATAAAGATCAAGCCAACCGCCACGCATGTGATGCAGCACGCAGAATACGGCTTCACCGTCAACCTGCCGCTCGAAGTTGTCTTGCAGGATAATTTCCTGCTCGCCACGCACTTGAACGGCGAACCGATCACAGCCGACCACGGATATCCGCTGCGCGGCATGGTGGGATTCATCCCCGGGCGCGAAGACCTCGAAACTCCATATTTGTGGAAAGGCGCGAAGTGGATCCGCTCCCTCGAATTCATGCCGCGCGACAAACGCGGATTTTGGGAACAGGCCGGCTATCACAACCGCGCGGATGTCTGGCGCGAAGAAAGATTTGGGTAAACAAAAAGATAGAGACGTTGCATTGCAACGTCTCTATCTTTTTATTTATTTCTTTTTATTTCGGTCGCTTTCCCAGCGTCACAGTGACATCTGACTTTTGATCCCCGCGCAAGACGGTCAGCACGACGGTATCGCCCGGCCCTTTGTTTGTAATGAGATACGCCAGTAATTCATTAAACGTGCGGACCTCTTTTCCATCAAGCGCAATGATCAAATCACCGCCGCCCAACAAGCCGGTAATACTGGTTGGTTTTATGCCAGCCTTAATGCCAGCCTTATCTGCCGGGCCGCCGGGTACAACTTCGGTCACATAAGCGCCGGTATAGGCTTTCAATCCAAGCGCATTAATCGCCTCGAGGCTCAAAGAATCCATTGAGGCAATACCAAGATATGGATAATCATATTTGCCCGATGAGATTAAAACAGGCGCAACGCGTTTGATCATATTGATGGAAACCGCGAATCCGATTCCCGAATTTGTCGGCTGCCCCGATACTGTGGCACCCTCGGTGCGGATTGCACGATTGATCCCGATCACTTCGCCGTTGACATTAAACAACGGGCCGCCGGAATTGCCGGGATTGATCGCCGCATCGGTTTGAATTATGTCTCCCGCGGTGAACGGACGTCCATCGGGAGTCGCGTGAATTGAATCCAATGTGCGCCCCAATGCAGAGACAATGCCAACAGTCATTGTGCTTTCCAATCCAAAGGGATTGCCGATCGCAATTACCGTTTGCCCAACCTTCAACTGGCTGGAATCTCCCAACGGCAGCGGATGAAGTTCCTTGGCGTCTGCATCCACTTTTATAATCGCAAGATCAGAATCCAGGTCAGTGCCGATCACTGTCGCATAGGCCATGTAACCCGAAGTGAAGCGAACCTCGACGGTTTTCGCGCCCTCGATAACATGATAGTTGGTAATGATATGCCCCTGCGCATCATATACAAAACCGGAGCCTTGTCCCAGGTCGGTAAAGATCGCAACCGTACCAGGGTTCACGTTTTGATAAAGTGTGACCAGTTGTTCCTGCTGCGAGGCGGGATTCGCCGCATTCGCATCAGCAGGCACAATGGGTTGAATAGGCGCAATCACGGGAGCGGGCTGCTGTTGTGCAGGCAGTGCGCTATTACAGGCCAGCATCGCAAGCACCAATACCGTTAAAGCCAAAAAGATTTGCTTTGTTTTCATATATACTCCTATTTTTAATATTAACTTTTTGAACCCTTATTTCCGCAAGGTGTGGATGACGGCTGATTTTTTAAACACACGCTGCGGATATCCTCTATTTTGCAAGAAGCTCATTAAAACTTTATGATAGACGCTTCTTCAATTAATTCCCTCTGCTTCGCTGAAAGATATTTTGGGATTTGCACTTTCAATTTCACAAAAAGATCACCTTTTATTTTAGGGTCTTTCAAATGCGGCATACCGCGTCCCGCCAGGCGAAAAACCTGTTCGGCCTGTGTGCCGGGGGGAATGCCCAACTTAACTTTGCCAGTCGGCGTTTCCACTTCGGTATCGCCGCCCAGCATTAACGTAAAAACACTGAGCGTGGATGTCGTGTACAGGTCGTAACCATCACGTTCGAATTTTCCTTCATCGGTAATATTCACCACGAGATAAAGATCGCTTCCATCCGGCCCCGCATTTGCCACGCGGACTTTGGAGCCTGTTTTCACCCCGGCTGGAATGCGCACCTGGATTTTTTTCCCATTGGTTTGCAACTGGCGCATCGTGCCTTCATACGCCTCTTGAAAAGTGATCTCCACTTCCTGTTGATAGCCTTGCGCCGCTTGTGGAGTTCGCGCGGAGGAACGCATCGCATCGCCAAAAATGGTACTGAAGAAGTCGGAAAAATTGCCGCCGCTAAATATGTCATCCACGTTGCCGCCGCCGCGCGCACCACCATAATTGCCCCAGGGGAAATCAGTAGGGCGGCCCCCACTCGAGCGGAAGTTGGAATACTCGCTGCCAAGTTGATCGTAGCGCGCGCGTTTTTCCGCGTCGCTCAAGACCTGATAGGCTTCGTTGATTTCCTTGAACTTATCCTCGGCCTTTTTATTGCCCGGATTTTTATCGGGATGATATTGCATGGCAAGCTTGCGATACGCCGAGCGAATGGCGTCCGCGCTGGCTTTGCGCTCTACACCGAGAATTTTATAGTAGTCTTTATAATCCATGGTTACATTTTCATCCCGTCAAGTGATTCAAGTCAAGCGCTCAAAGGCTTCACTAACATAACTCTAACCTGTTGTTTTTTCCAACATTGCGCGGAAGCGTTTCACCGTATCCGTCAGGTCTGGCGATTCTTTATGCAAATTGCTGCTCATTAAGTATGCCACATCTTTTCCATATACTTCAAGCATATCATCGAAAGACGCGGGAGAGATGCCTCCACCCGGCGCGGAGAAGATCGGCTTGAACGCGGACATTGGCATATTGCAACCCCTCGCGATGCCGATGCAATCTTCGCGGGAGTAGGATGCGAACCTGCCGATGTAATTTGGCATCACACTTAAATCCGCGCCCGCGAGCCGCAGCAGCTGTCCATGCATCACAAGATGGCTGACGCCGAAATCCAGGCTGAGCACATAGCTGCCCACAAACGCGGGGTGACTCATGATCGGCAAATGAATCGAATCATCATCGGCGACGCGGCGCATAAAATCAAGTCCACAGTGACCGGGGATGAGCATCAAACCGGTTGCGCCAACTTCCTTCGCAAAGTGAATGCGCTCCAGCATGCTTTCAAAGGGACCGGTGACATTGGGCATGTACATGGTGCGGAAACCCGTTTTCGCATTCGCATTGGCGACCTCGTCCACGGTTCGCAGCACACGCTCTTTGAACGGCGCGAAAGATTGATTGCCCAAGCCATGATCGTCTTTGATAATGTCAATGCCGCCGAGCGCGAGTTTATACGCCATCTCTGCAAGTTGCGTCGCGGAGAGTCCCATTGGTTTTGTTGCCGTTGCTAACAGCGGACGACCATGCGCGCCAATCAGATCACGCAAGCCTTGAATTCCAAAACGCGGACCTTTGAAATGCGCCAACAAATCTTCAGATAAATCCAATTCGATTAAGCGAATCGCAGGCTTCATGCTGATGTTGCCAAAGATCACATTCACCAATTGCGGTAATTCATAGCCGCTAATTTCATCGGCAAATGAAATCACCGCGCGATATTTTTCCACACCAATCGATTCAAATGATTCAATGCGGCCAAAAACATGCTCGCGGATTCCGCCTTCGGGTATTAACTCCGGCGGATATTCGATAGTCTCCTCGATGCAGATATCTTCGGCACGCGCCCGCGCGGATTTTTCATCCCCACCGATTTGATACACCGCGCGAAAACGCGACCCAGAAACGGAGAGCGGCTGCGAAGCGATAATGCTCACAACGCCTCCGCCTTCGCCGCGCTGTGGACTTTATCCAAGCGCACGGATTGCAAATCTTCTTCGGTGATGTTGAGCGCTTTGCCCAATAATTTTTCAACGGTTTTCACAAGCGCCATTGCATCGAGTTCATACTTGCGCATCAAATAAGGTTTGCTTGCGCCGTGCGCATACGTATCTTTCAAGCCAATGCGGACAAGGCGTTTGCCGATTCCGTTCTCTGCCATCATCTCGGCGACGGCTGTTCCCAGCCCGCCCATGATGGTGTGATTTTCCATCGTGATGATCCCGCGCCGCGCTTCTTGTAGCGCATCCAATACTTGCGGATCGTTGAACGGTTTGTGCGTGGTGATGTGCAAATGCTGAATCGCAACACCGTGATTGCGCAAAATCTCCGTAGCGCGTAAGGCTTCCTCGGTACATACGCCGGAAGAGAGCAAAGCGAAATCCGCGCCGGTGCTTAAGACGCGCGCGTGATTTAATTTCATCTTGTCGTTGGCATCAAACAGGCGCGGAATTTCTCCGCGCAGCATCCGCACATAAACGGGACCGTCAATCGCCTGCGCGACATCGAGGACAGATTCAACATCGGTAGCGTCGCCGGTTTCGAGGATGGTCATATTCGGCAGCGCGCGCAAAATCGCAATGTCATCGGTGGCCTGATGAGTCGCGCCGCCGGGCGTGGTAATGCCGGGTAAAAATCCGAACAGGCGCACAGGCAAATTGGGATAGCAAACCGACATCGAAAGTTGATCGAGCGGGCGGCGATATAAAAACACGGCGAAGGTATGCAGGAAAGGCGTGAAACCTTCACGCGCCAATCCGCCCGCAAAACTGAGCATGTTCTGCTCGGCGACGCCCATTGATAAGAATCTATTGGGGTATGCATCCTTGAAGAGATGCGCTTCGACAGAACTGGTCAGATCAGCGGAGAGGACTAAAACGCGCGGCTTGTCTTTCGCCCAGCGCACAAGATTTTTTGCATGAACTTGAGAGAGGATTTCCATAGGGGACTCGGTATTAAGAGAATAGAGAGAAGAGAATAGAGAGAAGGGATTACCAATTACTGCTCTCTGCTCTCTATTCTCTACTTATCTTTTTTACATCTCAGCCAATAAAGACTGATAGCGCGCTTTTTCAGCGGCATCGCTAAAGCGGACATAATGCAGTTTGGGTCGGCGTTCTTCCAAAATGGGGAAGCCGCGACACGGGTCGCTGTATGCCAGCACCACGAGCGGACGACCATCGGGTTTGAGCGTGGCGGGATAGGCGAGTGCGTCCACATCGTGGGCGTCCACTTTGAACACGCGCGCGCCGAATGCTTCGAGTTTCTTTTGCAGCGGTTCAATATCCATCACGGCATTCATCTCGCCATCACATTGCTGCCCGTTGACATCCACGTACACGCCGACATTATCGAGTCGATGAAATGCGAGCGTTTGAAACGCCTCCCACACCTGGCCGATCTGAAACTCGCCGTCAGACATATACACCCACACGCGACCTTTTTCGCCGCGGCGTTTGCGCGCATACGCAACGCCCGCCGCCCCGCTGAGCGCCTGTCCCAATGAACCAGCAGTAAACTCGTGCCCGGGCGAATGTTCCGCGCCGATCATCTCCACGGTACTGCCATCTTTATTGAATTGATTCAAGCCTTCAAGTGACATGCGTCCCGTTTCGACGAGCGAGATATAGATCACCACCGCGTAATGCACCGCGCTGACAATGAATCTATCGTTGGTGGAATTTTGCGCGCCGTTATAGCCCGCGCCGGTTTTATAATTGCGCTTCGTCGCCGAGGGTACATCCGAAAAGGGTTCGGGAATCATCGGCGCGATGCTTGGTCCGAGATTCATCACGTGCGTATATAACGTTGCCAGCATCTCCGCCGATGACGCGGCTTGACTCAAGTAGCCCCCGTTGCTGTTGATGGTATGCTCCAGCGAGCGGCGGCGGATGGCTTTCGCAACACGCCGCGCTTCCTGCTGCCAGGGAATATTTGGATTTGTTTGCATATTGTTCCTATTTGTAAGTGGGTTTATCAAGTATCATTAAATCTTATCATATCAATACTTTGCGTAACGCGACATTTATGTCGCTAACTTAAATGCGGCGACATAAATGTCGCGCTACAAAAGGAAAATTTATGAAATCAATTTGCGTATTTTGCGGCTCAGCCGACGCGGTGCATGCGGATTACAAATCCGCGGCGCGGGAAATGGGGAAAATCCTCGCGGGGAAAAATATCCGCGTGATCTATGGCGGCGGCAAAACCGGGCTGATGGGCGAAGTCGCAAACGGAGCCTTATCGGCGGGCGGAGAAGTCTTCGGTGTCATCATCTCATCAATGAATACGCTCGCGCTCGCGCATACCGGACTCACGCGCATGGACGTCACCGCCGATATGCACGCCCGCAAAGCGCGGATGCATGAACTCGCCGATGGCTACATTGCCCTTCCCGGCGGATACGGCACCTGGGATGAATTGTTCGAGACACTCACCTGGAGTCAAACCGGCGCACACGAAAAACCGATTGGGTTGTTGAATGTGAAAGATTATTACGAGCCGCTGCTCGCTGCTGTTGACCATGCCGTGAGCGAAGGCTTTATTTTCTCGGAGCATCGCAAGTCGCTATGCTGCGAGAGCGATCCCAACGAATTATTGGAAGCCATGCTGGCGTATGAGCATCCGCACGCTGCAGTGAAGAGATGGATGCAGGAGGAATAAATGCAAATTACACGACTCGAACTTCAAGCCCCTGATTTAAAAGAACAGGCATTATTTTATGGCGAAACGCTGGGCTTCGACACACGCATCATCGCCGGAACGGAGGTGGTTATCCGCGCGGGCGCAACACACTTGATCTTTACACAAGCAGATAAAGATAATCACAGCCCATATCATTTCGCGTTCAACATCCCTGAAAATCAATTTGAAACCGCCAAACAATGGCTTGCCATGCGCGCGGATTCTCTCGCAGACGAAAACGGGAACACCTCTTTTGACTTTGATAACTGGAACGCACATTCCATCTATTTCAAAGATGCGGCCGGAAATATTCTGGAGTTGATCGCGCGGCATGACTTGAAAAACGCCAACAATGAATTCAATATCTTATCTATTAGCGAGATCGGACTTGCCACAGAAGATGTGCCAGCGCTCGTAAAACTTATCGGAGAGAAAACTTCATTGCTCCCCTACAAAGGCGAAGGCAGTGAAACCTTCACGCCCATCGGAAATGCGGATGGACTATTTATCGCCGTCAAGCAGGGACGGATTTGGTATCCGAACACGGGCATATCCGCTCAACCCTTGCCGGTGAAAATTCACTTTCAAGTGAATGAAACCAAGATGATTTTGAGCGGCTTTCCCTATCAGATTGATTAAACGACAATGATTTAAAAATAAGAAACTCATCTTCAAGATGAGTTTCTTATTTAATTTTTTCATTACCTGTCACTCAAAGAAATTCAATACACTTTGCGGACTCATAAGTTGCTGCAACTCTGCAAATGGGATGACAATCGTTTGCGCGCCCGCCGCGTAGGGCGCGACTTGGTACGGATCAAAGGTGATGATTAATCCTTCATTGGATATATTCCAGTTGCGATAATTTTCAGCCAGCGGATCCGCGCCAGTTTGAAAGATGGGATCGGTATATCCAATATCGCGCTTGGATAATTCCGCCTTGCAGTAATCAGCAATTGTCTGCATGTGATTTACGCCATGCAGAAATAATTCATCGAGCGTGAGTTCGCGTCTCTGCGCGAGATCATAATTGAGCGTGACGCTGTAATGATTCGGATGCGCCGCGCCATCCAAAAAACGCATCACCGCAAATTTGATGCTCCACACTTCGCCGCGCTGACCGATCAATTCGTATTGCACATCGAAAGAACTTCCCGCTACAAATGGCACAACAGGCTGATTGGCGAGGATGTCAGCGCGGAAAGCGTCCACTTCTTTTTTGACGATTTCATTCATGCGGGTGTTGAATGCCGCAACGCGCGGATCAGCCGAGCCCGTAATGGTTGGGATTTGCGCGGTGATGGTGTATATAGGTCCGTCTTTTGATTCGGCGAATGGAGTTGAATTCAACGTAAGTGACTCGCTCAACAATATCGGCGTAGGTACAACGGTGGGAACAGATGTATTCGTCGGCACGACAGTTACAGTTGAGTCAGGTGCGGGGAATGCCTGCGTACTGCAAGCAGCACTGACAATCAAAATTAAAGAGAATGCATAAAAAAAATTAGTTTTCATTTTGCTTCCTCCTATAAAGTAATTAAACTTCGTTCTTCGAGTTTTTCCTTTTCCTGATCTTTGCGCCAGATCCACCCATCGCCGCGGACAAAAGTTGCCTTTTTCCCATTCACTTTGATGTAAGCGCCGTCCGACAACATGATGATGGGATTGTCGTGAAAGAAATGATAATCCGCAAGCCATTCATCTTTGAGCGCCTGACCATATCCATCCAGCGGGTAATGCGGCGAGAGGTTGAACGGCGTGACATTCAATCCGTCAAAGTAGGATGTTCCAACTGTGTTCATATCTTTGGAGGTGAGGATATTCGGTCCGCATAAGATCGCGCCGGCGCTGAATCCCACCAGCGGCAGACCGGCTTGAATCCGCTTCTGCAAATACAACTTGATCCCGCTGGTATGCAAACGATGATTGAGCAGAAAAGTATTTCCGCCCGGGATGTAAATCAGCGCCGCATCCCGTAGTATTTTTTCAATATCTTTTTGAGGCATTAACTCCGCGTTGACGGTTTGAAACCGCGCGAGTCCCTTGAAGGCTTCTTCGTTCAAGCCCTGCCATCTCTCCGCATAAAGAGATGCCAATGGCAGATAGGCAACGACAGGTTCATCTTTGTTTTCCAAATACGGACGGCTGGCTTCAACAATATCGCTGATGTTATTTTGACTGGGAGTTGAGAAAAGATGCAAGTTGGGTGACATGATTATTTTTTCAATCTCGCTATAATGACGCGCTTTAATTCACTTTGAACATTTTCCCATTTTTGATTCGAGTCGATAACCGCCCAGCGCTTTGGTTCCTGCTTCACCATTTCCAAATATCCCGCGCGGACGCGCTTATGGAAATCCACGGTGAGCGCATCCATGCGATTCCATTCAAGCGCGTTTTGAGTCTTGCGCTGCAAGCCGACTTCCACTTCGAGGTCGAGCAAAATCGTCAGGTCGGGAGTCAATCCGCCGGTCGCGTATTTGACCAGCGCGCGAACTTCATCCAGATTTTGCTGATGCCCATAACCTTGGTACGCAATCGTCGAATCATAATAGCGGTCCGAGATGACGATCTCGCCGACTGCGAGCCGCGGTTGGATGACCTGCTCCACGATCTGTGCGCGCGCGGCTTGATAGAGCAACGTCTCGGTGCGGGGATGCATCTCCGCGTTTTTCAGATCATGCAAAATATCGCGGATCTGCTCGCTGATAATCGTTCCGCCCGGTTCACGGGTGGGGAAAACGGTAAAACCCTGCTTGCGCAGGTATGCGACTAAATGAGGAATATGGGATGTCTTGCCGGAACCTTCGGGGCCTTCAAGTGTGATGAACATGGGGCAAGTATACAGGGAAATAGGTAGACAAGTGAATAAGTAGACAAGTAGACAAGTGAATAAGTAAATAAGTAAATAAGTAGACAAGTGAATTCTCATCGTAAATTTAATTTCGTTAATTTTTCTGTCATTTTCGGGTGCTAGAATAATATTGCAACAAGGAGGCTCAAATGACTATTAAGAAAATTTTTTACTGTACGTTACGAATGTCGCGGGCGGCAGCCCGGCGAGTAATGCAGGCCTGCAAAAAGATGACATCATCACCAAGATCGGAGATGTATCTATTGATGAAAGTCACTCGTATCTCAATATTTTATTCACCTACAAACCCGGTGATCAAGTGAATGTGACCTATATCCGCGCTGGCAAGGAAATGCAAACACAAGTCACGTTGGGCGAGGCAAAACATAATTAGCATGTATAAAAACCGGGCAGAGCGATTTCGCTTTACCCGGTTTTTGTTTTACGGGGACAATTCTTCCCGCGTCCTATAAGTTATAATAGATTTTATCGGTAATTAGCCATCAAAAATTTAAATCACTCACTCACTCACTCACTCACGTAGTTCCAATCCCGAAGGGATGGTAGGATTATAGAAAATTGCCATAACCGTCATCAAATCCCGAAGGGATGATATTGTTTTTGCGTAAAATAGTGACACCCCTTCGGGGTTTGGTTTCATTACTGTCTTCTTTCTATAATCATTTCACTCCTTCGGAGTTATTTCCGATAAAATATAATCATATTGAATATGATTATATTTGGCAAACGAATTATTTAGAAGCAATCTCGCAAACTAAATAAATTGGCTTATGGGGTTGAGCGGCATAAAGAAGTTTGTAAATGCGCCAAATGTTAATATGGTTTGATGACATAATTTTTGGAACCGGAACAATTAATAAAGAAATCTCTACATAGTCTTCCGTAATTTAAATCTTTTGAGGAAACCCATGACCAACCAAATCTCCCTAACTGTAAATGGACAATCTCATACCGTGTCTGCGATTGCGGGCGAAACTTTATCCAACCTTCTTCGTGAGCGATTAAGACTCACGGGCACAAAGATCGGCTGCGAAGAAGCGGAGTGCGGCGCATGCACCGTGCTTATTGATGGCGAGCCTGTTGTCTCGTGCATTTATCCCGCCGAGCGTGCCAATGGGAAAACGATCGTTACCATTGAAGGACTATCTGAACGCGTGCATGAAGAGATGAAATTGCATCCGCTTCAAGAAGCCTTTGTGGAGCATGGCGCAGTTCAATGCGGATTTTGCATCCCGGGGCAGATCATGACGGCGTATGCGCTGCTCAAGCGCAACCCGAATCCAAACAGCGATGATGTGCGCTTTGCGTTGAAGGATACGCTCTGCCGTTGCGCGGGTTATCCGGCCATTGAGAATGCAATCATCGCAGCCGCCGAATCACTGCGGACAGGCGCGCCCATCAAGAAGCCGAACATCCCCGATTCAATACATCAACATAATGCGGTCGGGCATACTCATCTGCGCCACGACGGCGTTGATAAAGTCATCGGCACGGCCATTTATACTGACGACCTGCAATTCGATGGCATGTTATATGCCAAGACACGCCGCGCGCTGATTCCGCATGGCTTCTTGAAGAAGTTGGATATTTCCAAAGCAAAAGCATTGAAAGGCGTAGTCGCAGTTTTAACTGCTGAAGATGTCCCCGGCGAAAAGAATCATGGCCTCGTGATTTACGACTGGCCGGTAATGGTCGGCATCGGCGAGCGCGCGCGTTATGTCGGCGACGCGATTGCGATCGTCGCCGCAGAGACTCAGGAAATCGCGGAGCACGCGGTCAGTTTAATCGAAGCGGAGTTTGATCTCCAGCCTGTTATCGCCAACCCCGTGCAGGCGCTGCAGGAAGGCCAGCCGCAATTGCATGAAAAGGGAAATCTGCTCAAGCACATCAAAGTCCGCAAGGGTGATATGGACAAAGGCTTTGCCGAGTCAGATGTCATTCTTGAACATACTTTCCATACCGCCACCACCGACCATGCCTTCATCGAGCCGGAATGCAGCATCGCGGTTCCAACTTCCGCAGGCCGCATGGAAATTTATGTTGGCTCGCAGATTCCGTATCAGGATCGCCTGCAAGTTGCGCGCGCGTTGGGCTGGGACGAAATGCGTGTGCGCATTGTCGGGCAACTGATGGGCGGCGGTTTCGGCGGCAAGGAAGATATCATGGGGCAAATCCATTCCGCGCTGCTGGCGAATGTTACGGGCAAGCCTGTCAAACTTTTATTTGATCGTCACGAAAGTTTGTTGGTGCATCCGAAACGGCACGCGACTCAAATCCGCGTGAAGATCGGCGCAAAGCAGGATGGCCGTCTTGTTGCGGTTGAAAGTGAACTGTACGGCGATACCGGCGCGTATGCGTCACTCGGCGAGAAGGTTTTGACCCGCGCCACGACTCACTCCGCGGGCCCGTATGATATCGCGCACGTGAAAGCGGATTGTTACGCGATGTACACCAATAATCCGCCCGCCGGCGCGTTCCGCGGATTTGGAGTCACGCAATCCGCTTTTGCAGTTGAGTCGATGATGGACATGCTCGCGGAAAAATTAAATATGGATCGCATCGAACTGCGCCGCATGAATGCGCTGAAGGTCGGCAGTATCACCAACACGGGGCAGGTGTTGAAAGAGTCTGTTGGTTTGATGGAATGTGTGGATAAAGTTACTGGTGAAATGTTGAAGGTTTCAGGTTTGTCGCAAGCGGATTTATTCAAACCGCGCGAAACACTTGACACGCCGCACTTGATACGTTCCTGGGGATTTGCTGCCGCGTATAAAAACACGGGACTCGGCGGCGGCGCGCCAGACATCTCCGGCGCGGAAGTTGAGTTGTACGACAACGGCACATTCCAGGTGCGGAGTTCATCCGCCGAAATGGGGCAGGGACTTGTCACCGTGATGCGGCTCGCTGTCGCCGAAGAAATGTTTGTGCAGCCCACGCAAGTGGATGTGCTGGTCATGGATACGGATCTGACTCCCAATGGCGGGCCGACCACCGCATCGCGTCAAACCTTCGTGACGGGCAATGCTTCGCGCCTCGCGGCGAAGACTCTGCGCGAAGCAATCACATCCGCGATGGCTGAGAAATATGATGTCAGACCAGAACAAATTCGATTTGTAGATGGCATTGTGCATGTCAACGGACATTCGTTAACTTACGCAGACGTTGCCAAAGAAATGAAAGCGATGGGACAGCAACCGCGCACCCTGTACACATACGAAGCGCCGAAGACCCAACCGCTCGGCACCGGCGGCGACATGCACTTCGCGTTTTCTTTCGCCGCGCAAGCCGCTGAGATCGAGTTGAACAAACTCACCGGCGAAGTGCGCGTGTTGAAAGTCATCTCTGCCAACGATGTCGGCATGGCGGTCAATCCGCTCGGCTTGCAGGGACAAGTGGAAGGCGGCGTGATGATGGGACTCGGCAACGCGCTCACCGAGGAATTTATTGTTGAGAATGGTTACGTGGTCACGGATCATCTCGCGCGTTATCGCGTTCCCGGTATTATGCTTACGCCTGAGATTATATCCATCATCGTCGAACATCCCGTTTCAACGGGACCTTACGGCGCGAAAGGCGTCGGCGAAGTGTGCAGCATCCCGACTACACCAGCGATCACCAATGCGATTTATAACGCCGTCGGCGTGAGAATTGACTCACTGCCTGTGGATCAGGAGAAGATTGCAAGGGAGTTGTGGGAGAGGGCGGTGTAAAATAGGAATTGTGAAATCAGGAGATGACCATGATTGATTTATCTTTGCAGGAAATGTTACAAAAACTTCCACCTGACTTGCAAGCCGAGGTTCGAGATTTTGCTGAGTTTTTATTGGAACGAAAAGCATCTCAAACGCAGCGCCCAATGAAATTTAACTGGGAAGGGGCGTTGAAAGATATGCGGCAGCAATTTACGTCGGTTGAACTCCAACATCAGATATCTGAATGGAGAGGCAACCGCTAATGAAGGTGTTGCTTGATACCAACATATTTCTTGAGATTCTGCTGGCTCAAGAAAACGCGGAGAACGCGAAAGCGCTTTTAATTCAGTCAGCGCAGCATGAATTTTTTATAACTAATTATTCCTTGCATTCGATAGGGCTATTGCTATTCCGCAAGAAACAACATTAAGTATTTCAAACATTTATCGAGGATGTTCTCGTAAATGGAGGCATTCGCCTTCTGACTTTACGCTCCGATGAGATGGCATTTGTAGTTTCGGCTGCCCAACAATTTGGATTGGATTTTGATGATGCCTACCAGTATGCGGCGGCTAAAAGATATGAATTGACACTTGTTAGTTTCGACTCCGATTTTCGACGGACAGACAAGGGATACAAAACCCCATTGGAAGTTATGCGGGAATTATCGTAGAAACCTGCCTGTGGATCAGGAGAAGATTGCAAGGGAGTTGTGGGAGAGAGTGAAGTAGAAAGTAGAAAGATACAGGACTCTCAAGCCTTCCAGCCTGAGAGTCCTGTTGTATTTCCGAAAGAGTTCAAAAGGTCTTTTACGCCAAAGCAGGTTCGTAATGCAAAACCAGCAATTGGCTTTCCTTGACCGCCAATTCTGCAAAGGTTTTTCCTTCGTTGTCGCTGAATTCCACTTCAAATACATTGGGAGCAAGGATTTCAACCACTGTGCCAACTTGCCCGCGAGTCAATTTGTGATTGGACAGGTCTTCGGTCAGCGCAATAACATCAAGCAGTTTAACTTTTTCTTCTTTCATGACTACCTCACAATATGTAACAACTTGTTAAACGGGGAAAATCTTCTCCAGTACGGATGATCCAACTGGTACGGACAATCGCTTTTCTGCCTTTGTTTTCCATATCAAAATCCATGAAATACCTTTGGCCATATTCATCCTGTTCGGAAGGATGTACCTCGTTGTCCAATATGGCAGACAATATCGCGTTTCGCAAATACTCTGCTTCAGTTGTGGTGATTCCCAAAACAGACGCAAAAACAATCGCTTTATGCTTTCCGCGCGGATGAGTTTCGCTTAAACAATAATCGCGCAATTTCCCGATCTCTACAATGGCATGTTCAGCGTTTTGGATATTCATCTTCAAAAATTATATCACCACTCAAAAAGGACTCTCAAGCCTTCAAGCCTGAGAGTCTTTCTTTATATCGGGTAAAATTACGACATTATGAAAAACTTCTCCGGCTACAAATGCTCGCTTTGCGGAACTGAATATTTGCAGGAACAGGTCACTTACACCTGCCCGAAAGATGGCGGCAATTTGGATGTCATCCTCGATTACGAAGCCATCAAAAAGAAATTTCAGCCCGAGGATATTACCTCGCGGACTGAATCCTCACTGTGGAGATATCTTCCGCTCCTGCCAGTGGATGAACCCCAGGGCGATTCCACTCCCTTACACGCGGCAGGCTGGACGCCGGTCTTTGCGCTGCCGCGCCTCGCAAAGAAACTCAACCTCGATCATTTATGGCTCAAGGATGAGTCGCGTAATCCCACAGCCTCATTTAAGGATAGAGCCAGCGCGGTCGTTGTCACTCGCGCGCGCGAAATAAAAGCAGATGTGGTTGTGACCGCTTCCACGGGCAATGCGGGCGCGGCGCTGGCGGGCATGTCCGCGGCAATCGGGCAGAAGGCAATCATCTTCGCGCCCAAATCCGCTCCGCAGGCGAAGGTCGCGCAGCTGCTCGTCTTCGGCGCGAAAGTCATCCTCGTGGACGGGACGTATGATGACGCGTTCGATCTCAGCATCAAAGCCGCGAATGAATTCGGCTGGTATTGTCGCAACACTGGCTATAATCCATTTACGCTCGAGGGCAAGAAAACCGCCGCGTTTGAAATTTGGGAATGGTGGGAAGAAGCGCATCACGATTGGCATAAGAAAAATAGCCCTTTGGATGGCCATTCTCCGCTAACTATTTTTGTATCTGTCGGCGACGGCAACATTATTTCCGGCATCCACAAAGGATTTAAAGACCTGTTCGCGTTGGGTTGGATTCCAAACCTGCCGCGCATTATTGGCGTGCAAGCCGCAGGTTCGGCCGCCATTGCAAATGCCTTCAACGCGAATACTGAGATCATCACCCCCGTTTCTGCTGTAACAATCGCGGATAGTATCTCAGTCGATTTGCCCCGCGACGGCGTGCGAGCTATCCGCGCCGCGAAGGAAACCAACGGCACATACATCACCGTGTCAGATGCTGAAATTATTAAAGCAATTGCCGAACTCGGCAAGATGGGCGTCTTCCCCGAACCCGCCGGCGCGACAGCTTATGCGGGATTGGTCAAGGCGATTGCCTCAAGCGTAGTCCGAAGCGCAGACCCCGTTCTGGTGTTAAATACGGGCAGCGGGCTGAAAGATATCCGCGCGGCGATGCAATCGGTTTCTGAAGCGCCTATTATCGAACCTACTTTGGAAGCAGTGAAAAAAATCCTATGAAAGATCAAAATCAAAATCAAAACGACTGGAATTTGCCGTATCGCTATGTGACGGGGATCATCCTTTTTGTTTCATTTGTCGCTTTGATCATTTACGCGCGCGAAGCGGTCAAGGTGTTGATCGTCGCCGCCTTTGTCGCATATTTGATCAACCCGGCTGTGATCCTTTTAATGGAGCGGACAAAACTCTCGCGCACCGCCGCTGTCAACATTGTTTATTTCTCCTCGTTGATCGTCCTAGTCGGCGTGCCTGCCACATTGACGCCGATCTTCTTCGATGAAATGAAAATTGTGGCGCGAGACTTGTTGGATCTATCCAAGGAAATCAGCGGCACACTTTCGCATCCCGTCCAATTTGGCGGAATGGTTTTTCATTTCGAACAGTTTGGAGAAAACCTGGCGCATATTCAAGATACGGTGCTTACGCCGCTGCCTGAGCAGGCATTGACCTTGCTCGAAACGACATCGGTGAGTGTGCTCTGGTTTTTGGTAATTCTTGTCAGCGTGTATTTATTCATGAGTGAGTGGCCGCGCCTGCGCAATGGGTTGATCGAATTCGGCCCGTCTGAATATCACGACGATATGCGCGAGTTATACCAGCGCGTGCGCCGCGTGTGGATGGCGTACCTGCGCGGGCAAATTGTGTTGATGATCATTGTTGGGGTTGTGTTCACGATCGCGTGGCTTATCATTGGTATTCGCGGCGCGCTGGTCCTGGGTATGATCGCAGGACTGTTCACGCTTGTGCCGGATGTCGGCCCCTTTTTGGCGGCAGTCCTTGC
>VFKN01000082.1 GCA_009885525.1 Anaerolineaceae bacterium | reverse complement strand
TATGCGTGAGCAGCAACGTTCCGCGTATGACAACGCTAATGTTATCAAGGCCGCCCAGCAAGCCAAGCATCAACACCGAAAGCCAGAACCATGTTGAAAGCCCGAAGACAATTGTGCATACGCCAAATCCTGTCACTGCGAACAGCAAAGTCCGCCCGGCGTTTTTCATCGGCGGTAAATGCGCGATGGCAAATGCCGCTAACAGCGCGCCAATCGACGGCGCCGCGCGCATGATGCCCATCCCTTGCGGACCGACCTTAAGAATATCGGTTGCGTAGATCGGAAGCAATGCAACCGCGCCGCCGAATAACACAGCAAACATATCCAATGTGATCGCGGCGAGGATGACCTTCGTGTCGCGCATGAATTTAAATCCTTCCACTAAAGAATCCCACGTCGCGGATTTACGCGCGAGCGGTAACGGCCGGCCTTTGATCATGCTCAGCAAAACGGAAAATGTGATCGCGCCGAGCATGTCGACAATATAGATCACAGTGACGTTGCCTGAAAACGCAACGATCAATCCCGCCACCGCAGGGCCGATAATGGATGCAAGCTGCCATGTGCTGCTGTTCCACGTTGCGGCGCTGGAGAATAATTGTGCGGGCACCGTCTCGGGGACAAGCGTCGAAGATGCGGGGTCGTTAAACGCGCGCGCGACTCCGATTCCAAATAAACATAAATAAACGAGGAAAAGTGATCCTTGAGTATATGAAAGCAACGCCAAACCCAGCGCGCATAACCCGGTAAATAGCTGCGTGATCAGCACAATGCGCCGGCGGTTATATTGATCTGCTACATGCCCGGCGGGGAGTGATAATAAAATTACGGGGACGACCTGAACCAACCCTACCAACCCTAAAGAAAATGCGCTGTGGGTTCGCAGCCACAACTCCCATGCGATGGCGAACGAAACCATTTCTGTTCCAAATGAAGTAATGAATCTGCCGGTAAGCAAAAGGCGAAAGTCGGAATATCGCAGCGCCGCGTATGGGTCGCGGCGGCTGACAAGGGTTGTTTTATCTTCGGGTGATGTCATCAATGTATCCTTGGGAAATTAGAAGCGCTTATGATACCATCACCTTGCTGTATGCAATAATCGTGATATATTTTGCCAACTTAAAAATAAAAAATGGAGAAAATCAATGACTCGCGATGAAGCCCTTGCCCTTGTGCGTGAATTTGTAAAAAATGAAGGATTGGTCCGCCACATGTTATCGGTTGAAGCCGCGATGCGCTTCTATGCCGAAAAATTTGGCGAGGATGTGGAACAATGGGGGCTGCTCGGTCTGCTGCATGACTTCGATTGGGAGATTCATCCCACCCTGGAGGAACATCCGCAAAAGGGATCAGCGATTTTGCGCGAACGCGGCGTGAGCGAAGATATCATCCAGGATATTCTCAGCCATGCGGATCATACCGGCGTGCCACGCGATACTCTGCGCCGCAAAGCCATCTCCGCGTGCGACGAAGTCACCGGGCTGATCACCGCAGTCGCGCTTGTGCGTCCCTCACGTTCCTTATATGATCTTGAAGCCTCATCCGTAAAAAAGAAATGGAAAGATAAAGCCTTCGCCGCAGGCACTGACCGCGTTGAGATGGAACACGAAGCCAAAGAATTCGGCGTGGATATTTGGGAACATGTTGGTAATGTCATCCTCGCCATGCGTAAAATCGCACCCGAATTAGGTTTGGTGGGAAGTTTGGGATAGCCCAAACTGTTTTCAGTAACTTAAAAAAGTTAGCATAACTGTTAAGTAAAATGAAGAAATACCCCTTGTATTTTTTTAGCGTTGACGTATAATGATGGCATCTCTGGAGACTTTACCAGAGAAATTTAGAAGAAAGGAGAAAAAATCCAATGTTATTCGCCCCCAAGGAAAAAGGTCAAGGACTTGTGGAATACGCGCTCATTCTCGTTTTAGTTGCTATTGTTGTTATCGCTGCGCTTATGATCCTCGGACCATTGATCGGAAATGTGTTCAGCACTATCAACTCCAGCTTATCTAGTTTCTAAGTTGGAAGTACGTAATAAATAAAGACCGCGAATTGATTGCCAATTCGCGGTCTTTATTTATTTTGAGACCTTCCAAAAGATCACCCCGTCGTTCTCCTCGTATAGAAGGCGTAGTCCCCAAACACCAACAAAAGAATTGACAAAAGGGGCGTGACCGTGTAATTTTGGCCTATGTCCAAACAAAAAAAACAATCACGACCAAAGTCATTGTATTGTATCCAGAGCTGGGCAAAATATGAATCTGATTACTTAATTCTTGCCTCCAGATATGAATATCCAAATCGACAAACTCATCCGCGCCAAGAGACGAACGGTTGCGCTCATCATCGAACGGGATGGCACGCTGACTGTCCGCGCGCCGAAGCGTGTAAACCTTGACGACATCGAGAAATTCATCCGCGAAAAAACGGATTGGATCATCCGCACGCGCGCGAAGATAAAATCCGTGGTCGAGATTCCCAATAAACAATATACGGACGGGGAACGATTTTTATTTTTGGGGAATGAATACGCGTTGAAACTCGTCAAACCACAGCGGCCCGCGTTGAAATTCGAGAGTGGATTCACACTTGGCGCTGCCGCGCAAATACGCGCGGAGCAGGTCTTCATCCGCTGGTATAAAGAACAGGCATTGCGAGTTTTTTCGGAGCGCGTGAAATTTTACGCCAGCCTGCACGGATTTTCCCCAAAGCAAGTTAAGGTTACATCCGCTAAAACGCGTTGGGGATCATGCAGCTCGAGCGGCACGCTCAACTTCACATGGCGGCTGGTCATGGCTCCGCTGGCTGTGATTGATTATGTTGTGCTTCACGAACTCGCGCATTTGCGTGTAAAAAACCACTCTCCAAAATTTTGGAGAGTGGTTGAAGAGGTTTGTCCTGAATATAAGAAACAAAGAAAATGGTTAAAGGAAAATGGGGAAAAGTTAAGTTTGTAATTTCCTCGTCCTTATCCTTTAGGAGAAAGGATTACCCGAACCTCACCGCATTGCAGCGCTCGCAATCTTTTCTTCCACACAAAAATGCCAATGGATTCCCATATAACTGATCCACAGCGGCGTTAATTAAACTTTTGAGGTGAACCGCCTGCACAAGCGCATCGCCGATATTTACGCGGCGCGTATATTTTTCCACAAGGGGCGCAATCGAATTGAAGCCTTCAGAATCACCGGGGAAATTTGAACACTCCACCACGCGATCGGGCAGCAGTGCCCAGCGGATAAATTGCAAGCGCCCGCTAATTTTTTCGGCGTAGTGAATACTCGTGTTGACAGTGTGATCCACGCCGAGCAACACCACCCAGCCGTCAGATTCCGCCAGCACGCGGATCGGCGCAAACGGATCGAAAATCGTCTGCGAGTTGATAATCGCATCCATGCCAATTCCCGCGAAGGATTGAATCGGGTGCGAAGATCGTTTCGCTTTGGGATGGTTGCGCAGCGTTTCAGGAAGGACGCCCATCAATTTATCAACGGGCATATCGCGGTGAAATGCTTCCGCCATTTTGTTTAAATCTTTTTCGCTGCCGTATGTAATTCCATTGCGCGGCGGACCTACTTCGGGGTTGAGCATGGTTTTGTAGGTAAAAGTCGGCATCATGATTCCGCGCGTGGAATCGAGCAGCGCCGCAAGCATCGCATCCGCGCCGCCTTCGATCATCCCAAATGATTTGAGCGAAGCGTGCGCGATGATAAGGTTTTTTTTCACGCCGAGTTTGGCGAGACCGTTTTTGAGATCAGTGGAAGTAATAGTCATCAGTTATCAGTTATCAGCGGTTACTTCCCTTTCCAATTCGGTTTACGTTTTTCGATAAAGGCTTGCATGCCTTCCTTTTGATCTTCCGTCGAAAACAGCGGATAGAAGTTACGCTTCTCGGCTTTGAGTCCTTCGGCAAGTGTGGTCTCAAACGCGGCATTGACAGCGTCCTTCGCCATACGAGTTGCGAGCGGCGCGCGCGCGGCGATCTCTTCCGCGAATGCGACCGCCGTATCGAGATAACCTTCCACGGGTACAACGCGATTCGCAAGCCCGAAATGCAGCGCTTCGGCAGCGGTCAACGTGCGGTTGTTGATCACCATTTCCATCGTCAGATTTTTTCCAAGCAGGCGCGCGAGGCGCTGCGTTCCGCCCGCGCCGGGAATCACGCCAATGGTGATTTCCGGCTGCCCGAATTTCGCGGATTCAGATGCGATGATCATGTCGCATGAAATTGCGAATTCACATCCGCCGCCCAACGCCCACCCGGAGACTGCGGCGATAATGACTTTTTTAATCCCACGGATTCGATCCCACTGTTCGACGCGCCCCTGTGTGATCATCTCGAACGGAGATGCGCCCGCCATCTCTTTGATATCCGCGCCTGCGGCGAAGGCTTTCTCGCTGCCGGTGACGATCAACACGCCGATGTTTTCATCTTTGTCAAAGGCTTCAAGCGCATCGAATAATTCAGTTACCATTGTAGTGTTGAACGCATTCATCGCCTGTGGACGGTTAAGCGTGACAATGCCCACGCGTCCGCGAACTTCTGTAAGGATCGATGTGTAATCCATGAAAAACTCCTTATTATGTTTTCTCGATTCTACACGAGAAATGGAAATATGCTACCATTGGGCAAAACTTTATATCATTGGAGAAAAAATAACATGGGTTTTTTATTGATGATTCACTCTTTGCTTCGCTGGCTGATCGTGATCGCGGCGGTGGTTGCCATTGTCAAATTTGCGTTGGGCTGGCTGCAAGGCGGCTCCTACCAAAAATTTGACCGTATCCTTACGGCTGCGTTCAGCGGGTTGATGGATTTGCAAGTCACGCTCGGCCTTATCTTTTTAATTGCGGATGGGATTGCAGGAGCGGGCTACCCCATATATCGCATTGAGCATGGTTTTACGATGATCGTCGCGGCGGTTGTCAGTCACCTGCCGGCGCGCTGGAAGACTGCGAGTGACGCACTTCGTTTCCGCAACACGTTGTTTTGCATCGTCGGTGCGCTGATGCTGGTTTATCTTGGGGTGTCGCAACTACCGGGCGGCTGGAGCAGATAGGTGGAGAAAAGAAGCGGGTAGAGAAAAAATGGCGCAGGCAATTCTCGTGCCTGAGATTCTATTCGCATTTCGAATCAGATTTGTTTTCAAAAAAAATAATATATGATAAACTTTGGCATCGTTCAGGCTGGATGATACATTTGGAGAGATGAGATGGATAACAAGTTATATGTAGGCAATCTGCCTTACGCCGCTACTGAAGATCAATTGAAGACTCACTTCAGCCAGGCTGGGACCGTCACATCCGTTGCGTTGATTATAGATCGCGCTACGGGCCGCGCCAAAGGTTTTGGCTTTGTGGAAATGGCAACAGGTGAAGAAGCGCAGAAAGCCATCAGCATGTTCAATGGCCAGGAATTTCTGGGACGCTCGATCACAGTGAATGTTGCCAAACCCCGTGAAGAACGTCCTCGCAATAGTTACGGTGATCGAAACCGTGGCGGGGATCGAAATCGTAGTGGTGGTCGGGATCGCCAGTAGAAAAAAATTTCCAGCCCTGAATGATGAAAACAACTTTGCAAATGCAGGGTTGTTTTTTTGTTAAGGATGGGGGATAAAAGGTGAAAGATGAAATTGGTTGTAAAATAGAACTGATAAGTCACCTTACGCGGTGTCGCTCTGAGCGGAGCGAAGAGTCTCTACGATTGTCTCAGAGACCCTTCGCTGTCGCTCAGGGAATCACACTTGGCTGCGTAAGGTGATCTGATAACTGAAAACTGATTACTGGATGCTGAACCATGGAAACTCTCTCCTCTGCAATCGACCCCAACTCCTCCGAATTTAAAGCCAATGCCGAGCACAACCGCGCCATCGCGAGTGAACTCAAAAAGCGACTCGCGCTTGTCCGCGAAGGCGGCGGTGAAAAGTATCGCAAGCGTCATGAAGAACAAGGCAAACTTTTTGTGCGTGAACGCATCGAACGTCTGTTGGATGCCGGCGCGCCGTTCCTTGAACTTTCTCCGCTGGCGGCGGGGAACATGTACAAAGGTGAAGCGCCGAGTGCCGGCATTGTCACCGGTATTGGGCGCGTCAGCGGGCGCGAGGTGATGATCGTTGCCAATGACGCGACTGTTAAAGGCGGCTCCTATTTTTCGATGACGGTCAAAAAACATTTGCGCGCGCAGCAGATCGCCGAGGAAAATCATCTGCCGTGTTTATATCTTGTCGATTCGGGCGGCGCGTTTTTGCCGCTGCAAGATGAGGTCTTCCCCGATGCGCATCACTTCGGGCGTATTTTTTATAATCAGGCGCGCATGTCCGCGAAACGCATTCCGCAAATTGCTGCGGTGATGGGCAATTGCACAGCGGGCGGCGCGTACGTCCCCGCGATGAGCGATGAAGCGATCATCGTCAAAGGCGCGGGCACTATTTTTCTGGGCGGGCCTCCGCTGGTCAAAGCCGCAACCGGCGAAGATGTCACCGCAGAAGAACTCGGCGGCGCGGATGTGCACACGCGCAAATCCGGTGTCGCGGATCACTTCGCAGAGGATGACGATCACGCCATCGAGATTCTACGCAGCATCGTAGAGACTCTCCCACGCGGACATGCGCGAGCGCACTCGCATCTTTCTGCCCTCGATGTTGTTCCGCCGGAAGAACCTTTATACAATCCCGAAGAACTCTACGGCGTGCTTCCGCGCACCTTCAAAGAATCGTATGACGTGCGTGAGATCATTGCGCGCCTTGTGGATGGAAGCAAGTTCCGCGAGTTCAAAGCACGCTACGGCACAACGCTCATCTGCGGATTTGCGCGCATACATGGTTACCCCGTTGGCATCATCGCGAACAACGGCGTGCTGTTCAGCGAATCCGCGCTGAAGGGGACGCACTTCATCGAGCTGTGCGACCAGCGCGGAATCCCGTTATTATTTTTACAAAACATCACCGGCTTCATGG
>VFKN01000003.1 GCA_009885525.1 Anaerolineaceae bacterium | reverse complement strand
TTCAGCGACGGTCAAACTCGTCTGCGCGAGAAATTTTCTAGGTTGTGTTTTTAGATTTTCGTATTGAAACATTCGCCTATCATAACGCTATTTCCGATAACGTCTAATATATAAATCGCCACAGACATGAAACTACTGGCGGATAATTTCTTTTGCAGCAGCAGGCTTAATGGGATCAATTGCAAAATTCCACCTAAAATAAGAGGGGTTACCAGTCCCTGCCGCCACCATATCAGGTCTACAAATAAAACAAGCAGGCTCGCAAACCAGGAAATCAAAATAACAATCAACTGGATGCGCGCCATGCGCCTATCTTCTTCTTTTTCAAACATACTGAGGGAAACCCGCTGCTTCAATTTTGATAACAAGACTTACTCCTTCACATCCATGCTGAGCAAACATAACATTAATATGGCTATGACCGCCTCAATGAAAATCGTTCATGCTTTGTTGTATATCAATTATAGCAAAGAAAGGAGTTGAATAAATCTAACCGCCCAGAAAATATATGAATATGCACAAAACACACCTGACAAAATTCGTAACTATACTGGGCAAGGTCATTAATTGCGGTTTTTCTTTTAAACGCAAAGCCGCCAAGTCGCAAAGTTTCAAGGGTTTTTCCTTCGCGTCTTTGCGTTAAGAACTCGATTCGGTAAAAGCGTAGTTTATTCCCACGTTCAGTATATTCAGTCATGTCTTTGCGAGGCGGGCTTTTGTTCTTCCCGCCGAAGCAATCTCTGCCATCAGGAGACTGCTTCGACTAAAACCAAGAACACCTCGCAGCGACATAATCGCGGGTGTAATGGATGGTTGAGTAGTTAACAAAACTCAAAACCAAAATTCTTGACAACATCCATTACGCGGGTGTATAAACACAGTGCAACATGAATAGTCCTCGTTAGGCCAGGCGGCTACAAGATACACAGGCCATTGCCCTGAAACGTCGAAAGACGCCAAAGGGTAGACCAGGTGGAGTCGGATTAAGGCTCCACTCAAAGTGGCTGGAGATAAGCAATCAACTCCTACGATGTGTAGCGCTAAAGCTCAACCAGAGAGGCGGCGTTTTTTTACGCGCGTTTTGCCTGCCTCCTGGTCGAATACGGGAGGCTTTCATTTTGCCACCGTATGAAATCGAAAGATAATCCAAACATGTGGTGCAAGGAGGTGCTTGCGTGAGCGCAGATAGTAATCTACCCGACTCTTCTGAACGAAAGTGTGTTTCACATTTCTCGCCATATCTGTTTGCTGCAGGTTGCCTCTCAACGCATAGACTCGCTCCATGATTCGAGCCAATACATGCAGGGGAACAGCAGACAAATGACAGATCAAGTGTGAATCGCCTTTCGTACATCGAAGGCGATTTTTTATTGCCTTCATCCAAAAAAAATTACGGAGGTACCCATGGCTTTCTTGAGCGAAATTCTCGGACACACCATCACCGACTTTGATGGTAAATATATTGGAAAACTTGAAGATATCATCGCGCGTGAACTCGCGGATGCAACCCATCCCATCGTGGATGCAGTTGTGATCAAGGACAAGAACAAACTCATCATTGTGCCATACGCGCTGGTGATGGCCTTGTTCGCGCCCTCGATCCCGCTCAAATGTCGAGCGGATGAAATCCCACATTACGAACCCACCGAAAACGATATCTTCCTCTCGCGTGATGTGCTTGATAAACAAATCATCGATACGAACGGAGCGCGCGTGGTGCGCGTCAACGACCTTGAACTGGTGCGCGTCAACGGCACGGTTTATGTCGGCAACGTGGATATTGGCTTGATGGGCATTATGCGCCGCATGGGCATTGCGGATGCAACCCAACGCCTCGTCACAACTTTTAAATTACCCACACCTCAAACATATATTTCATGGGACGATGTGGAACTGCTGCGCCACGACCCGTTCATGCGGCTGCGTGTGCCCGCCAACAGCCTCGCTGATCTACATCCCGCCGACGTTGCTGAAATTATCAGCGACATGAACAAACTCGAAAGCGGACAATTGCTCGAAGCCTTGAACATGGAACAACTCGCCGATACGCTCGAAGAAGTGGAAACCGAATTCCAGGTTGATCTCGTCGAGAATATGTCCAACCAAAAAGTGGCTGACCTGCTCGAAGAAATGGAACCGGATGAAGCCGCCGACCTGCTCGCTAAATTACCCGAAGCGCGCAGCCGCGATTTACTTGCATTAATGAATAAAGAAGATTCTGATGAAATGCAGAAACTTCTTTCCTATGATGAAGATTCCGCGGGCGGTATTATGACCACCGAATATGCCTGCGTCCCGCCAAATGTCACCGCGGAAGAAGCGATCAAGATTTTGCGCGAAACCGCCACCGACGCCGAAACATTATTCTACGTTTACGTCACCGACACGAGTGACCATTTAATGGGCGTGTTCTCGCTATCCAATTTGATTTTTGCCGATCCATCCGCGCGCGTGGAAGAATTCATGGAAGACCGCGTGAAGACCGTCAATCTCAGCGACGACCAGGATGAAGTCGCGCAGGTCATCACCAAGTATGACCTGATCGCCATTCCCGTTGTGGATGACAACAACGTGATGCACGGCATTGTCACCGCCGACGATGCGCTGGATAAGATCATACCGACGGCATGGAAAAAACGCCTGCCTCGTTTTTATCGTTAATTAGGAGGAGATCATGGAAAACAATTTCTTCGCTAACCGCAACAAGCGGTTCTTTTCCTCATTGTGGAAGCGACTGCTGATTTTACTATCTGTCTTTGGTCCCGCGACCATCACCGCCATGGCGGATAACGACGCGGGCGGCGTCGCGACATATTCGATCGCGGGCGCGAAACTCGGCTACCCGATTTTATTCCTGCTCCCCATTATTACCATCCTGCTCGCGATCACGCAGGAAATGGGCATGCGCCTCACCATCATCACCCGCCGCGGACTCGCGGACTTAATCCGCGAGCGCTACGGTGTGCGCGCATCCGTGTTTATGTTTGGCACGCTGTTCTTCGCCAACCTCGGCACATTGGTCACGGAACTCTCCGCGGTGAAAACCACCAGCGGCATGTTTGGCCTGCCGCCGATTCCTTCCGTCATCGTGGTGGTCATCATCGCGTTTATTCTCATCACGCGCGGAAATTACAAGATGACTCAATCCATCATGCTGGTGGCGTGTCTATTTTTCGTTGTTTACATCTTCTCGGCAGTGATGGCAAAACCGGATTGGAATCTCGCGCTGACCAATATGGCGTATCCGCACGGCGTGGACTTTACGCCTGCATATATGAAGGACTATCTCATCATTGGCATGGGCGTGCTCGGAACGACCATCACGCCGTGGGGTCAATTCTTCATCAGCAGTTTTGCATATGACAAGAAGATCGAGAAAGGCAAAGTTGGTTTATCACAAATCGAGACCTACTGGGGCGCGTTCCTCACGGATTTCTTCTCGTTCTTTATGATCGTAGCGACCGCCGCGACTTTGTACGTCAATAACATCGTATTGGATTCAGGTGAAGCGGCGGCAATGGCAATCGCTCCATTTGCGGGGAAGATCGCTTCGCAATTGTTTGCGCTGGGAATTCTCAACGCAGGTTTTATGGGATTGGTGATCGTTTCGCTTTCAACGGCGTATGCGTTTGCCGAGTTCTTCGGTCTTTCAGGCAGTTTGGATGATACATTCAAAGAGAGTAAGACTTTCTACATTTTATATATCGCCCAATTGATGATCGCGACCCTGTTCGTGATCCTGACCAATGTCAGCCTCTTTCAAATTGCGCTGGTGACGCAGATTATCAACGCGGTTGCGCTGCCGCTGGTCTTTTATTTCCTGATCAACTTAACCAGCGACCGCGAGTTGATGGGTGAATTCGTCAATAATGCTTTCCAGAGAAATTTTGCGGTCATTAGTTCAGTGGTGATCGTGCTGGCTTCTGTGCTCACGGTCGCGGCGGTGTTGATCGGGATGTAAATTTACAAAACAACAGCCGCCCGCTTTGCGTGGCGGCTGTTGTTTGCTTTTAAGGGCTTATATGTTTCTTATTAATTTTTGAATATAGTTGGCGGGGGATACCCTGCAAGAGAGTACTCACCTGTCATTAAATAAGTCGTAAGCCGCACGCTCCGCACTGGAAAAACATGCAAGGCCTACGCGCTTCGTTCGAATGAAATAGCAAAAGTGAGACAATAGACGTTATCGAAAATTAGCCAGCAAAGATTAACTCTTCTACTTCAAGCCGTTTTCAATCCCGAAGGGATGGTAAGATTATAGAAAACGGCGCAAATTCGCATCAAATCCCGAAGGGATGATATGGTTTGTGCTCAAAACCATACCACCCCTTCGGGGTTAAATTTAATTTTGCTTTCTTTCTATAATCATTTCACTTGTTTCGACAGGCTCAACACACCGCCTTCGGAGTTATTTCCGATAACGTCTAATATCATAACAAAGGAAAAAGTTACAATGAGAAAATTAAAACTTCAAGTGCAAATGACCGTTGACGGATACATTGCGGGACTAAGCATCAAATCCTTCGGCCACAACTTTCAAAGCCAGATCGCGATCGGTGACAATACCAACCAATTTTCTGGTCTCTTCGTTCTCAATAACGGGAATCGAGCCGATATTTCCGCTCTTCATTAGATCCGCTGCTTTTAATGCCGAATCATTTGGCAGGCAGCACATAGGGTTTTTCGTCATTACTTCATTGCATTTTTTCATGAGGTTTCTCTTTTGAATTTCAATTTTTTGACTTTATCGTAAGTTTCCAAATAACAACGGTGCTTAGAAACAGGATAATTAAAACAATAACGATCGTGTATAACATTGCAATTCACCTTTTTTAATTATTCTTTAGGAGAACACAATATTATGCAATGCCAAGCAATCTCAAAATAATGATGATGACTACGATGACAAGCAGGACATGAACAGCGTTGCCGCCACGCGGGAAGCCTGAGAAGACATTCGGTCCGAAATAACCGAGCAGCCATAGTATGAGCAGAATTACGATAATCCAGGTAAGCATGAGGTTTCTCCTAATAGAACAATTTTTATCTATAATTCATCATACAATAAACACTCCCCGGCTGATGGATGCAGCCGGGGAGTGTTTTTCTCCGCCACTTGGGGGAGATGATTACAAACTAATTTTAGGGTGCTGTAAACACAGCCGGGACACAGGTAAAGCCCAGCCCTAACGAATATGAGTCTTTCACGCCGTCCTGATTTGGATTGAACTTTCCGGCTGCGTCATACAAATCGAGGTCGGGAGAGATCGCGAGCATCAACATCGGGTTGTTCTCAATCTCCTGGGCGGTAATCGTCCCGTTGCCGTCTGCGTCGAAGGCGTTCAGGAAAGTACTTGCGGAAGTATCCACTTTTTTAATTTGATTGAGTCCATCAGCGATTGCGGGAAGAAGCTTGCTGCGGAATTCATCCACAGTCACGCCACCGCCGAGTTTACCGTTGGCGCAGCCCTGCGCGCTGAAGTCGGCTTCGAGGCGCACCCCGATCAAATCTACGGCAACCAACTGACCCATTAGAAACATCTGTACGCGCGCATTGCCCGGTCCGCCGGTGAAGTGGCCATTGGTAAGCGAGCCGGTAATCGGCGCGTTGACAGGCAGCGTGGTATCGAGTGTGAAATTATCTGTGCCGTCGAATTTAGGCGCTGACTGTGTCTGTTTCCCCAGAAATATAGACCATGAAACATTCTGGTCGCTGACAGGGTCGTTGGCTTTTACCTGATGAAGCGTGACCATTTGTCCGCTATTCACAGCCTGATCGAGGGTGGATTGCAATTCAATGCCCTGAACTGTAGAACTGAGCAATGTAAACAGGTCGCCAAATTTGTTGTCGAGGCTGTTTTGCGAATCACCGTCCACGTTCAATGCGAACGCTTGCGTCTGTTCCTGCGTTGTCGGTATCTGTAGTTTATTGGTGACAAAGTAATACTCTACGCCCGTAGCCGGTAAGGGCTGAGCGGTCTGCGTCGGCGCGGGTGTCGGCTTTGGTGTGCTGCATGATACCAGTAATAATAAAATCAGACTGGCCTTTATAGTAACAAAAATACTTTTCGTTTTCATGGTGAATCTCCTTTTTATTTATCGTGTCTGTTATAGCATCTCTCACTGACAACCATATGTGATCGTAGCGGTGCTGGCTTGCCAGTCTATGGTGAATGCTTCGACTGAATAGCTGAGTGTCTTTCCGGCGGCGACAAAAGCCATATCCGCATAAAACGTGCAGTTGGGCGCCAGGGTCGCGATTAACTGCCCATTCCGATAAACCTTATAACCTTCTTCGCTATCGGAACGATCCATCCACGCCAGGTACATGGTCATATCACCGCCGCCATCGGCAAGTTCGCAGGTGTAATTGTAGGCTATAAAAACCGGCGTGTTGGGCGGGAGAGGTGTGGATATTGGCAAGTCAGTCGCTGTCGATGCCGCATCAGTTGAGGTGGGACTGGACTGCAAAATCATCGTAGCAGTAGTGGCGGTAAGCAGATTTGGGTTGGCTGTTCCAGTTGGCAAAACAGAATTGCTCACTGAGACGCAAGCGGAAAGAATAATCACAAGCGGAAGGAATAGCGAGAGTAGTTTGAATGTTTTCAATTTTGCCTTTATGTTCTCAATGAGAGGGTATCACTCATCATATACATAAACCTCCCCAGCCGCATCCATCGGCTGGGGAGATTTGTTCTAGTCCACTTGGGGGAGAGGGTTTCACCCCTCGCGCGCCTTTTCTTTTTGTTCCAATTTGAATTCAAAATACGCCACGCTCAAATAAGCGCCAAAGAGAAAGATCAGTCCGCTCAGATACGCCCAAAACAAAAAAGCGATGATCGCCGCCACCGAACCGTAAACGAGATTCGATGCGGAGATGTATGCAGATACAAAAGCCAGAAAGGCTTTCTTGGCCAGTTCCCATAAGAGACCCGCGCCCAACGCGCCGGGTAAAATCTCGCGCCAGGTGGCGGCTCCATGCGGCAGCAGCATATAAAGCGACATAAACAAAGCCACATCCAGCACAAGCGCCAGCGTCAAACTAAAAACGCCGCCCATTGCGATGATCGTAGCGGGCAGAAAAGCACTGAGATGTGAAGCCATACTGCCTGCAAATGAAGCGAGGAAGAGCGCCGGTCCCACGAAGGTCAATACAAACAGGATTGCGAGACCGCGCCGCCGCCAAACCGCGCGGCGTTGTTTCATCCCCCAAATTTCATTCAAGGTGTGATTGAACATATAAAAAACCGTGGATGCAGACCAGACCAGTCCCGCCAAAGCAACTCCGCTAACAGGCCCGCGCGCTTTGATAATTTCATCAATATTTTGTCCCAACAACTGACCCATCGCCGGCGCGATAAACTCCAGCCTGCGGATGATGAACTGCTGATCCATTGCCTGCCCCAAACTGAAACTGGCAATCGAGATGCTTAAGAGTGTGATCGGAAAAAGTGAGAACAGCGCGAAGTAGGCAATCGCCGCGGCGATGATCTCGGCCTCAGGCTTTAAGGCATCGCTTGCGGCGCGCGCCAATAGTCCCAGCCAGCCGCCAGTGCGCTCATCAATCTTCTTTACGCTGCGCAGAACTTGCTGCTTGATCTTTGCGAGATATTTAGCAATTCCATAAATCATCATTTTTTGCATCAACAGGTTGGGATAGGTGAAATAGTTCGGGAGGTTCAGCCGATAGATTAGATTGTACAACGGGCCCGGCTTTTTCCAACAGATTCGTCAGCCGTTCCATGCTATTGAATACCAATTGCGGCGGCTGTTCTTCCATTTCCTTTATCACAGTCAACAGATTTTCCTGCCGCTCTTTGAGATCTGAAACCTGTACCGCAGCCCCAGCCTCAAGCGGATTACTCAACAGCAGATTCCACAAAATTAAACATACAGCGGAAAGCGGCGGCGCGATAAGAATGCCGAGCAGACCAAACGCATCTGCCATGGCGAGCATTATAACCAAAGTCAAAATAGGATTGTCCCAGTTACGTTTGAAGAGCAGCGGCTCAACCCATACTTGCAGGGCAACTAAAACGACCAGCGTATAAATAATCGTAAACAGGCCAAGCGGCATATGGGTCAGCAGTCCCAATAACAACAATGGGATCACCGCGAGCGGCGCACCCACTACGGGGATCAGCCAAGCCAGCGCGCCGATCAACGCCAGCAGGGTTGGGTATGGCGAGCCCATCAGCCAGTAACCCGTCCCTAACAGCAAAACCGCCAGCGTACTTTGGATGATCTCGCTGCGGATGTACGCGCCCAAATCGGATTCGATCGTGCGCCAGATGTCGCGCGCTTGTTTCCGCTGCTCGGGTTGAAGCAGCGACAGCCAGAGTCTTTCAAAGTGAATTTGATTAACGCTCCAATAAATACTCAAAAACAGAATGACAAGTACAGCGCTCAAGATGCCGCCAATCTCCTGTGTCGGACCGAATATGGCCGGCAGAACAAGTTGTCCCTGATCGCCGGTATAGGCTTCAATGAGAGTATCTGACATTGGCAGCCACGCAGCCAGTATTTGCTGGAGCGGACCAGTGGGCGGCGGTCTCGGAGATATCGCCTCCGGAATTTTGCATGGCGACATGCCCAATCTGGTGGATGTGGACAACAGCATCGGCTTCAACATCAGCGGTGCTCTTCAATTGGGATTCCGTGAATCATAATTACGCTGGTGATCGGACTTCTGCGGAAACCTGTCAGGTCTTTTAATTTCACCGATACACTTCGCGGCGATGTCCAACTGCCACGACAAATACTTTTTTGCTCTTGTCGTCAATGGTGTATAAAATTCGATAATCCCCCACGCGCAAGCGATAACTTTCCTGTCCTTGTAATTTCTTCACTCCCGCTGGGCGAGGGTCTTCTTCCAATGCCAGCAAATGCGTGACAATGCGTTTGTGAACGGGTTTTTCAAGCGCGTCCAATTCTTTTTCGGCGGGACGTTGGATGACGACCTGATAGGTCATTGCTTCTTTGCCTTTTCCTGCAAATACTCGCGCAAAGGACGCCCGGGTTCATTACGGCGTTCTTCAATGAGCGCCAAATCCATCAGGTCATGGCGCAAATTTTCGTCTTGAATCATGTATTGGATCACGGCGCGTTTTTCTTCGGCAGGCAGCACATTGAATGCGCTCCAAAAAACTTCTGCGGTTGCTTGAGTTGTATTCATTGAATTACTCCTTCTATCTATATCAATATTTTACCTCTAATTGATTTGCCAAACGCTTACCTACGTCTTTGACAAGAGTTTGAATGAATCATTTTTAGTTTCCCTTTGAGGTTGGGGTTTCCACGTACATTTCAGCGAAGTGTTTCATCAACAGGCGGTGGACGAAGATATATCCGCCACCGACGCGGCGCAGGAAGATCAGGTCAAGGATAGTTGAGAGGGAGGATTCTGTCAATTTATGAATGTCACCACTTTTTATGCCATTGCAAAAAGCAGCAGAAAACATTCCTGACGGGAATTCGATAACTTTATTTGGGTTGCTTATCCAGCCTATTTTGGGTAAAATATAGGTACTGATTATCTAACTAAATCAGAACTGGAAAGGATACCCCACCATGACAGAAAACGCGATCATTCCCCTCCCTACTGAACCTCACGCCCTGACAAAAGCGGGACAAACCGCCAACGGTTTTGCCGCGCAAAGCGCCTTCCTTGACTACAGAAACCGCAAAGCCAAGAACACTCTGCGGCGCCAGGATAACGACCTGGCTTTGTTCGCTCAATACCTGCGCTCGGCAGGTTTGGCAGTTGGCAACTTTGCGCAGGATCCGCAGGCATGGCACGGCATCTCCTGGGGATTGGTGGAAGGCTTTGCGCGCTGGGGCTTGCAGCAAGGCTATGCGGTGACCA
>VFKN01000115.1 GCA_009885525.1 Anaerolineaceae bacterium | reverse complement strand
CTATCAATGTGAACACGCGAATTGATAGTAACCCCCACGATATGAATATATTCATCGAGGTCTTCGGAGAAATTTACTTCTACTGGTTCGGGCCATTGCGGTCCGCGTAAGATGGTGCCGGGTTTGATGTCCATTCTTCCTTTTAGCGTCTCTGTGCCTATTGTATAAAAAACAACCGCCCACGCTTAATTTACGCAGGCGGTAGGTTATCTGCTGTTATCACCCTATCCGCTACGCGCTTCTATCGCATAGTATATGTTCAAGCCTTATGGGCTTCTCCGTCAAGTATACCCGACACACTCTTCATTACACAAAGAGTTTTCCAAACAAAAGATAACAGCCACCCTCTCCCAGCAGATAGCTGTCATCTTATCCCTTTTATCCCCCTCCCCAAATCGCACTTTGAATTTGGGGAGGGGTTAGGGGTGGGGTCAATCCTCCCAGCGCATCTCCGCAATATGCCCGGGCAAATCCAGCGCAGTCACAACCACCCGCGTAGCATTCACCGCCACAGCAGTTGTTGTATAAGTCCACCACAACCCGTCCGCGCGCACGGCTTGTCCTTGCTCCGAAACCACGCCCGTGCCATCTGTAATAATTACATTTACCTGTGTCACCTGTATATCATCTACTGCCTTGATCCGAATGATCTGACCTATTTCGCCATGCCACGCGCTTACATCCAACTCAAGGATTTCCGGCGCATGAAACCAGTCTGCCATCGCCACATTAGAAGAAGTCATCGGCGTTCCTATTGCTTTTTCTACATATACCTCTTCGTTTTTGGCGTCTTTTGCGTATGCCGCCGCCTCACGAAACTGATTCTGTTGTGTTATTTGGGCTTCCGAATAGGTGCGATTTGGGTCAAAAGTCGGGGATACACTCACGATAGTACGTCCCGCCTTATCCTGCTTAATCACAAACTGCTCGCCAAGTGAGCCGCTCAAACCGCGAACAAAAATGTTATTACGTACCTTAGCCATGCTATTTGCTCCTTTTTTGATTATTTCCAGACTCCCTTCCCCGCTATTGGGGCAGGGTTGGGGATAGGGTCATCCTTCGACCATCCTTCGACTATCCTTCGACTATCCTATATCCTCAATAACACCTCCTTTTTGAACTATGTTGCGTATAGTCTGCCGCAAACGACAGTTGGAAACAGCCCCATCTCTGGGGTCAAATTGGTTGGGGATTGAGTTATCCGTAAATACTAAGGTGAAAGTCTTTCTATCTGTCCCGCCAATTTAGTATATTATATTCACACTCTCTGGAATTTGCAACCTTCAAAATTGTTATCCACATCGCCATCAGCGACCGGCTGGCATACTGCAGCGCCGCTGCTGACCAAACTGCGCGATGTATAAATCCGCGAGGTCATTCGCGACTTCTTCGGGTTTGCGTCCATCCACCTTGATGTTGTAATAGCCAGCCACCATGCGCAGCTTCGCCACGTCACGGATCATGTAACCCTGAGCCTCGCCTTGCGCGGTTGCCTTCAACAGAAAAGCCATGTCGCGCCCGTGATCGGAATGTGCGGCGGAACCCGCGGCAATCGCGCGCGTTAAGTTTTGCGCTTGGATGGTATCAATCGTCGCGCCGCATACGCCAGTGTCGCCGCTCTTTGTTAATCTGCATGGACCCATGCCGCATTGCTTGCAGCACATGCCTGCGCCGCCGATGTTGCACGGAACCATGGCGTCTGCACGCGTAAAGGCTGTGCCGATGCCCAACTCTTCCGCGCGGATTAACATCTGCTGCGCGGCGGGGTCGGTTGAATAATCTTTAATTTCGCGTTTCTTTGGCATGATAAATTCTCCTTTTCATCATGTCATTGCGAGGGCGATGATCTTCCGCCCGACACTTGCGCCGCACTGCGTTTGTTGCAGTGCAGGTGAGCAATCCCAAACTCGATAAAGAGATTGCTCACCTGCACTTGCATACGGTGCAAGTGTCGTCGCGAAGGGCAAGAGCGCTCCTCGCAATGACATTACTCCTCATCAATCATTTTGACGGGACCCATACCCGAGCGCTTCAGCGTGCTGCATCGCGGTGTGCGCCTGCTTGAAATGGGCAGCGTGGAACTGCGCGGCTCAGGCTGCATCTGCCCCGAAGCGGCGATGCTGAAAACCTTGTTCACGCATTTACTTTTCCGCAAAGATGAAATCCTGCTGCTGGATATGTACGCGGGCGTGGAGCATCTTGGGCGCGCCACCGTTGACTTTGTCGACGCGATGATCGTCGTCGTCGAGCCTACGCGGCGCAGTTTGGGTACAGCCGCGCAGATCAAGAAACTCGCCAACGATATTGGCTTGAAGAAATTATATTTGGTGGGAAACAAAGTCCGCAACGATGATGAAGCAAAGTTTCTCGAAACCGAAACGCCCGACATGCCCGTACTCGGATTTATGCCCGCTGATATGAAAGTGCAGGAAGCAGATAGACTCAACATCCCCGTCTACGATCATGTGCCGGAGTTAAAGATCACCGCGCAAAAAATCCTGGAGAAGTTGGGAGTGGAACAGAAATGACAACCACAATCGCACTGGCAGGCAAAGGCGGCGTTGGCAAAACCACCATCGCTGGCATGGTCATCAAATATCTCGCGCAAAATCAAGCGGGGAGTATTCTCGCCATTGACGCGGATCCATCTTCTAATTTAAATATGGTGCTGGGACTCGACCTTGAGTGGACGGTTGGCGACATCCGCGAGGATATGCTCGAACAGGTCAAAGGGTCATTGACGAATGGCGGCGCGGCGATGGGCGTGATGCCGGGCGGAGCCAGCAAGCGCGAGTATCTCGACTACCACGTGCGCTCTTCACTGGCCGAAGGTTCGCGCTTCGATCTGATCGCGATGGGGCGCGGAGAAGGTCAGGGCTGCTACTGCGCGGTCAACCACAACCTGCGCGAGGTGATCGATTCGATGAGCAAGCATTATGCGTATGTGGTCATCGATAACGAAGCCGGCATGGAGCATCTCTCGCGGCGCACGACCCGCGATGTGCAGCATCTTCTCGTGGTCAGCGACCCAACCCAGCGCGGGTTGGTCGCCGCGCAACGCATCGCAGAGATGACTAAAGACTTGAGCATTCGCATCGAACAAAGCCATCTGATTGTTAATCGCGTTCAAAGCGGAGAATTACCCGCGCCGCTAATAGTGGAAATCGAAAAGGTGCACGTCCCCTTGCTTGGCGTTATTCCGGCAGATACAGACCTTGCCACCTTCGAGTTTTCAGGCAAGCCGCTCGTTGACCTTGGGGATGATTCGCCGGTCTATCGGGCTGTTGAAAAAATGATGCAGCAGATATTGAAATAAATCGCATTCCCGAACATGATCGTCCTGTCATTGATTTGGCGGGACGATTTTTGTTAAGTGTATAATCAACGCATCAAAAAAATCATCAGCAATCTGATAGACTCCAAAACTTAACCCTGCGGGGATCATTTTATGCACACACATACATCCATTCTTAAAAACACTTTTGGCTATGATACTTTTCGTCCGCTGCAACGCGAAGTGATCGAAAATGTAATGGCGCGGCGCGATACGCTCTCGGTGATGCCGACGGGCGGCGGCAAGTCTTTGTGCTACCAGATTCCGTCCATGCTGTTTGAGGGGCTGACCGTGGTCGTCTCGCCGCTGATCTCGTTGATGAAAGATCAAGTGGAGCAGCTCCGCGCGTATGGCGTACCCGCCGTGTTCCTCAATAGTTCACTTTCGCCGCAGGAATATCAAGCAAATATGGATTACATAAAACGCGGCGAAGTGAAATTGTTATATGTCGCGCCGGAAACGCTGCTCACGCCGCGAATCCTTTCGCTGCTTTCCTCGCTCAAAGTGGATTGCCTGACCATTGACGAAGCGCACTGCATCTCGGAATGGGGACATGATTTCCGCCCCGAATATCGTCAAATCATCGAGGTGCGCAAACGCTTCCCCGATGCGGTTTGCCTGGCGCTGACCGCCACCGCGACTTCGCGCGTGCGCCAGGATATCCGCGCGACGCTGAAATTCGCGACCACGAATGAATTCGTGGCAAGTTTTAACCGCGAGAATCTTTTCATCGAAGTGAATCATAAAACCGACCCCACCAGCCAATCCATAAAAATGCTCGAACGCTACAAAGATCAGTCGGGCATTATTTATTGTTTCTCGCGCAAACAAGTGGATGAACTCGCGTCGCATCTGGCGCGCAAAGGTTATTCTGTGCGCCCGTATCACGCGGGGCTGGATGATGTGGAGCGGCGCAAAAATCAGGAAGATTTTATCCGCGATGATGTGCAGATCATTGTTGCCACGGTTGCTTTTGGGATGGGCATCAACAAGCCGAATGTGCGTTTCGTAATTCATTTTGATCTGCCGAAAAGTATCGAGGGCTATTATCAGGAGATCGGGCGCGCCGGACGCGACGGTTTGCCCGCGCATTGTCTGTTGCTTTACAGCTATGCGGATGTGGCAAAACTGAATTATTTCATTGACCAAAAAGAGGGCGAAGAAAGACGCGTCGCGATTCAACATCTGAATGCGATTGTCCGCTTTGCGGAGGATGAAATCTCGTGCCGCCGCAAACCGCTGCTCGAGTATTTTGGCGAAACGTTCACAGAAAAAACATGCGCTAACTGCGACAACTGCAACTCGGTGCCAGTCACGCTGACCGATATCACCGTGCCCGCGCAGAAATTCCTGTCGTGTGTTAAACGCGCGGACGAAAAATTTGGCGCGGGTCACATCGTGGATATTTTGCTCGGCTCAAAAAATGAGAAGGTGCTGCGCTGGGAACATAACAAACTTTCCACATATGGCATCGGCACAGAGTTAAATAAAAAACAGTGGACGCATCTCGCGCGTCAACTTGTGAGCATGGGATATTTAAGTCAGGAAGGTGAATACCACACGTTGAGCCTGACAACCAAAGCATTGGATGCGCTCAAGAAACGCGCGCCGATCATGGGCATTCTCGAAGAGGCGAAAGAACGTGCAACGAAAGAGGGAAAGAAAAAGGAAGAGTTGGATTACAACCGTGCATTGTTCGCCATCCTGCGCCAGAAGCGCAAGGAGCTGGCGGACGCGGGCGGCGTACCGCCGTATGTGGTTTTCTCGGATAGAACGTTGACCGAAATGGCAACGTATTATCCGCAATCGGCTGAGAGTTTGCTCAATATTGCGGGCGTGGGACAGGTGAAAGCAAAGCAATATGGGGATGTATTTTTAGAAGTTATTAAGACTTATTGTGAAAAGCATAGTTTGAAGGAAAAGATGCGCCCACACCCCAGCCCTTCTCCCAAAGGGAGGGGGGCTTCGCCCAATGATGAGGGCGAGATCGGCGAACGCACACGCATTGTGGGTGAAGAGTATAACGAGGGCGACTCTGTGGCAGATTTGATGAAGCGCTATGGCGTGACCACGAACACGATCCTCGATCATTTAATGCGCTATGTTTCCGCGGGAAATACGTTGCGCGAAGATCACGACCTGCAATCGCTCGTGTCCGCTACGCCAGATCAGCAGCAAGCCGTCTTCGCCGCATTTGACGAATTCAGCGCTGAGCGGCTCAAGCCGGTGTTCGATAAGTTAAACGGAACATTGGCTTACGATGAGTTGAAAATTTTGCGGATGTTATATATGATCTCATAGTAAAAGTGGCTGGAATTTTCACGTCCTCCCTTAGCGAGTGTTTCTTAGATCAGCCTCTAAAGGTTTTTTCTATAAACCAAAGACCAAAAACCAAAGCCATAATTTGCAGGAAAATCTCGACGTGTAAATCGGGCATGGTGGTACACACATCCATGTTTTCAATCGTATACTGGCGGATGTCAGAGCCGGTCTGACGCAGCTGCTCCCACTGTGGAAGTTCCGCAACGCGTGCGGCGCGTCCGCCGACAAAACGGCTGGTTGGCTGTTGAACAGCCAATGGAATATTTTGCGGCACACGCTCACTGTATTCTTCAAAACCAATGTAGGTTGGGATTTCGCTCATAGTAATTCCCGGACTCGAAAGTCTCCTGACTTTCGAAAATTGAAGTTCATTTCAAACGTCAGGAGACATTTGACTCCGTATTGGCCAGCAAATCAATGATATGCATGGCTCGCAAGTGATGACTGTATCCGCGCCGCTGGAAATAATATCCTTGACTTTGTTTTCCATCATCGAGCGGCTGACTTCGGGATAGATCACTGTGAACGCGCCGCCAAATCCGCAGCAGGTTTCCTCTTCTTTCAAAGAGACGAATTCCAAACCTTTGACAGCGCCGAGCAGAGTCTTCGCTTCGGTTTTGAGTGCCATCTCGCGCAGGTAGTGACAGGAGGCATGATACGTCACTTTATGCGGATACACCGCACCCACATCTGTGACCTTGAGCACGTTGACGAGATATTCGGTAAATTCATAGATGCGCGATCAACATCCACTGCCAGCACGTGTTCAGGTGTTCCCGCTTTGAACAGCGCTGGATAATGATGCTTGACCATGCTGACGCAAGACCCCAATGGGCCGATGATCGACGCGTCATGTTCTGAAGCGTGGAGGTGTAAAACTGGTCACCGAGGCAGGTAATAAATAATTGGGCTTTAGACATAATATTACTAGCGCAGAAACGCTTCATGCAAACCGCCATCCACGCTGATGATCTGGCCTGTGGTTTTGCTGAATTTACTGCTGCTCAAAAGATAGGCAACACCATTGACACGAATCAACGACGATAATTCAATCGCAAGTTCCCGTACCATCTGATTGGCCGCGGCTTTGCTGGTATCGTATGCAACCGAGCCTTGCTTGGCAACGGCGGCATTCGCGCTGGTCGTTATCACCAGGCTGGATTTAAGATCCTGCGCCTACCAAATTTTTTGGGCTTCATCCGCAACCAGATACGGGCCTGTCACGTTGATCGCATACGTCAGCGCCCACTTATCATCCGGAATGTAATCATGAGTATCAGGAGAAACAAAAATCCCGGCGGTGATGATGATGTTATCCACTCCTGCTTTTTCAGGGGCTAAGCCCCCGAAAAAGCAGGAGAATTTTTTAAAGTTATCTTCGACGAATTACTTAAATGTGCTGAGTTGTAAACATAAAAATTAAAACTTATTGTAAGACTCACTCATCTTGCGATATTCGATGAAGGGTTCGTTGATCGCCTTGACCGCCAATTCGATCTGGCATGATTCTTCCAGCGTGGACGACCAGTGGAAAGCCTCGTCGAGCGTCTGACCTGTGGCAAAACTGCCATGTCCGCGCAGCAGGATGATCTTGTAATTCTTGAGCGCCTCAGCCACTTTATTTGCCATTTGGGGTGTGCCCGATGCAAACTCTTCTGTCACAACAGGGATTCTCTTCAACAAATAAGAAGCCTCATTATCAATCGGCACATATTCATCACGCGAAAGTGAGAAGGCAACCGCAGTGCGCGGATGACAGTGACAAATTGCCAGCGCGGGCGTGTTTAAATAAATAGTACGATGCACAATCAACTCGCTCGAAGCAAGCGCAACGCCGCTGTCATTTTTATCGAGGCGGGTTTCGATCAGATCATGCGGCTTGAGTCGTCCCAGCTGCGCGCCGCGTCGTTTGATGATAACGCGATCTCCCAGGCGGATGCTTAAGTTACCGCCATGAGAACTGATCATATTACTTGTGTACAAATCCCCTCCAATTTCGCGAAACATTTCGTAAATGCGTTCGTCAACCATTATCTATTCTCCATATTATGTCATTGCGAGGGCGCTCTTGCTCTTCGCCCGAAGCAATCTCGCGTCGAGGAGATTGCTTCGCAAAGTGCGCTCGCAATGACACACTAATTTATAAAGTATCCAGATTCAAATCTGCAAGTTTCTTGGGCGTGGGCACACCGTTCACATCCCAGCCGCGGCCGCGATAGTATTCTTTGAGCATGGGTTCCAATTTCACAACCCAGCCTTTCGAGGGGCCGTCGGTTGGAGCGTCGTTCAACAAACGCGGAGGAAGCGTATCATCCTTGCTGGTGAAACCTTCGCGCAGATTGTACATGCGCTCCAGATTCCAGACGCGCTCGCCAACGCGGATCATTTCTCCCGTGTCGTAATGGATACCCGTCACCGCGGAAAGTACGCGCGCGAAGTATTCATCCGCCACGCCCATGTTGGTGAATTTGCAAATCACGAGCGAGTCGATTGCGGCGTTTGAATTCTGATGCAAAGACACAAAACTAGATTTTCCCTGCACCTGGAAACGATCGATCAATTTCGGCAGGCCGAGCACTTCGGGACCCACCATGTTGCCGCGCATGTGACATCCGCCGCGATTCGACGTGGCATACAGCAAGCCCTGTCCCTGCATCCCACGCGGATCATAGGCGGGCATTTCCATCCCTTTGGCAGACATGGAAAGTTCAGGATGTCCATACTTTGCCCCCAAACGCAGGCTGCCATCTGCAAGATCGGCGCCGACATCTTTTCGGTATGCCATTGCTTCTATTGTGGGAGCAAGTTGATCTGCGCGCCCGAAACGCAAATCTGAATCCATATATTTTTTCTCGGAGAGTTCCATCGCGCAGGCAATCGTTGAGCCGGTGGAAATCGTATCAAGGCCAAGATCGTTGCATAATGTATTCGCTTCGATGATCGCGGGCAGATCATCAATGCCGCACTGCGCGCCGAACGCCCACGTGGATTCAAACTCCGGGCCTTCGCCTTCGCCCTTTTCCGTTTTGCTGACGCGCGTGCAACCGATGGGACAAGCCCAGCACGAAGCATTCTTGACTAGATATTTTTCAGTCAACTCCTCGCCTGAGATCGCTTCCGCGCCCTCAAATTGAGTCTGTTGATGATTACGCGTGGCAAGCGCGCCGATGTTGTTCATAATATTCATCAACACGACTGTGCCAAATTCAGGCAGCGCCTGACTCGTGAGCGGACTCGCTGCCAACAACTTACGTGTTTCGTAAAGTAAAAACTTAAATTGTTCGGGGTCATGGATCTCGGTGCGTTCTTTGCCTTCCACGACAATCGCTTTGAGATTCTTGGAACCCATCACTGCGCCCGGACCGCCGCGCGCCATTGCGCGTTCACGATCATTCATGATCGCAGCGATGCGGCTTAAATTTTCGCCCGCGGGGCCAATGCACAAGACATTGCGCTTGTTATTATTTTGCCCAAGTTTTTCGGTCAAAGCAAAAACGCGCATGCCCCAAAGTTCGGTCGCATCGTGAAAAGCGATCACATCATTTTTGATCTCGATCCACACAGGCTGCTCGGATTTGCCGCGCACGATCATCACATCGTAGCCAGCCTTTTTGAATTGCATTCCCCAAAAGCCGCCGGAGTTCGCATCCAAAATAGTTCCCGTCAACGGGCTTTTTGTCGTGACCGAAAAACGATTGCTCGTTTGATAACCCGTTGCAGTCAACGGCCCATTCGTGAAGATCAAAACATTTTCAGGTGCAAGCGCATCAACCTCGGGCCCCACCATATCCCACAACAACCGCGCACCCAATCCACGCCCGCCGATAAACAGACGCGCCATTTCCATATCCAACGGATAGGTTTTATACGTTTTATTACTCAGATCAATATCCAAAACTTTTTCAGACCAACCAGCCATAATCTTCTCCTAGCCGCCCGCTATGGGCGGAAAAATTGCAACGACGTCCTGCTCGTTTACATTTACGTCCATATCAACCACGTTATGCCCGTTCAAGGTGATGACGATATGCGGACGAAGATTCTCGCCCTCAAGGATGACTTTACCAAGAAGCGGATTCTGCTCAACGAGTCCGCGCAGCACTTCTCTCACAGTGAATCCTGTTATTAACAATTCTTTTGTTCCCGCGATTTTTCGCAGGTTGGCATACAGTTTAACAATGGGCATATTATTGACGCTTTGATAATTCTTTCTTCTCGTATTCTTTTATCACATCTATAAACGAAACGCCAACGGGGACATTTTCCTTCATACAGTAATAATCCCAGACCGCACCAGCAGGCATGGCTTTGAGTTCTTCCTGCAATGCCAACCGACTGGAAAAATCTCCGCTGATCTCATTTTGCTTGAGCATCTCAAATGGTTCGATCAAAGCCACAAGCAAGCCGCGCAATGTATTGCGCGCGCCAATTGTCCACGCGGCGACGCGGTTGATACTGGCGTCGAAATAATCCAAGCCAATGTGGATTCGCTCCAAAGCATCGTTGCGGACAATTTCCTGCGTGATCGCTTGCAGGTCATCATTGAACGTGACGACGTGATCGCTATCCCAACGCACGCCGCGGCTGACGTGCAGCAACATTTGGTCAAGATATAACAACAGCGCGGAGATTTTATCCGCAATGGTTTCTGTTGGATGAAAATGACCTGAGTCAAGCGTCAGCAATATTTTGCGGCTCAAAGCATATGCTGTATAAAATTCCATTGAACCCACTACATAACTTTCAGAACCAAGCCCAAAAAGTTTTGGCTCAACAGCATCGAGGTTATGGCGCGGGTCAATTTTTTCAGCGAGGATAATATCCAGGGATTCCAGCAGCAGGCGGCGGGGTGTTTGACGATCCGCGGGCGAGTCCTTAATTCCATCGGGAATCCAGATGTTCGTCACCGCAGGCGTGCCTAATTCCTTTCCAAAATATTCGCCGATCTTGCGGCTGGCAATGCAATGCTCGACCCAAAATTGTCGGATGCCAGAGTCACGATGCGCGAGCGTAAATCCATCCGCAGATTTTGGATGCGAGAAACAGGTCGGGTTGAAATCCAGGCCGTGATGATTTGCCTTCGCCCAATCTTTCCACGCCGAGAAATGCCGCGGCTCGATTTTATTGCGCTCGATTTTTTGATCCGCTTCAAGATAAATGGCGTGAAGATTCAAGCGATGCGAGCCGGGCAACAAACCGTAAACCAGATCAAGATCGCGGCGGAGTTCATCCGCGTTACGCGCTTTGCCGGGATAATTTCCCGTAGCTGCAATTCCGCCGCTGAGTTCGCCGCCGGGGTTTTCAAATCCGCCGACGTCATCGCCCTGCCAGCAATGCAGGCTGATCGAAACGGATTTAAGTGTGGCAAGCGCCTTATCTGCATCCACGCCAAATGCGGCGTAACGTTCCTTCGCGAGAGCGTAGGCTTGTTCGACTTGAGATTGAGAAGGTTGATTCATCATTTCACCTTTTAGAAAAATTTAACCACTGAAACCCTAAAGGTTTATCTTGCTGAAAAATCGTCTTGATTTAAAAAGAAACCTTTAGGGTTTTGGCTGCTGCTACTAAAAAATTTCCTGTTTAATATTGAAGGTCTTACAAATTGCGCGGATCTCATCCACGCTCAATCCCTCGCCAATTTCTCCGGCAGAAAGATTGAGGTATTCATACTTTGCCGCTGTCTCGGCGTATTCAATGCGATCAGCGGCGCGTTTGACGGTGACATCCGAGCGCGCCATCACGCCATGCTTCGCCCATATAACGATGCGATGTTTGCGCAGGGATTCAACCGTGCGCGCCATCAACTCTTCGGAGCTGGGCACGCGGAACGGGACAAAACCAATCCCCTCCGGCAAAGTGATGATCGTCTCAGGCTGCCAGCGCAGGAGATGCGTGTTCAAGTACGCTTCATCCTGATAACGGGGGACGTGACTGAGATAAGTCAAATGCGGCGGCTGGGCATGGATGACGGCATGGAAGTTTGTTCCGCTGGCAAGGATTTGATCATAGTGAACGGCGAGATGTGAATTGAACTCGCTAGTCACGCGCTCAAATCGGCAATTGTGCGAGATGAAAAGTCTGGCAGTTTTGCCGCCTTCATCCACAACGATACAACCGATATTTGCGCTGGGCTCATCCATGATCTCGCGCAAGCGGCGTCCCGATCCGCTGACCAAAAAAGTTGCGCCAGCCAATTCGGGAACAGGTTGGGGCAAGTCAAATGGCTGCGCCAACGGAAAACGGGAACGCGGCTCGATCGGCCAGCGCAGACACACGGAAATATTTCCGGCGGCGCCTTCAACCGCGTCAATATCAGAAAGGCGTTTTCCCGCTTCGCCCATCATTTCCAGCAGGTCGTCAATTTCAGGATAGGGAGGTTGAATCATTTTTTTTCCTCGGAGTCTAATTAATAGCCTAATAATCAGTGAGTCCACTGCAAAAACCAATTAAACACAAAGGCACAAAGGGATACAAAGGAAAAGCCTTTTCATTAATTAAAACCTTTGTGTACTTTGTGTCCTTCGT
>VFKN01000027.1 GCA_009885525.1 Anaerolineaceae bacterium | reverse complement strand
TCTGATGATCGCATCCGCCGCCACCGCTAACGTGCGGCGTATCCAACGCTATTTGATGGCAAAAATGAAGGCTACAGAAGCCGCAAAAAGCCTGCAAGGCGAAGCCCTACCTGCCACGCTGACTTCTTGTTTTGTTTTTTCGATGCGCTGGCTACGCTTCCGACTGGCTTTCAGCCCAAGTTTCCGTTATTAAACTATGGCTTCTTGCAGTGGACTCACATTTCCCTCGTAAAAACCCTAAAGGTCTTTCTCGTTAATTGAGAATTTACGAAGGTAAAGCAGACCTTTAGGGTTTGCGTGTACGGTAGAGAATTTAATATCTGATATTACACACCGTCCCAAAGGTTTGATCGAAAGCGCAAGGCTTTTGAAAGAAACCTTCGGGACGTTCTGCGTAAGGCAAGTTAAGATACAAAAAATACGCTAACTAATCCATGTGAGCAAGGACACGTTGATGCGCAGTTTCAACATCCATATCCAAAATAGAAACTAATTTATCCCTGCCGCTTTCACCCGCCACGATCTCCACGCGTGATTTTGGCACACCAAGGACTTCCGCAAGGAAGTTCACCAATTCCAAATTAGTTTCATCGTCAGATGGTTCGCTGGCAAGATGAACCTTGATCGTGCCATCGTTCAACATATCAACGATCTGGTTGCGACTGGCGCGCGGCGTGACACGCACGGCTAAGGCCGATCCGCGTTGACCATCATGGAAATCATATTTTCTAGTCATATTTACCTCAATTTATCGTAAAATAGAATTCAAAAACATAGACACAATCTGAATTAACAAGATTAATATCATTGGACTGAAGTCCATCATACCCGCCATAGGTACCACGCGGCGGATAGGATTCAAGAACGGGTCAACGATCCGATCCAATGCTTCACGCAAGGGATGATATGGCGGGAGAACAAAAGACAAGAGCGCCGACGCAATCACGATCCACATAAAAAACGTAAGAATCATTTGAACCAAACCCACAAAACTCATTAAGCCTCCGTTTTATATTGACGCGCACCCACAATGGAAGTGCCGATCCGCACAAAGGTTGCGCCTTCCTGCACGGCAGCCTCGTAATCGGCGCTGGTTCCCATGGAAATCTCGGAGAGATCGGCTTGCGGAAATTGTACACGCAAGTATTCCTGCAAATGTTTCAATTTTCGAAAAAAAGGACGGGAGAATTCAGCCGTTGCGCCAAGCGGGGGCATGGTCATCAACCCGCGTACTTGCAAATTTGGCAGGGCGGTCACATTGCGTATTTCGTCCAGCAAACCAGCCCAATGCGCCTCATCGGATGCATCCCAGCCCGACTTGCTCTCCTCACCGCCAAGGTTGAATTCCAATAAAACTGGAAGCACACGTTGTGTTTCAGCGCAAAACCGGTCCAATTTTCTGGCAAGTTTTAAATTATCCAATGAATGTAAAAAGTTAAAGTTCAATGCCACGAGCTGCGCCTTGCGGCTTTGCACATGACCGATCATGTGCCATTCTACCGCAGAAATGTCAGACAAAGATTGGATTTTCATAACACCCTCTTCGGGATAATTCTCCCCCAAAATAGGAACGCCCGCCTCGATCGCCGCGCGCACTACTTCCACCGATTGAGTCTTCGTCACCACGACCAAACGCACCTCCGATGGATTGCGTCCCACACTGCGAGCTGCAATCGCAATATTTTCCAGCGCTTGCAAATATTTTTCACGGATGGATTGGGCTAGTTCGCTCATATCTTAATTTTACCCCCGATAATCTGTAGCGCGACATAAATGTCGCGCTACAGATTAGCACCTAACGCCATCAACGCGCCGAACCTGCCGGTCTTTCCTTTTTCTGCACGATGAGAGAACCAATCATCCAAACTACATGCAGTGCATACACCCGAAACTTGAACCTGCTCAACACCCGCGCTTTTTAATTGCAAAGCGTTCGATGTCCACAAGTCGAGATATGTGCTGCCATTTTTCGTTTGCACGATTTGATCCATATCCTGCGAATATTTTTCAGCAAACTGGGCAATAACATCCGCGCCAACTTCATAGTGATCCACGCCGATGGAGGGGCCAATACCAGCGATGATATTTTTCGGGTCAGAGCCGTAATGGGATGTCATCCCTGCAACTGCCGCGCCGACTACGCCGCGCACGGTTCCCATCCAGCCGGCGTGGGCGATGCCGATCACATTTTTTAGCGGGTCGTGAAAAAGGATGGGAACGCAATCACCGAAGCGCATGAATAATGTGACTTCGGGGTTATCGGTGAAGATAATATCCGCGCGGGCGGGCGGCTCGGAGGTTGGATGAGGCGCGTCGGCGTAGACAATATCAGTTCCGTGCACCAGCCACACATCGTGGATGGAATCCGCGCGTTTTCCCATCGCGTTGAATAATCGTGTGCGATTCTCCTTGACGTGCGCGGGGTCATCTCCCACCGATCCGCCCAAATTGAAAGAAGACCACGGAGCAGGGCTTACTCCGCCGCGCCGCGTGAAGACGGCTTGCATAATGTTCTTTGGGAAAACATCAAAACTGTAATAACGAAGTCCGTTGCGCTCGTGAAAGGGCATTACTTGGATACCTTTTGAATTGCAAATTTTTTGAGGTAATACTGGCGCGTTTCGCCCATCGATTCTTCAATGTTGGGATACGCAAACCAGGCGGTCATGAATCCAAACAAGGCGCCGGTCAGCACGCGCAGGTAGGGTGTGCTTTCGCGGTACGGGACAATGGACATGAGCCATTGCCAGTTGAATTGGCTAAAGAGCTGCGAGAAGCCATCCAAGCCGATGGGCGTGATGCCGATGAGCAGCCACAACATCCAATGCAAAGTTTTGAAGCGGCGGCCTGTTAAGGCAAAGACAATTCCAAATAAAAGGATCGCGAGATAGATGGCGGTATCACGTTCGCAAAGCGCGACCTTGTAACCAACGGTGTTGTCGCCAATATATTCACGCGCTTGAAAACGGCTGATGCTGTATGGGTCGTCGAGGTTGGGAATATTTGTTACCTGCTCAAAAGTTTTTACGCCCGCCACGTTCGCTTCTGCAAGCGGATAAAAAGGCTGCTCGCCAAAAAGGAAGAATGATCGAAAACCGAATTGATGGCAAAGCGGTTTGTAAATGGTATAGATCGCGCGCGCGGGAATCTCCATGCCGGCCTTCATAAAAACAGGCGCGAGGAAGGGCAAGCCGATATAGAAAAATATAAATAGATTTAGGATAAGCAGGTAATGCCTTGCAATCCAAAATGAGATACGGTCACCAGTTGACACTTTTTGTCCTTTCAAGACACGGGCTTGATATTTTGGGTCGTTCAATTTCTCGAGTTGATTCTTTCGGTCAGCGGCTGCGCCAAGATACATCTGTAATTTTTGGCGCGTGATGGGCGCTTTCAGGGTGTAAGGTCCAATTTCGATAACGGGAATCTCGATATCATATTTGGCAGTGAGCGCGGTGTCTGAAGAAATATCCACTTCGATCAAACGATGCGGATATTCGGTTTGCATCGCGTTCAGTTCCGCTTTGGCTTCATCACATAGCGTGCAATCTTTGCGGGTGTAGAGAGTGACATTGAGCATGAGTTATCCTGTGAAAAAATTACCCTCATCCCCAGCCCTTCCCCCAAAGGGGGAAGGGAGTTAATCCCCTCTCCCTTTGGGAGAGGGCTAGGGTGAGGGCGAATTATTTATATTCCAAAATCGAACCAGAAGAATTGACCCTGCTGGGCGATGAGTTCAAAGATACCCGTGAAGAGCATCACGCCGACAATGACTAGAATGACGCCCATTGCGATTTCAACGTAGCGCATGGTCTTGCCATAATTTTTTAAGATACCCGTCACCCATTCAATGCCAAGCGCGGCAATGAGGAAGGGAATTGCAAGCCCCGCAGAGTACGCGCTGAGCAGGGTTGTACCAAGCGAGACCGAGCCGCCATTGATAACCACCGTGAGGATAGCGCCCAGCACAGGTCCTACACACGGAGACCAGCCCGCGGAAAAAAATACGCCCATCAGCGCGGAGGATAAATATCCCAGTTTTGGGTCGGGCGCTTGCTGCACGCGCGTATCGTACATAAGAAAGGGAATGTGGAACACGCCGATCATATGCAAGCCGAAAACGATGACAACAACGCCGCCGATCTTCGCCAGTATGTAACGCACATCAAAAAGCAGACTGCCGGCAAAAGCTGCGAGCACACCGAGCAAGACAAACACGACGCTAAACCCCAGCACAAAAGCAAGCCCGTGGCTAAACGTGATCCAGCGACGACTTGACGAGTTACCCTTCTCCCCACCCGCGGCAAGCCCGCCGAGATAACCAACATAAGCGGGCACCAACGAAAAAACGCATGGTGAAAGAAAAGACGCCAAGCCTGCCAGAAAAGCCAGCCCGATACTAATTTGTGAAATTGCCATTGATACCTCGTAAATATTGTAGGGTGGGTTTGTAACCCGCCCAAATCTTGTGTTTTCAAAAGCATTGTCAGGCTGCAAGCCTGACCTACTTTACGCCTTCAGCTCGGTTACGGAAACAACTGTGCCGTGGTCAGGGAATACTAATTTTTGTTCAGGTTGTGTCAACGTAATATATGGAGTCGTCCAGCGGAATATCCATTTGGCATCCGCGGGTGTGACGTTAATACAGCCATGCGAGCGCCGTTCGCCAAAATCGTTATGCCAGAACGCGCCGTGAATGGCGACACCATCCCCGCTGATAAATGTATTCCACGGAATGCCAGGTGTAGAGTAGCCTTCACTTTCATTACCTGCGGTCATATTCTTGGAGATGATCTTCCACCAAGCTGATAAATCTCCAACAGGCGTAGCGAGCTCGCCGGAAGGCATTCCAAAATTATCAAGGGTTCTTCCAGTAGAGACACGGCTGAAGAATACTTCGGTATTGCCCTCAAAACAAGACAGAGTTTGGTATGTGACACTGACAACGATCTTCTTTTCGTTCGGGTCAACATTCGGGCTGATGGGTGCAACATCTTCATCGGTGAGAACTTTAACACCTGCGCCATCGAGCCAGAAAAATTCACCACTTGGGCCATAGCCATAACCATGACCATCTGCACCTTCATTCCAACGGTATTCCACAAAGCCATTATTCTGGCGGACCTGGTCTATCCAAACTACCTGACCATAATATAGGCGCGGGAAAAAGTTAAATTCTCTTATACTTTTCAACCACGGTGAAGCTTCAACACCATCAAGAGTCAGTTCAACATACGGGACAGTCACTTCCGCCCAAAAACCGGGTTGGTTTGCAGGGATTTCTGTGATTGGCGTATTGGATAAGTTTCGTGTGGGTTGCACACGTGAAGACCAAATATATTGTCCATCCGCGACCTGGAGATACTTTTGGTTGGTCAGCCCGATCACACTGCCAATGACTTCACGTTCCCATTTAACCAGGTAATCAGCAGGCAAAGTACCGATTGAGGTGTTCAAGATCGGGTCATTGGTCGGACGACTGCGAACATCCGTAGCATCCACAAGCCGCCCGATAATTTCGCTGTTGGGGAATTGCGGCAAGCGCTTCGGGGAATAAAGTTTTTCGTAATAGGTTTCAATATTAAACGGTTTAAATGCAAGCGAGCCAAGCCCAACGCCTGCAACTTTAAGAAAATCTCGACGGGAAATTTTTGGATTCATATTTTCACCTTTGCTTTAAGAGGAGCGCGGACTTTAGTCCGCATTTGTGTTTGCGGACTAAAGTCCGCGCTCCGATATTTCAAGGATACCTGCAAACAAAATCAGCGTCAACAGAGTTGTGAGGAAGAATTAATCTTTCCCTCATCCCCAGCCCTTCCCCCGGAGGGGGAAGGGAGTCAATCCCCTCTCCCACTGGGAGAGGGTTAGGGTGAGGGAATGTAATCGTTAATCTTTCAAATAATCTTCCAGCGCGCGCAGACAATTTGCGCTCAACTTATGCGCCACATCATCTTCGCAGTATGTCACCTGCGCGCCGGCCTGTTCCAGCAATTCAATGGATGCGCGCGCGCGGTCGATCGGCACGAGTTGATCTTGCGTGCCGTGCGCCACAAAAATATTTTTACCCGCCAGCGGTTTCTGCGCGATGATCTCTTCCATACCGGATGGGACGAAACCTGCCAGCACCCCCATTTTGCGGACTCGCTGCGGATAGAACATGCCCACCAAATTAGTCATCGCCGCGCCCTGACTAAAGCCCATGATGTCAAACTGCGCGGAGTTGATCTTAAGCGAAGCGGAGTATTCATCCACGAGTTGGATCAGCGCATCCACTGCGGGTTTCATCGCGGCAACATTGGGGCGTCCAAACAAGTTGGGCTCGGGCGGGCGCCACGAGAATCCGCTCGGGTCGGCGTTATGCGGCGCGCGCGGCGCGATCATCCAGTAGTCGGGAGAAAGCGCGCGCGCGAAGACCCACATTGAGTTTTCGTCGCCGGTCCATCCGTGAAGTAGAACCAATAATCGTGGTTGGGAAGATTCGGAAGCGCGGACGCGTAAAGTCCAATCGCCAAATGAAATAAGTTCGGTATTAGTCGCGGCTTGCACGTTTTGTAATCCAATCTAAAATATAGAGTGCGAGAAAAATTAAACCAATCGGGACGAATGCGCCCAGCAAACAAAACAAACCCATCATCGCCGCGCCTGCGCCGTAGACGAGATAAATCAAACCGGTGCCGACGATGAAGAGCATCAACAGCGCGCCAACCACAAGACGCACATTTGTATCTTGAGTATATTTACGAAGATCGTTGCCCATTATTTTTTCCAAATAGCATTTTGCCAACACGGTGTTCCCATGAGGTTGCGCGTTTGATCTGCGGCAGCATTTTCTCAACCGCATCTTCGCCTCGCTGCGCAACTTCTGCAACGGAAACATTACCAAGCAAATCAATATGATGCACGTGCGGACGAACAATGACATCGGGCGCATCCACCATCAGGCGGAAGTGGGAAACAGCGCGGCTGCTAATATCCACGCCGCGCATGAAAATATCATACGACTGAGCAAGGTTCATGCGCGAGATGCGATCCGCGATCGGGCGCGGGATTATGCTCAGCATGGGGAACATATACGGGCGCACAGGTTTATCGATCGGGTCATTAAGCACAATTGCAATGATCGGCAGTTTGGGAGATAACATGCGCGCCACCGAAACAGGGACGGGATCGAGCACACCGCCATCCATTAACTCCATGTCGTCTAATTGATGCGCGGGAAAAATCCCCGGCAATGCGATGGTAGACAGGATCGCATCTTTTAACCTGCCTTCAGAGAGGATCACTTCGCCGCCGGTTTTTATATCCACTGCTGTGACCGCGCATGGAATCTTGAGGTCGGCAAATGTTTTTTCACCGACGACTTGATCGAGCCATCTGCGCACGCCCGCCAACCCAAGCAGTGAAGGTCCATCTTTGGGATCGCGTCCATAGAGTTGGGCCTGATCTACATTCTCAAAGATTGTTTGAAGTTCAGCAGGGGAATTTCCCAAAGCATACAGTATAGCGATAATGCCGCCAAAACTGGTACCTGCGACAGAACGAATTTTGTAGCCTTCTTTTTCGAGACGACGAAGGACACCAATGTGTGCATTCCCTTTGGCCCCGCCGCCGCCCAATGCCAGTGTTATATCCATAATATTTTGCCTGCTTGATCTTCGTGCTATTTTGGGGTTGATCAGTTTTTTAGACTGCGCTGAATGGAAATATTATACGCTACTAAGGAAAAAGAATTTGTAGCGCGACATTATGTCGCAAAGTCCTGCTAACGACATAAATGTCGCGCTACGGGAATCCATCCTTGTTTTTTCGCGCCGTAGTTTTACTCACATCGTCCCGACACTCCCTGGCACTGCCCGCCAGGGCAAGTGTGCGCCGTACGTCAGTGCGGTGTGTTCTTTCGGGAGCATGACATTCCCCATTCGAGCACAATGTGCGCAAGGTAAGTTTTTAATCCGGGTCGCGGATGAGCCAGACCGCCATGCCTCCGCCGATCAATGCGGCGAAGATCAAGGTAGCGACCCAAATGGATGAGTTCGTCCCTGTTGAAGGAGATTCTGGCGCGGGCGTTAATGTTGGGGAAGCAGGAATCAAAATTGGGGACGCGCTGATCGTTTGCGTGGAGGTGATCACAATTGGCGTAAACGTGACAATACTGGAAGTAGGAGTCATCGTCGCGGGCGCGGGTTGAGTCGCTCCGCGCTTCACTAATAATTTTTGTCCCTGCTGTACAACCACACTGTCGCCAAGATTATTCAACGCTTGCAGTTCCTTGATCTTGGTCTGATATTCGATCGCAATCGCCCACAAAGTTTGACCGTATTCAACAACATGAATCACATCACCATTTGGCTGCGCGGTGCGGAGTTCAACAGGGATGATGTATTGACTCGCGCCGGTCACATTCGAATCTTCGGGAATACTCGTCAGAAGCGTAGTGGCGGCACTCTGCATTTGACCCGAGCCTGTCGCGGCAGCGGCATCCAGCGCGTAATAATATGTTCCCCCGTTCTGTGAGATGCCCGCACCGATGTGTGTGTAACTGGGCGCAAGCATGGTGTTCATATGCTGGGCATCCTGCCACACCAATGGAACACCATTCCACGCGAGCGCACCGCCGCTGCTTAAAACATTTTCGGAGCGCAAGCCGCCAAGCGAAAGTTCACCCGCCAACGGAAAACCAAGCGCGAGCAATTGTTGTGTATAGGTCGTACCCGGGCGGTCATGCGTAGCATATCCAATGGCTGCCATATAAGCCGCCTGCGATTGCGCGGATTGCATCAGCGCGGAGTGTTCTATCAGCGCGGGAAGTCCGCGTGCGGCGCGCACCCCATTGACCACGTTGATTAACTGCTGCGGAGTTGTGATCGTATCCCGTTTTGGCTGCGCGGAGACGCGCTTCGGCGCAAACAGGGAAGTCAGCGCGAGCGCGAGAACAAACAGAAACCAGATTTGTTTTTTGTTCATCTACATGAATCTATCACAAAATTCTGTACCGCGAGATTTATCTCGCGCTCGGGAACTGCGACACGCTTTGCGTGTCGCGTTACAGCAACGCCGACAGCGCTTCGAGCAACCGGTCAATATCCTTCTCGGTGTTATATCCCTGAATGGAGATGCGAATCAATTTTTTATCTCCCCACGTGGTCAAGGGAATTTCCACACGATACTCATCATACAAACGTGACTTGAGCGCGATGATGTCTGTATCAGCGGGCAAAGGCGCGGCGGCGAGTTGCGCGAACCACTCATCTGACGCGGAGTGAATTGGAGGCAAACCGGTCAATTCGCAAATTCTCGTCTGCGCATCTTTGACTAATTCATGGCACGCAGCGCGGACTTTATCCCAGTCATGTTCCTGTTGAAATTTAATTGCGGCAGGTACGGATAAAAACGCAGCGACATCACGAGTCCCCCACCATTCGTGATGATCTACAAATTGCGAAGCGCTCGGCGTGATGGATTCATATCCCCACGAGACGACCAAAGGTTTGAGTAAATGCTGCATTTCAGGACGCGCATATAAAAAGCCCGCGCCTTTTGGCGCACACAACCATTTATGTAAATTGCCGCCATAAAAATCCGCGCCGAGTGAATCGAGATGCAGCGGAATTTGACCCGCTACATGTGCGCCGTCAATAATCGTAATAATTCCCGCTGCACGCGCGCGTTGAATAATTTCCGCTACGGGGAAAATCACTGCCGTTGGCGAAGTGACATGACTGAGAAAAATTATTTTTGTGCGCGGCGTTACACCTGCCCAAAATGATTCAATAAATGCTTCACGAGATTCCAAAGAAACGGGCTGATTGATATATGTAAACCCATGTTCTTTGGAGAGAAATTTCCATGTGCGATCCATTGCGCCGTATTCGTGATCAGTGGTCAGCACCTCGTCGCCTGCGCCAAGTTCAAGCGAGCGCGCGACGATATTCATTGAAATGGTCACATTTTGAGTGTAGACCAAATTATCCGCGTGCGTGCCGAAATATTCGCCCAGCGCCGCGCGCGAATCCGCCATCAAGCCGGTGAAGCGCCTGCCTAAAAATTCAACGGGCTGATTTTCAAGTTCGCGCTGCCAGCGTTGATATTCATCGAAGACGGGTTTCGGCGTCGCGCCAAACGAGCCGTGATTGAGAAAAGTAACTGAAGGATCAAGTAGAAAGTGGGTGTGTAAGTTGTTCATTCCCCAATCGTAACGCGTAAATCTCTAATCGTAAACTTGTGTTAAGCCTGTCGACATGGCTTTTCCAAAGTCAGTTTTTTGTCATTCTGAGCGTAGCGAAGAATCTCTGAGACAGTTGTAGAGACCCTTCGCTACGCTCAGGGCGACACGTCGTGCGGAATATTGCTTGTTTTGTCAAGCGACCTTGGAAAAGCCATGAGCCTGTCGAAGTCTTGTACTGAGCCTGTCGAAGTATGGTTATAATCATCGCATGAGTTTCAAATTATTTAATCAATCAGATATCCCCGAAAAATATCGTTCCAACTTTACTCATCTCTATTTTGACATTGCCTGGTTCGGCGTGCTCAGCGGTACCGCCGTAAGTTTTCTAAACGTGTATGCCACGCGCCTTGGCGCAAGTGGTTTTCAGATCGGATTACTCGCGGCGATGTCCGCCGTCGTCAACCTCTTCCTCGCCATCCCCGCCGGACGCTGGATCGAAAAACGTCACACGGGCAAAGCCATCTTTTGGGCATCGGTGGTATTCCGCGCGGGCTACGCGTTGTGGATTCCGCTGCCGTGGTTCTTCGGCGCGCAAGGTCAAATTTGGGCGCTGATCGTTCTCGCCTTCCTGATGGCAATTCCGCTCACGCCGATCGGCGTCGGCTTCAACGCGCTGTTTGCAGAAGCCGTCCCCGAAAGATACCGCGCGCAAGTGGCCGGCACACGCAACATCACCTTCGCCATCGCATACATGCTCACCTCGTTCACCGCGGGCTACATCCTGAAGATCACGCCCTTCCCCATCGGATACCAGATCATCTTCGCGATTGGAACACTCGGCGCGGCGATGAGTAGTTACCACATCTATCATGTCAACCCGTTGGAAGACGCGCTGCGTTACGCCCCCCCACCCTTCGATGAAACTCAGGGCAAGTCTGATCCTGAAATACCGGTCGCATCTGCCCACGGAATTAAATCCATTCTGCGCCTCGATATTTGGCAGACTCCGTTTCGCGGTACTTTGCTGGTATTGCTTGCCATGCATTTCTCGCATTATCTTCCATCGCCAATATATCAAATCTACAACGTACACGTCCTGCATTTGAACGACAGCAACATCGGCAATGGCACAGCCTTATATTATCTCGCCGTGTTAATCGGCTCGACTCAATTCAGGAGTATTGCGCATCGCTACGGCAACAAAAAAGTGACCGGTTGGGGCGTGATGGGCATGTCGCTGTATGTCTTCATGCTCGCAGCCGCAAGCAGCGTCTGGCATTTTTATATACTCTCCTTCCTCGGCGGCTTTCTTTTTTCGATGGTCAACGGCGCATACGCAAATTATCTACTTGAAAATATCCCGCCCAATGACCGTCCCTCGCATCTCGCCTGGTATAGCATTATCCTCAACATTGCCATTCTCAGCAGTTCGCTCATTGGTCCCGTCGTTGCGGATGCAGTTGGGCTTGTCTACGCTTTGATCATCTTCGGCGTGGTGCGTATATTTGCGGGCTTCGCAATTCTCAAATGGGGATAAGAACTTTAAACACGAAGTACACAAAAGTCACGAAGGAAAACCTTATTCATCCTTTGTGTACTTCGTGTCCTTTGTGTTTAAAGCATTTTAATAATTCATGCTAAAATCAAAGCGTGACAGAAGATATTAAAGTAATCGCAACCAACCGCAAAGCCAGTTTTGAATATTTCCTTCTGGAGAAATTCGAAGCGGGACTTGTCCTGCAAGGATCAGAGATTAAATCCATCCGCGCGGGGCAGATCAGCATTCAGGAAGCCTTCGTGGACGTTCCCAACGAACAGGAAGCCTGGCTGGTCGAATCGCACATCGCGCAATACGCGCAGGCGGGAACACACTTCAACCACGAACCAAAACGGCGGCGCAGACTACTCCTCCACAAAAAACAGATCCGCGAGATTTGGAATGAAGTCCGCATTAAAGGGATGACGGTTGTGCCGACACGTGTCTATCTCAAAGACGGACGCGCCAAGATCGAGATCGCGCTTGCCAAAGGCAAGAAGGCTTACGACAAACGCGCCACCATCGCCAAACGAGATGAAGCGCGGGATAGTGAAAGAGCGCTGAGAATCAGGTAGCCATTAAATCTTTCATCTTTCTTCTTTTCATGGCTGGGAGAAAGATAAAAGAAGAAAGAAAATTTTATGCCCCCATCAACCATAGGCGGAATTAACTTACTTCCCGAAACAGAGAAACGCGCGATCTATTCACGCTACATCCCCGCATCACTTTTGGAAAAATATAATATTCCCCCGCTCAGTTCGGCGGCGGGCTACAATCTTTTGCAATTCCGTTTTGCCTCCGGCTCAAGCGATGTGGAAATGCGCCTGTATCACGAGGTCAATTTTCCCGACCCGATCTTATACGCACATCTCACCGATACGATGAACGGGCAGATTCACACCCTTTTGTATATTCTCAACGATCCGGATTCTCCGCGCTTTGATGTGGACAAAATGCCGGATGGTTCGCCAACTCAATTCGGGACACTGCGCAGGAATATCGAGGCTGAAACAAAAGCCCACGCCGCCGGACTGGCTCCGGGTCAGGTGCGGCGCGGACTGCGTCTATTAGGTCGGGCCATTGAAGCATTCGAGGGATTCGTCACCGCGCTCGGGCATGAGATGTATTTCGTCGAGCCGTTGTATTATCACAATGCGGTTATCTTCGAACGTTATGGATTTTCATATCAAATGGGGAAACGTTTAATGAACAGTATTCACGATGGATTTCAACAAGGCGGAGATTTACATGCGCAGCTTGACGGCTCAACCCCATTCCGCCAGCCAGAAGCCGCAAACGGAATCCGCAAACGCTCGTGGGCGATCCACGATGGCATTCTCGGCGAGCCGTTCACCAATGTGACCATGTACAAACGTGTGGGAAAAACCGCAGGAATTAACACGACCCCTGAATGTGAATGGTAGCCTTTTGCTAGGCAAGTTTCATCTCTAGCAAGGAGCGGCGTTTCAATTCGCGAACTTTGCAAGATTCGTCAAATCGCTCCTGGGCATCCAAAACATATTCGAGCCATTCATAAGCCGTAAAACAATAAGTATCGAAAGCAATCGCTCTGCGCAATTGTCTTTCCGCTTCCTCAAAGTTTTCTGCATTTGCAAACCTACGGCCTTCAAGGCTAAGTGCCAACGCCAAACTGTCGACAGACTCCCATCCGTCAAAATTATCAATCATAAGAGTCTCCTGAAAATAAGATCATCAGGCAAATTGTAGTCGAATTTCAAGGGAAAGTTAAACAAAAAAGAGACAGTAAAGTCTCTTTTTTGTTTATTGTAGTAGCGGGGGCAGGACTTGAACCTGCGACCTTCGGGTTATGAGCCCGACGAGCTGCCAGACTGCTCCACCCCGCAGCAGAATCGCAATTATAGCGGCT
>VFKN01000020.1 GCA_009885525.1 Anaerolineaceae bacterium | reverse complement strand
TAATAGCGGAAAATCGTCAACACGTTCAGATGTGATTATCGACTCAGTGGTCATCCACCAAGCTTATCAGCAAATTCATGATTTCAAAAAATTTTCAGCGAATGGACAGAATAAAGGTTTTCATAATGAGAATTGCAGCCTCTTATGGCGAATAAAGTCCCCGCATTTTGCAGGGACTTTGTTCCTCATTCATCATTCGAGTTTTCGTTTTGCTTAATTCTCTTCTCCATCTCCGCTCTGGCTGTATCAAAGACAGACTCTGCCAGATGAAGGGTTTCACGCGCTTCATGCTCTACAACATCGGGATATGATCCCGGATAACGCGATTCAACCGCCCAAACTGAAAGATCATAAAGTTCGGGGAATTTTTCTTTAACCTCCCAGCCCACAGGGATTAGTTCCCGAATGCGGTCAAGGTCGTGCGTGAGCGGAAAAGGAATTTCAAGAAAAACCAGTACCGCTTTCAGGGTTTTCTCACCGGCTTGTTGCGCCAAAAAACATATTTGCCGCGGAAAAAACTCTCCACTATTCAACAACGCATGAGCGGCGCGGATGTCTTTTTCCGCATATTCAATCCAGCGCAGCGCTTCAAGTGAGTTCATAAATTACTTTCCCCTCTTGTAACGCGGGACGTAAAATATCACCTACAATTTTTCCGCGCACTTCAATTTCTTCCGGCGTAGCGACAACAATATCTTTACTGATCGGTAAATTGCTTAATGAATTGCCAATTTGAATGGCAATTTTTCGTTTATGCTCGATTTTAGCAAGCACCACCAGCAGGTCAAGATCGCTGTCTGCCCGCGCAGTACCGCGCACCCACGACCCGAAAAGTATAATCTTTACGGGATGAAATCGAGTCGCAATGCGGTCAATGACTTCGAGAAGGCAGGGAGGTTGGGTGGTCAATAAAGCATTCATATTCTTATTTTACATCATTTATCACCGCTGCGTTTTGAGCGGGCAATGGCGCTAGATCACATTCTCAAAATGGGTGATGACTGGCGGCGCGCTTTCGGGTTTTCCCTCCACGGAGATCACGTCAATTTGCCAGTGATCAATTTCATGCTCGGCGCTGTAATGCTGCGCGGAGTTGAACATATGCTCGCGTTTGCGCGGGGTGATGTTGTGTTCAGGTAGAAATGTTTGGGTTGAAGTTTGTGTTTTGACTTCCACGAAGACCGTCACATCACCTTGCAGCGCGATGATGTCAATCTCCCCGTATGGCGTGCGGATATTGCGCGCGCTGATTATATATCCGCGCTTGGCGAGCCAATCCGCTGCGACTTGCTCACCCCATGCGCCGATTTGTTTTTTGTATTTTGTCATAGCGGCATTGTAACCTGTAACCTTCAACTTGCAACTTTCAATCTTCCCCGTGAACGATGATAAAATTTTAGTCCCAAGGAGAACTATGATTGCAAAGTTGATTTTGCGTGACAAGGAATATGAATCCAAGCCGGGCATGACCCTGTTGGATGCGCTTAAGAAGAATAATATTGTGCCCGAATCCGTGATCGCGACGCGCGATGGCGAGATGATCACCGATGACGAAATACTCCGCAGCGGGGATGTGATCAAGTTGATTGCTGTGATCTCTGGTGGCTAATGTCATTGCGAGGGCGTTCTTGTTCTTGCCCGAAGCAATCTGCCTCAATGATGCGGAGATTGCTTCGTCGGGGAAGACGCCCTCCTCGCAATGACAGGTGAGAATTTTATGAAATGTCGTAAATGTGAAAACAAAGCATCCATCCACATGCGCCAGCATAAACTGGCTTTGTGCAAGGATCATTTCCTCGAATGGATTCCTGAACAGACCGAGCGTTTTATCAAGAAATATGAAATGTTTACGCATGAGCAAAAAATTCTCGTGGCGGTTTCGGGCGGCAAGGATTCACTCTCGCTGTGGGATATTTTGGTGCGGCTGGGATATCAGGTGGATGGTTTATATCTCGCGCTGGGAATTAATGAGGGCATCAATTACTCGCATGAGTCTCAGCGCTTGAGTCAAAAATTTGCGGATGAGAATAATCTCAAACTGCATGTTGTTGATATTGAAAAGGAATACGGGAAAAATATTCCGCAACTCTCAGTCATCAGTCATCGCGGAGAGGGCAGACCTTGCGCGGTGTGCGGGCTTGCCAAACGCCACGAGATGAATCGCATTGCGCGCGATCTTGGCTATGATGTGCTGGCCACAGGTCACAACCTTGATGATGAAGCCGCGGTCTTATTTGGCAATACGCTGAATTGGTTGAGCGAATATATTTTGCGGCAGAGCCCCGTGCTGCCGTCGTCAAATGGGTTGGCGCGCAAGGTCAAGCCGTTGTGCCGCTTTTATGAGCGCGAGATGACCGCCTATGCAATCTTGCGCGGTATTGAATATATATATGAAGAATGCCCATTCGCAGATGGGTCGCAATCCATTTTTTATAAGGAAGCGTTGAATCAATTGGAGACAGCCCGTCCCGGCGCAAAATTGATATTTTATTTAAATTTTCTTGAAGCCAAAAAGAGCGGGAATTTATTCATTGAAAAAAATGTGGAGATGCAGCACTTACATCCATGTCCCCGCTGCGGACAATCCACATCCACGCCTGATTTGTGTTCGTTTTGCAGGATGATCGAAAAGGCGAATGCTACCTCAACTTTGCTTTAGGCGGCGTCCTCGCCGCCGTGGACGGCGGCTTGCTCTAGCGTTATCTCAGCAATGTAGCGACCAACCCAAGCAGGAACAATCCCGCCGCAACATAGCCCGCGATTTGTTCCTGTTGAAAGAGCGAGAAAGATGGGGCGGTAAAACTGGAGCGATGCAGATGAACGTGATCGGGCGCTTCTTGATTTCCAAGTAAGGCTTCGCGGAATTCGAGCACAGTTTTCGGGCGGTCATCGGGGTGCAGCGCCATTGCCCACAGCACGGCTTTTTCGGTGCGGATATCGAGGCTGGGATTAATCTGGCGCAGCGGAGTCAAACTGCGGGTGTCGAGGAATCGTTTGCGCGCTTCGGCGGGCGGTTCATTCGTGAGCAGGTGATAAAGCGTAGCGCCGAAGGAGAAAATATCCGCGCGGATATCCGTATGCGTATCGTCGCCGCCGTATTGTTCCAGGGGTGTATACAGCGCAGTTCCCTGACCTTGAATGATCGTGATGGTGACTTCATCGGGAGCCATGATCTTGACTAAACCAAAATCGACGAGTTTGATCAGCCCGCTGGGTGTGATCTTGACGTTGCTGGGTTTGATATCGCGGTGAACAATGGGGGGATCCTGTTGGTGGAGATAACTCAACGCATCCGCGATCTGACTTGCCCAGCGGATCACTTCCTGCTCCGCGAGAAATTCCTTTTTGCGGCGCGCTTCCAACATGCGCTCGCGCAGGTCTTTGCCCGGCACATAATCCATCACGAGATAATCGCGTTCGTTTACCGAAAAGTAATCTGAAACTTTGGGAAGGTTGGGGTGGTCGAGGCGCGCAAGCACAGAAGCCTCGCGAAAGAATTGTTCGCGTGCCTGTTCAAATATATGGGTTGGGAGAGCCTGATTGTGTTCGACTTCTTTAAGCGCGCATAATCTACCTTGCAGGCGTGTATCCTCTGCAAGATAAATGCTGCCCGTGCCGCCTTGTCCGATCTGTTCCCGGATTTGATAGCGATCACGCAGGGTCTCCCCTTTCTTTAAAGATTGGGGCAACGCTTCTCCTTAGGGCTTGCAAGTGTAAATTGTGTGCGGTCAAGATCAAGCGATATTTTCGGCGTGTATCGCTTTGTATATCAAGACCATAAAAATATTAAAGTGTTATGCACAGAATTACACTTTTCTGCTATATTATAAACGTCTTTTCTCTACCGTACACATAAACCCGAAAATCGTGTGCACGCAAAACATGTCAGGCCGGGGTTGCTCTCTGCGCCGTCCCCGGCGCAGGGTTTCCTCGCAAACCGCCGCCGAGGACGGCGGCTGGAACATAGGTTAATGACAACCTTTGCGTGCACACCGAAAATCAGACCCTAAAGGTTTTTTCGGCAAATCGGTTATAAAATTTGCAAAGGAAACCTTTAGGGTTTCTTTGCAAGGGGATGTACACAGAGAGAACGTCTTTGTCAATTATTGAGGAAATTATGAATCGTGAAGAAGAATATCCAATCCTTGTAGCGCAAGATGGCCCACTCAAAGGTCAACGCTGGTCGTTAAGCCGCACGCTGATGGTCGGGCGTGATCCCACTTGCGACATCAACGTTCAAGACCGTCAAGTGTCGCGTTTTCATGCGCGTATCACACCGATGCCTGAGGGCGTCACCATTGAAGACCTTGGCAGTAAGAATGGCACAAATCATAACGGCACGGAACTGACCGCCCCCGTCATGCTGCAGGATGGCGACATTCTTGGCATTGCGCTTGCCCAGCAGATCCTTTTTATCACCTCCGATGCGACCATGCCGCTTGCTGAAAACGGTGTGCGCGCGGGGCGTTTGTTGATGGATCAAAAATCGCGGCAGGTTTGGGTCAACCAGCAGCAAGTCACGCCGCCTTTATCGGCACAGCAATTTAAATTGTTGTGGATGTTATACGAAAATCAGAGTCAGGTCATCAGCCGCGCCGATCTTGTGGCTACGGTATGGGGCGAGGAACAAACCGCGGGCGTATCGGATCAGGCGCTGGATGCATTAATCCGCCGACTGCGTGACCGTATCGCCGCGTTTGATCCGACCCACCAATATATTGACACTGTGCGCGGACATGGCATCCGCCTCGATAACCCGCCTGCCGGGGAATAGCAATGGACTCACAATCGGAAGAACTGCTTGCTCACATTATTCGCAACACGCGTATCGCCGCACTCGGAACATTGCGCGATGAAGCCCCGTTTGTTTCAATGGTCACGTTTATCGCTGCTGAAGATTTTTCCGCATTCTATCTGCATGTCAGCCGCCTTGCGCAGCACACCATGGATATGGCGAAAGATAAGCGCGTGAGTTTACTCATCGCGGAAGCCGATGACGGGCGCGCTGATCCATTAACGCTTGCGCGCGTTTCCATTCGCGGTTCCGTTGATCTCTTGCATAATGATGAGCCGGCTTACACATCTGTCAAAAATAAATATCTCGAACATTTTCCCGAATCCGAACCGTTATTCAATCTGCCAGGCTTTGAGATTTGGTGCATCAAACCCAAGGGCGGGCGTTTTGTGGCTGGCTTTGGGCAGGCATATAACCTCACCCGTGAGGCACTTCAAGAAGTTTCACAGTTAAAGACCTGACAGATTTTATAGAACTGTCAGGTTTGCACTTCGGTAATCGTCCCACATTTGGTAAAATCCATATGCGGGACGATTTCACTTTAAAATGGAAAACATTATGGACTCATTACACCTGCTTGCTGTTTTTGCACATCCTGACGACGAATCAATGGGAATGGGGGCAACGCTCGCGAAATATTCCGCCCACGGAGTGGATACACACCTCGTATGCGCGACACGCGGTGAGCGGGGCTGGTTCGGCAGCGCCGAGTCTCATCCCGGCTTCGAGAACCTCGCTCAAACGCGCACCACAGAATTGGAAAATGCCGTCAAAGAATTGGGCATGAAAAGCCTTCACTTTTTGGGTTATATCGACGGCGATGTGGATCAGGCCGATCACACGGAAGCGATCCAAAAAATTGTCACACACATTCGCAAAATTAAACCCCAAGTAATCGTGACCTTTCCGCCTGATGGGAATTATGGCCACCCCGATCATATTGCGGTGGGACAATTCACATCCGCTGCGGTTGTGTGTGCCGCAGATTCAACGTATCAAGACCTCGAAAATCTTCCCGCGCATCGCGTCTCAAAACTTTATTACATGGTGGATGGAGAAGGTTTTATAAATCTTGTTGCGCCCTTCATGGGTGATATGACCTTCCCCGTGGATGATCAAATCCGCGGCGAGTTCCCGTGGAAAGACTGGATGGTGACCACGCGCATCGACATGGGAGAATATTGTCATGCCGCGTGGCGCGCGATCCAATGCCATCAAAGCCAGCTATCCACATTGGGCGCTCTGGCGGAAATACATGAAGATGCTGCTGTTGCCGTCCTCGCCATGCAAGGCACGTTTTACCGTGCGTACAGCCTGGTCAACAGCGGCAGGCAAATTGAATCCGATTTGTTTGAAGGGCTGCGATAATGGACCTTTATCCCTGGTTTCTATTTCTGCATATTTTATTTGCAGTCATGTTCTTTTTTGCGCATGGCGCAAGTTTAGCAGTTGCGTTCCGTCTGCCCGTTGAGAGAGATCCCAAAGCGCGTGAAGCTTTGCTTGCCATTACAGGCATCACCATCGCGCCGATGTTTGGCGGATTTTTTGGCATGGGCGTGTTTGGTGTTGCGCTTGGCGTAATCGATTCATCGTGGAAGCAAGGCTGGTGGTGGCTTTCGATCATCCTCATGCTGGGTGTGTTCGTTTGGATGATGTGGTATTCGCGCAAGTTTTACAGCCCCATCCGCAAGGCACTTGGTGTCATGTATATCAGCGGCTTTGCCAATGAAAATCCTGCAAGCAGAATTTATGCAGGCCGGGAGGAAGTTGATCGCTTGATCGCCCTGACCAATCCGCGCTTGCTCATATGGGTCAGTTTTATCATCACCGCGCTTGTGCTGTATTTAATGACCTTCAAACCGTTTTGAAATTAAGCGCGCTATAACAGCCTGTTAATAACTCATCTTACGCACTCAATCTTGATTCATTTAAAAACTCTCCCAGCCTTATGGTTGGGAAGAATGCATACCTCGGTTGCATCCTGATTATCAGTAGTTCACGAAAACGCTACGTAAGCATGTCGTAGCATGACATCTGCTAAGCCGAATAAGTTTTGAATCACGAGAGTGAGCATGTGTGCTAATCGGCGTAGAGTCAACCAATATTTAGAGATTGGTTTGACGGGATTTTTCGAGGCAACGGCGATATGCTCTCGAGAGGCAATGTATAAGTTGAAAATCAGGAACGCCAAGCCAACCAACAATAAGCGGATCACTGGATTTTGAGATGTTGTGCGAGCACGAACCTGATTCATCTGGCGGTAACTGGTTTCAATGCCAAAGCGTTGGCGATACATTTCAAAGACTTGATGTGGTTCAGTGGATTTCGGCAAGCCGCTGACCGCATAGGCGATGTCTCGACAGGCTCGACAACCAACCAGCGCGCGCCTTTGCGCTTGTAACGTCCTTTGGAATATTTTTCTTGACCATCACCACATCAACTTGCGCCTGTCCATGCTTGGCGCTGGTGAACGTATAGGTAGTGCGATAACTACCCAACTTTTCAAACAGCGCGCGCACGCCACCCGACTTGCCACGCGCCGGGATGGGCATCACATACCTGGTTTTGCGGCGTTTCAGCGTGTTGAGAACCTCCACGGAACAAAAACCTTTGTCCAAATAGGCGTAGCGAATAGAGATTCCCATAGATTTTAGCCGGTTGAGCAGCCATTTCACGATAGTGACCATACTTTCGCCTTTCTCAACGAAGCGTAATGCTAAAACATAGCGTTGATTATTATGCACAATCGATACTGTCGCATATCCGTGAAAATGGGTTGTACCTGATTTGGCTTGACTGCGTACAATTTCGTTCTCGTCGACGTAGCATTCACCGTGATACGGGATCAAGGTCAAATCAATTGCAATGTAGTACGACCACTTTCCTCGTTTGATAAAGCGCGGCGTTTGCGCCCGCAGGATCCGATTGAGCGCTTGCTGCAATTTCGCACGGTCGGGCAAGGCTTGTGCCAGTACCTCGCGCAAGCGGTTGGCTGATGGCGCGTCCTGCAACTCCTGACATGCAGCGTCGAGGCTGGTACGATTTGCGCTGGCGTAACCCAACACGGTGATAATGTCGTCCTTTGTAATCCTCGTATTGCACAAATCAAGCGGTAAATACCGACGCACAATGTAAATCAAGGTGCTCAACACTTGTTGAGATAGCGTAATTCGGTTATTTTTAATGATAGGTTTGGGCATGGTGGTTTGGTCTCCTTGGTTGGAACCAAGTAAACCATGTTCAAGCCTTTTCGTGAACTACTGATGACTCTACTGCAAAAAGGTCTTTAAACACGAAGGACACAAAGTACACAAAGGTTTTAATTAATGAAAAGGCTTTTCCTTTGTATCCCTTTGTGCCTTTGT
>VFKN01000078.1 GCA_009885525.1 Anaerolineaceae bacterium | reverse complement strand
TTGAGTTCAATATCGTCAATCATGCTGGTGTTAGTTTACTCGTTTATCTTTGTTCCGGGGGGGATTCAATAATTTCCTGCTCATCCCCGATTTATTGAGATGATACAAAAATTCTCGTAAATCAGCCTAAGTCGGAGTACGAACCGGCAGATGCTTTGTTGAACTCGCTATTCAAAAACCGCAGTCTGGTTTCTCACTCAGTCTTAAATCTTGCCCATCCCGCCAAGTTTGCTGGCGCAAGGGACAATGCCTTACGGGATGCTGTTGCTCGCCTGATTGAATATGGTATGCCAGTGGAAATTGACGCCAATGAAAAAGAGAGTCAGGGCGAAATTCGCTATTTGAAAAATATTCTTGTCAAGCATGGTATTTTGCGAAAATCAAAAGACCATCTGGCTAGTACTGCATATTATGAATTGACGCCGGAGCCCCAAACCTTCAAAAAAGAACTACCCGCACTTTTTGCATTAGTGGATTTCTTGAGGAATATCGGTCAAGGTCAAAAAGAGAATATTTGGCCCAAGTTGCAGGAGTTGACCGACAGCCCATACGGAGTTGGTCCCTATGCCTTAAGCCTGTTTATGGCGATTGCGATTCGCTATTTGGGCGATGAATTGCGATTAAAGCCTCAACCTACACAAATAGGCTACGCCCCACTTAATGATCCCGAACTTATTATTGCTGTGGCTACAGGACAATTTCCCTCAGCCACGGTTGAACGGGTAGAAAAGACCAAGGCTGTTACATTATTAATTGATGGTGTATACGGATTGTTTTCAGAAACGCCATCAACAGCCGGTTCACATCAGACACAAACTGCGGCTTGGCAATCTTTGCTTGCCTGGTGGAAAAAGAGAACCCGCCTGGAGAGAACCAGCGGCATCTATGCATCCAACAGTATTGCTCAAAAATTTGCTGAGATGATGACGAATTATGAAACTCTTGCCACCGCAGCGCAGTCGTTTTTAGACGAACTTAAAATAGTGAACGGCTTTGATCCCAGTGCAAATATTGATGAGGCTCAGGCGCGCGGAATTCTCGCGGAGATTACAAATTGCAAATCCACTATTGCCACTCATGCTGATACGATAAAGCACACTGTTGTTACATCTATCGGGATGCTGTTTGCACCACAGGGAAACACGTATCTGGATTATGGAGATGCAATTCGGACATGGTTTAATGGATTGCATAAGGATCAAAAGGACAAACAGGCTTTCTGGCAGACGAACCCATCGCGCACACTTTTAGATGCTCTAAATAAAATCAGTGATGTTGAAAAATTGCTGCTGGAAGATATTCCTGCATCGCAAGCATTTAATACTGGCAAAGTTGACGATTGGACATATGATCGTACTAACGAATATGTTGAGCGTTTCCAAAAAGCCAAAGATGCCATAGATAATGGGCTGCCAAAATTACCTTCACCGGAATGGGAAACGAATCAAAATCCAGGCGTCTCTTCACATGAGAGTGACCTCATTAGTTACAATAATCAAATAACGTTATCCGTAACCGCCCCTGTTGGAGTGATTGTCAGAGTTACAAAAGATACAGACCCGACTCTAGCGAAACAATACGAGGCTGTTGGCGAAGGATCTATAAAGACCTTTTCTGTTACAGATAGCTGTATTTATTATTTGGTCAGTAACGCAGCAGGTGAATTCAGCAAAATCATCAAACTGACTTTTCGCAATCAGGACGATGATTACAACTTAATTCCGGAAACCCAGGCAAAGCTCGAGCCAGGTAGAAGGTTTTATAGTTTCCGTAATCCGGTTGATAAAAACGGGTTGAAGGTCTTACTTGGCAACCTTATACAACTCATTCGGGATAACGGTTTATTGTCTGAAGAAGACATAAGTCAGGCATTTAATGAAGCAGTTTCAAGTCAGCCAAAGATGAAAAAAGGTAAACAGAAGTGATCCTTATCTCAGCAATTTCCCCGGATTTGGAAATCGGTGACCACTCCGTTGATGTGGTTATTTCTCGTCCGGACGAATACTGTGCTGTTTATAAACGTATCTTGCAATCCATTCACACAGGAAAAGAATTGCAAGTGCATGTGCGCCAAAAAAAGGTTGCGGGCTGGCTCAACTTAATGGCGCAGCGCTACGGACCGGAAAAAGTATTATTCAAATCCCTTACTGTGCGGAGTTACTTTGAAGAGCGCACAGGCATCTCTGTGCCTTTGCAATATTCTGAAATGGAAATTAGTTCGTCGGGACTTTTGGAATTGAATATCCCCGCTTCCGGGCAGGTTTCCTTTGAAGATTACATACTGGAAATATTCTTCGGGGGTTTTCTAAATAAAACCGATGTTGTCCTGCGCGTTAATGAAATCCTCGCTGCATACGAACCTGAACAATGGCAGGATGCACAGCGCCGCCCTCTCGTTAAAAAAATATTGCAGGAAAGATTCCGCCGGTTACGTTCTGAATTAAAGGAAAAGACTGCCGGATTACAACTTTTAACATGGTTGGAAAAATCGCCTGAAATTTATATTCGCAATCTGTCCGCTTTAAAGTTGCTGCGTTTCTATGATATGTCACTGGGAAAAAGAGTTTTTGGTAATGTTTATAACGAACTGGCGCAATTAAATTTAGACGTACATCGCGTTCCTGTTGTAATTCGTGAAAATGAGAATACCCTCACAGAAATCAGGCTATATATCAAGCAAATTGAAACCAGTAACGATGCGGTGGATGCATTCGAAAAAATTCTGGAGCATGCGTCTGGTTTTCTGGAAGATGAATTGCGTGCGACGGTAAAACTACTCCGTGCTAAAAAAGAGGAAATTACTTCTCAGGATATTAAACGTGTTGCGCGAAAATTTGCGCCTCTGCAAAATCAACCCCATGTTGCTCAGGAATTAAATGATCTCAGTTTACTTATATCCGTTCCTGTACCCACAGAGCCTCAGGATAGTTGGAATTTGGATCAGTGGATGGATTGGTCTGTAAAGGAATATTTGCCTTATCGTTTCTGGCTTGAAAATACTTCCCAATTAGATGATCAAATTGGCGACTTGGCGGGTAAATATTCTGATTGGTTGTTTGCTCACTATGGAGATTTACTATATAACTCTAATCGCATGGCATGGAAAGCAGTGCTTGGATTAAAGGAGAAAATAAAGTCTCATACAGGGCCTGTTTTGGTTGTGGTGATCGACAATTTCAACTTGAAGCATTATCAAATTTTACAGCAGCAATTGCAACAGCAAGGCTTCTTTGAACAGGAAATGCAGCCTTGTCTGGCTATGTTGCCAACTTTTACTGAGGTAAGTAAAAAATGTATTATCACTGGCCACTATGAACCTTTTGACGGCAGTTATTCTGATGCAGTTCGATCTACCTGGGAAACCAAACTAGAAAAAAAGGTTTGCTATCTGGCAAACATCGTTGATCTCCGCCGAACTACTGAACGCAATCACGATGTCTATTTTTTAAATTACATTCCGATTGATTTTGTTTTACATCAATCGGATAGTCATACTGGTATAGATCACCGACAATCAATTCAAACTTATTTAAAGGTTTTAACACAGGATATTAGATCTTTTGCAAACAGACTAGGCGCAGATCGTGATTTGATGGTCGTTTTCACCTCTGATCACGGGTCAACCCGAATTCCAAGTCAAACCGTAAATGTTTTGAAAGGGGCCCTTTACAAAAAGAACGCTATAGACGAGCACCATCGTTATATGGTTATCTCGGATGAAGATGCGGCTAAACTCTCTAAGCAGGTGGAGTACGATTGTTATTTGTTCAAACGTACCCAGTATCATTTGCCGCAAAATTATCTTGTTCCCAGGCGCTTATATCGTTTTCTTCCGACCAATGATTCGGCATATATTCATGGCGGATTAACCCCAGAAGAAACAATTATTCCAATGGCTGTTTATCAGCCATTCATGACAACGCCGCATCCATTAGTGGTTAATATGATTAGTTCGAATAAAATTATAGCTGGAACGCGTTTTGACCTCACTCTTGAAATCACTAATCGCAACGGCTATCCTGTTGAACAAGTATTGGTTGAAGTTGTTAGCGATAACTTGGATGCTGCTCCTGTTATCCTTGAAGAGATTTCTCAATTACAACGCCAAGAGTTGTCAATTAAGACTCGTTGTATTAGCAGCGCAGATTTGAGTGAAAGTGAACTTAGTATTCGCCTGAATTTCAAATTCAACAATCAGGGACATGAGCAAGTTGCAGTTATTCCGGTGAAATATGATTCTTTGGTGAAATCGAAATCCAATCTTGACGATCTATAAAAATGGTGATTCATGGAAAACTTTGAACAAAAAGCCCTAGATTATTTCGGCGCATTAACAATCAATAAATCTTTTGCCCGTAAAGCCGGTTTTGGGAGCCGCGCTATTCCTGTCTATGTTCGGGAATGGATAGTCTCTCACTACGTAAAAGATGCGCCTGATCTGGAGGAAGATGCCCGACAAAAAATCGCAGATTTTGTACGTAAATATGCCCCGGACAAGAGTGAACGCGAGGCGATCAAGAATCAGTTATTTGAAATGCAGGATGTAAAAATATTAGATGACTATTCAGTACAAGTTAATCTCGCTAAAGGCGATCGCTATCTTGTTGTCCCCTTTTTAGACGAGACAAAGGGCGGAGTGCCTCCTCATATTGTTCGGGATAACGAAATGTTATTAACCAGTGGTATTTGGGGCGTAGCCACTTTGTCATATTCCCCGCCTTCAGATGGCGCTATAGGGCAAATCATCATGCGTGATTTTTTGCCTTTCCAACTTTCAAATTTGGACTTGGATTATTTTATAACCTCACGGCAGCAATTTACTACGTCTGAATGGATTGACTTTATTGTCAATTCTATGGGTTTCAATCACCATATTTACACTGAGCGTCAGAAGATATTATTGATCAGCCGCATGCTCCCAATGGTTGAATCACGATACAACCTGATCGAATTGGCTCCAAAAGGAACCGGAAAAAGTTTTGTATTTGAAAATCTTTCACGGTATGTAGCGGTTCGTTCTGGCGCAATTTCAGCGCCTGTTTTATTTTACAACGACGCGAGGAAGACCCCGGGGTTGATCACGCGCTACGACTGTGTAGTGATAGATGAAGCGCAAAAAGTACGCGGGGATAGTTCCGGCGAACTGACCGCTTTGCTTAAGTCGTATCTTGAATCCGGGCGTTTCGGACGTGGATCGGCAGGTTCAATTACATCTGAAGCCGGATTGGTTATGTTAGCGAACATAGAATTGGACGAGCACCACCGCCCGTCAAACGAGAATATCGGTTTATTGCGGGCTTTCCCTAACTTTCTTCGTGAGACTGCATTTATAGACCGCTTTTCGGGACTTCTACCTGGCTGGGATTTGCCGCGTGTGACTAAAGATACTCCATCATCAGCAATTGCCCTGAAGGGAGATATATTTGGCGAAATATTACACATGATACGGAATGACATTAGCTATCGCGATTATGTAAAAACAAACATGGATATTCAAAATTGCGATGATATGCGCGATAGTAGAGCCGTTGAGGCTGGCGCAAGTGGCTTTTTGAAAATCTTATTTCCAGATAAACAACCGTCTGAACAGGATTTTTATAAATATTGTGTAAATCCGGCTCTTGAATTGCGTCAAAGAGTTCGTGACGAGTTGTGCAAGCTTGACCGGGAATATATCCCGGTTACATTTAAGTCAAAATTTCCGGATGACTTCCAGCGTAATCATCGTCAGGTCCGTTTTGCTGATGCTGAAAATATTGATCAACTTGCTCAGACCGAACCAGAAATTATCTCCGAGCCTATTCAGCCGATAGATCAGGAAGAAGCCGAATTGCTCGCATTTTTCGGCGAGGCAAAGAAAACTGCTGAGGCAGAATTTGCTTTGGAATCAAAAACTATTCACATTAAAGAAGGCGACACGGGCTATAGTTACAAAAACCTGTTTGGACCCTATCTAAAAGGTGCTCGAAAAATTTACGTCACTGACCCTTACGTTCGTCTTGATTATCAGATCCGCAATTTTATGGCTTTTGCAGGTATCCTGGATACAAGCACTGGAGAGATTACCCTGCATCTGACAACTTCCGCCGCTGAAGATGCATACCAGCAGGATGCTGATAGGAAACTCAATGAACTTGCCGCCAGCCTTGCAAAACATGGCATTGTTTTCACTTATGAATTCAACCCCTCCATTCATGATCGCAGTATTCGCCTCGATAATGGCTGGTCCATCTATCCTGGTCGCGGCTTGGATATTTTCCAGAAACCCGACTCAAAGTATGAGTTAAGTGAGATTGATCAAACCAAACGTGCATGCCGCGAAACACAAATCATATTCCAGAGTGTAAAGGGATAAATTTCGTAGTCGGGCTGGCAAAAGAAACCGACCTCATCAGTTGGAACGATCGCGACCCAGTCCAGGTAAATTACATCACATTCAGGAGAAATTGATATGGCAAAATCCTCTAAACTCACGGTCATGATCTCAAGTCGCTGTGATGATAATTTCCCAGTGAATAAAACGGGGCAGCCGTTATCAAAAATACGCAAAGAACTGAAGGATGAGATAGAAGAACTCGAAGTCTTCGGAAAGAAGGTGTTCGAGGTATGGATCAATGAAGAGACACCTCCACAAGGCGGAAACTGGGATAGTTGGGATGTATGTCTACAGGCAGTTAAAAATTGCGACATTCTAATCGCCCTTTCTAATGGAAATGCTGGTTGGGCGAACGAAGTAGGCGATATCGGAATTTGCCATGCAGAGTTGATGACTGGTTTTTCACAAGCGCCCGGAAAAGTCCGGCTGATTTCACTCGGCAACATCTCTACGTTAAACATACCTGCTGGGCAGCGCAATTTACGTTTCCAAGAGTATGTCTCAACGCAAAGTCTCTTTCGGGGCGGAAACATCACAACGATAGACGATCTCAAAATACGCGTCAAAGAAGCCTTGCATGAAGCGCTCATCAATCTTGCTCAAGCAGGAGTGCGTGAGGCAAGCAAAGGACGCTTCCATAGCGGGCAGGCGTTGGATTGGAGCCGTCTTGATTTCCGCGCCCGTCAACACGAAATGCATCATGTGCTTCGCGATGCAATGCGTCAAAGATCTGGTTCAAGCGATGATAGTCAACACCTGATCGTCAAACTTGGCAGCAGCGAAATATTGTTCGTTCCACATGCCATCCCTGCCGCCCTCAGTGTCGGCCCCGCAATGGAAATGGTCGGGCAGCCTTTCTTACACGACTACGAATTAAGCAGCACGCTCAATAAAAGTCGCGGCGGACCAGTTCACATCATTGCCTGCCACAAGACAGCATCCGAGACCCAGGCAACCAAAATGCTTGGCTTCCCGGACGCCACAGTAGTTGCTGCCCCTTTCGGTATCTTTGTGGCAGATAATATCCAGAAAGTGCAATTCGCATTCATCGTTAATTGCCGCGATGAAGCAAATACACGCCATGGTGTTCAAAGATTCTTCGAATGGCTGACTCAAAATCGTGAAGACGCTTTGTTGATCGCACGTGCCAAAGCACGTGCTCGAATTGTCCGCGCAATAGCCAAAGAGCAAGCGCTGTAGGTCTAGGATAAATTTTTAGGAATCGGTCTCTTCACTTCAGGAGGATTTTGTATGTATATTAGCCGAATTGAAATTGAAAATTTTAGAAACTTTCAGCATCTTCAGTTGGATTTGCATGAAAATACAGTGATTGTTGGTGAAAATAAAATTGGCAAATCCAACCTGATACATGCCCTCAGACTCGTACTGGATCCTAAACTACCAGATACTGAAAGACAATTACGGCTGGATGATTTTTGGGACGGAGCTAAGCCTCTATCTAAGGATGATTGTATAAAAATATCGGTAGATATTGCAGATTTTGAAACAGATGAGGGACTGCTGGCAACCCTTGCCGAACACCTTATACAAGCTGTCCCAATGGTATCTAGGCTTACTTTTCTATATCGTCCTTTGCCAAACCTACAAGACCTTCCCCGGAAGGAGGCTGATTATGAATTTCTAGTTTACGGGGGGAATCGCCCTGAAAACCAATTAGGGTACGAACTAAGAAAATGGATGCCGCTTTCTGTCTTACCTGCTTTAAGAAATGCGGAAGAAGATTTGGCAAACTGGAGTCGTTCACCACTTGCTCCATTGTTTTTTATATAATAAAAGGAGCCCACCTAGGCGAAAAATTATTATCGAAAAGGAGCCCACCTGTAGTGTATTTTCGGTACGATGAGTGCCGGAGGTACAAAGGAGAT